>JALZHG010000001.1:58233-149941 GCA_030914045.1 Chloroflexota bacterium | reverse complement strand
CCAAGAACTTCCAGTATAGAATTCCAGCGGGCACGGCTGAAATGGGGAAAACGCATGAACACTAGCAACGATCCTGCAAACAAGTACATCCTGGCGCTGGACCAGGGCACGACCAGTTCGCGGGCCATCATCTTCGACCACGCCGGGCACGTGGTAGGCCAAGACAGCCGCGAGTTCCGGCAGATCTACCCGCAGCCAGGGTGGGTAGAACACGACCCTGAGGAGATCTGGGGCAGCCAGTTCGCAGTCGCCCGCAAGGTGCTGCGGGATAGCAACGTCGCGCCGAGCCAGATAGCAGCTATTGGAGTAGCCAATCAAAGGGAGACAACCCTGGTATGGGACAGGGACACCGGTAGACCTATCTACAATGCTATTGTGTGGCAGGACCGTAGGACGGCGCAGCTTTGCGATAGTCTCAAGGAGCGAGGTTGGAGCAGCGAAATACAAGCCAAGACCGGCCTCGTAATTGACCCCTACTTCAGCGGCACCAAGCTGAAGTGGATACTTGACAATGTCCCCGAGGCTGCTGAAAGGGCTGCAAGTGGCAAGCTCATGTTCGGGACGGTGGATACATTCCTGATCTGGCGGATGAGTGGAGGAAGCCACTACGTCACCGATTACTCAAACGCCAGCCGTACCATGCTCTTCAACATACACGACCTGCGCTGGGATGAAGAGATCCTTGCTGAGCTGGATATCCCCGCCACTATATTGCCTGAGGTCTACCCAAGCAGCCAGTTGTATGGCTACGCGGTCAACGGCTTCCTGGGTGCCAGGATCCCCATCGCCGGAGCGGCGGGCGACCAGCAGGCCGCAACCTTTGGGCAGGCCTGTTATTCACCAGGCATGGCGAAGAATACGTACGGCACGGGCTGCTTCATGCTAATGAATACCGGGCCAGTGGCTGTGTCGAGCAAGCATAATCTGCTTACTACCATCGGCTGGGGTCTTGGCGGCGAGATAACTTATTGCCTGGAGGGCTCGGTGTTCAGTGCCGGTGCGGCAGTACAGTACCTGCGAGACAGCTTGCGAATAATAGACACTGCCGCCCAAACCGAAGATTTAGCTCTTTCAGTGGAGAGTAGCGGGGGTGTTTATTTCGTGCCCGCCTTCGTCGGCATGGGCGCGCCCTATTGGGACTCCTACGCTCGCGGGGCGATCCTGGGGCTGACCAGGGGCAGCGGGCGCGCAGAGATAGTACGGGCCGCCCTAGAGTCGGTGGCCTACCAGACCCGCGACGTACTTGAGGCCATGATTGCCGATAGCGGGGAGGCCCTCACCGAGTTGCGTGTAGATGGTGGGATGGTAGTGAATAACTTTCTTATGCAGTTTCAGGCCGACATCCTGGGAGTACGGGTCGTCCGGTCTGCGGTAGGCGAAACTACAGCCCTGGGCGCTGCCTACCTGGCGGGACTTGCAGTGGGTTACTGGCAGAGTGAGGAAGATATAGCCCGGAACTGGTCGGCCGCTGAAGTGTACGAACCTCAGATGGATCACGCTTCACGCGAGGAACTCTACAGCAACTGGCAGCGAGCCGTAGAACGATCTCTGCGATGGGAGCAACTTTGAGCATCGCGCCTCGCTGCTGTGTTGGCTTGGGGGTGAACTCATTCGGGCTATGAGTTAGTTGCAGGGCAAGTAAGAGGGTAGGAGCGTGTCAAGTCGCTCCTACCCTATACAATATAGAACTCGGTCCTCGCTATTAGACCTCTGGATGGAGGCGTATTGACTTGGCCGGATTCCAGAGCTGGATATACTGTGATGAGACCACACACTCATATATGCTCCCCTGGGCTACATACTCTTGCGTGTAATCCATTGCTGCAACTAATCACTCAGGGCAACCGGCCTCTATCCACCTGTAGATGTACTCTATAGCCTCCGGGGCCATTGGAGGGTGCTCAGCGGGCATTCGAGGAAGGCGCGAAGGATCCTCCGAAGGATCAGCCGCATCGAATGGTGGCTCACCCCTCAGCGCCTTGATCAGATTGGAACCAGCCGCATCAAAGCTGCCGTCGCCCCTCCTGGAGACTAACGGGTACCCGAAGACACTCATCGACACAAACTCGTCTCGCGTGACGTTTCGCCAAAAGTTGTGGTGGGCACCTACCCTGAAGCCCCGGACGGCGCTCTCGAGCAACCGCACCGCTTTCGCGAAGCCGGTGTTTCTACCAGGCAGCCTCTCACCGCGCATCATCGCCCTGGCCACAGCTATCGCATGGGCATCCTCCGTGGCAAGCTCCCGTAGCAGCCTGTCGTCCGCACTCCCACTCGATGCGGCGATTGCCTGCTCCAGCGTCAAGCAGGCCTCCAGCACGTCTATGTGAGTGCGCCAGCGGTCCGGCTCCCGATCGGGTAGATTGAGGGTGTAAGGCAGCTCGAACGGGGCCCCCGCCCTACCGGGCGATTCTTCTCCATTGGGGTCATCTACCTCCCGCGGCAGCTTTGCTAGTTTCATAGCTATGTCACTCATGCGCCTCATCTCGTCAAAAGCCCATTGGTTGAGGTAGCCCCGCCCGGTGTACTCAGCGTTGGCGTCCAGCACCGGCCCCTCTGTCTGCAGGAAATGTGCTATGAAGGAAAGCAGCAGCCGGTAGCGCAGGTTGAACAGCTCAGCCCACTGTAGCGCCTCCGGGTGCGTGATGCGGCCCGCTTGGTCGCGCACGATTATTCCATCGCTCGTGCCGGTGTTGGGATCGGCGGGCACCGCGTAGGTAGGCTCCCACTCTCCAGCCTCAGGGAACTCGCGGTAAATGGCTAGCAAACGCTGAAAGTGTGATGGGACCTCTTGTGCGTCCTCTAGCCCCTCACCCTGCTCCGCAAGCTCGGCAATGGCCTTCAAGGCGCCCGCCCTATCATAGAGCTCCGGCACCAGCACCGAGGCCTCACCGCCCCAGTTATCGTAATGTGCCTGGTGTGACCTCACTCCGGGCAGAAAGTCCTCATCAGCTAAACGTGGTTCCCTACTTTCGTCCGGTGCTGCCAGTAGCTGCGTGACCCGCGCATAAATTGCCCCCACCTGGTTCACCACCATGGTGCTGGCCGTAGCTGCCCTGGTGACTATGTGTCTCAGTTCCTCCGGCGGGTCGGCAAAATAGGGCATCTCAGCCACTACGTACTTGGCAAGCGACTCCTTGCTGAGCCGCTCTAGTCTAAAAGGGAAGGGATAGAGTTGGCTGCGGAACGGATAATCTTCCCTCTCAAGGTTCAAGGGGCCACCTATCAACCTGAGCAGGTTCTGAACGGTGATCAGGTGGCCCATCTCCTCCCTGGCGATGCCCAACAGGGTCTTCTTCCAGGCGCGCACCTTGCCCGCATGCTCCTGGGGCACCTCCTTGGGTGACTTCAGCGAGTAGGCGGCGTAGAGGTACTGCACCAGCAGGGCGTGCTCAATCTCGGCCCCGGTGTGAAGCAGGAAGACAGCCTCGTCACGCGGTGCGAGCGGCGGTTCATGCGCGGGGATGTCGAAGTTTGCCTCCCCGCCTGCGCCGGGCGGAAGCCACCTCAGGTGTTTTGAACTCTGTTTACCGGGCATAGTTCAGCCTTCTACCTCTAACATCTTCAGACCTCGGTGCGGGGGTATACCTTGCTTACTGCCCCAGGTGATGCAGCGCCAGGTGTCCGCCCCCGGCGTTCAGTGAGTGGCGGATGAATGACACACGGAGAAATCGGCCTGATTGCCGGGTGGCCTACGAAACATCCACTGCTGTTGAGAAGTGCTAAGATAGCAACAGCAGCTATCTTGCATCGAAAGTTGCCGGGTACAGCCGCAGGGAACGAAGTAGTAGCTGACGTTCATTATACGTTAGGTTCGTAGAGCTGGGCTAACAGCAGTTGTCCGTGGAGGGGATATGGACTTCAGTCAATAGAAAGAACGCTAGGGTATGTGCACTAACAAAAGTCAAACATGGTTGGTGCCCACTCTGGGCCTCTATCTTGCGAGGAGTCATGAGAATTGTACCTCGAACCACGGAGTTGCAAGACCGTTAAGTCTGAGGACGACAAACATACAGCATGGTCGGTGCAGGACAAATCGTCAGTGGACAGAGGAGCTAGCACAATGAGGATTCCGTTGCGAACCAGACTGTTGCTAACGTCGGCTCTTTTGAGCGGGTTGGTTTCGGGCACCGCACAGGCGGGGCAGCCTCGCAGCGCGCAGGCGGAGATCACCTTCCCACAGACCGGCATGACCCTCTCCAGTGCCCACGGCTTCCTAGATTACTGGCAAGCACACGGTGGACTGGCTCAGTTCGGCTACCCACTGACGCCCGAGACGATGGAGGTCAGTCCGACCGACCGTAGGACGTACATCACCCAATGGTTCGAACGCAACCGCTTCGAGTATCACCCCGAAATCGCAGCTTCCCAGTATCGTGTGCTGCTCGGCTTGCTGGGGCGTGACCTCGCCCGTGGCCGCGAGCAGGAGGCCCCCTTCCGACCTGTACCTAACCCTCGCAACAGTCAATGCCAGTACTTCCCCGAGACCGGACATAGTGTCTGCAATTCTTTCCGCAAGTACTGGGAGCAGCACGGCGCGCTCGCAATCTACGGCTTTCCCATCAGCGAGGAGTTCTCGGAGAAGAGTCCCACCGACGGTAAGACTTACACCGTGCAGTATTTTGAGCGCAATCGCTTTGAGTACCACCCCGAGAACAGGGGCACTCAGCATGAGGTGCTGCTCAGTTTGCTTGGAGTGCAACTTGGTGGCTTCCCACTACAATGGCCTCCCCAGGCTAACGCTCGCACCGCGCTTGTCGTGCCTGAGCAGTTCAAACGCGATGAACAATGGACCGAGCCGCCCATCATGACTGGCCCGCCTGGCATGCGCATAAGCCTATTTGGTACAGGACGCTTCCTGAGGATGATGGCCGTGGCTCCTAACGGTGACCTCTTCGTGTCCTCCACTCGCACCGGCGAGGTGCTGGTGATGCCCGACCGCAATGCGGATGGTGTGGCAGATGAGACGAAAGTGTTTGCCAGCGACCTGCACAAGCCCCACGGGCTCGCCTTCCGCAACGGCTTCCTTTATGTAGCGTGCGAAGGTGAGGTGCTGCGCTTCCCCTATTCCCCAGGGCAGTTAGAGGCACGGGGTGAGGGCCAGCGGGTAGCTGAACTTCCCATCGGTATGAGCCAGGGGTTGGTCAAGGACGTGAACCACGACACACGCTCAATCACCTTTGGCGCCGACGGCAAGATGTACATCAGCATCGGCTCAGACTGCGACGTGTGCGAGCAGGGTGACCCGCGTCGGGCTACCATCATGCAGTTCAACGAAGACGGTAGTCAGGGGCAAGTTTACGCCCGCGGGCTGCGCAATGCCGTAGGCATTGACGTGGACCCCCGCACCGGTAGGCTCTGGGCCTCGGTGAACGAGCGCAACCAGCGCGGCAGTGAATTCCCACCAGACCTGCTCACACCCATCCGCGCCGGGGGTGACTACGGCTGGCCCTACTGCCTGGGCGTGCCGTTACAGCCCGATCCACAATTCAACAAGCCTGCGGAGTTCTGCCATGGACGAGACAGTGCGGCGGTGCCTCTCCACGCTCACATTGCTCCGCTCGGCATCCGCTTCTACAACGGTGGCGGACAGCTTCCTAAAGCGTATGACTACAGCATCTTCGTTGCCATGCATGGCACCGCCCTCAGCCAGGGCGATGAGCCTCCCCTGCGCAAGCCTCCGGTGGGCTACGATGTGAGATTCGTGTCGCTTCGCCCTGGAAGGATGGGTCTCGGCGACCAAGTGATAATAAGCGGCTGGCACACTAATGGGGATGTCTGGGGCCGTCCGGTCGATGTGGTCTTCGGCAAGGACGGGGCAATGTACATCAGCGACGATGCGGCGCATGCTGTATATCGTGTCACTGTAGCAGCATCGGGAGCACATCAGCCAGTCTCCATTACCTGTTCTCACCTCCAAGCAGAAGGGAACCTTCAACGTGTCATTTGTGTTTAGCACGTACTGAGGTATTTGCTTAGTTTGACGAGGCGCTCATCTTTCACTGTTTGCCACGGGTCTACGTGAGCTTATGGTTGAGGCTGGATAAAGCCTTTCCTTTGGTTCGTGCCTATGCTACTTCTGCCATGTCTCAATCGTATTAACTTCCTGGTCTACCGTGTGTCCGCCTGAAATATCGCCGTCTATATCCTCATCCCACGAGAAGCGATACTTGGTGCCGTCAACACCCAGACCATAAACGACACAGTGGTAGTGGTCCTTAGCACTGTGCCGGTCTGGCTTGTGTGGGTCCTTACGGAAGCCCCATACTTCAGCAAACCCGAAATCGCTCGGCTCGAAACCAGGCAATAAATCTGTTATCTTCTCCAACTCTGCCCCATGAGACTCACGGAACGCGCTCACGACTGCCTCCTGCATCCTGTCGTTACTGTTCCTGATAGTACGTGCTTGCCTCAGTTCTCACTATCTGTCGATACACTGAACTCTCCACTCACCGGCTCAGGTGCACCCAACACCACTCCCCTAGTTCCGGGCGAACATCCTCCAACGGTGACTCTCATCCGCCCCGGCACTACACGCGCTACGCCCTCCTCATCCACCAGCGTCAATCGCTCCGACGGGACTTGCAAGGCCAATGTCTTCCGCTCGCCCGCACGCAACGCCACGCGCTGGAAGGCCACCAGGCTGCTGGTAGGCGCGCCCGGCCGGTCCAACGCGCTCACGTAGACCTGCACTACCTCCTCGCCGTCAACCGTGCCGGTGTTGGTCAGCGTGACGCTGAAGGACAGGTCCCCACCGGCGGCAACCTGCTCGCGTTCCATTCGCAGGTCGCTGTAGGCGAACTGGGTGTAGCTCAGGCCGAAGCCGAAGGGGTAGAGCGGCTCTTTCGTGGCGTAGCGATAGGTGCGACCCTGCATGCTATAGTCATCGAACGGCGGCAGGTCGTCCAGCGAGCGGGGGAAGGTGAGCGGTAGCTTGCCGGAGGGCGTGACGTGCCCGAACAGGACGTCGGCCACCACCAGCCCGCCCGCCTCGCCGGGGTACCAGGCGAACACCACCGCCTCCACCAGCTCCTCCAGGTCGCCCAGCGCGATAGGCCCGCCGCCCGTCAGCACCAGCACCACCCGCGCGCCCGCGTTCGCCAGCTTGCGCACGAACTCGGCCTGCACCTGGGGCAGGCTGATACCCGCGCGGTCTCCTTCCTCGGTCGAGGCTATCGAGTCGCCTTCCTCCCCTTCGAGCATAGGGGTCACGCCCATGCACGCGATCACTACGTCGGGTTGCGACCTGGGGATGAACAGCCATTCCTGTGTGGCCGTGTTGGGGTGGATCAACTGGACGCCCTGTCTGTACTCCATTGCAAGACCCTCCGGCATGCGGGCCACTATGCCTTCCAGCAGCGTGGTGAGCGTGCCGTTCAGCCCATGATAGCTGCCCAACAGCACGCTCACGTCCGCCGCCGTGGGGCCAAGCACCCGCATGGTCCGCACGTCGGGTCCGAGTGGCAGGATGTTGTTGCGGTTCTTCAGCAGCACCACCGATTTGACCGCCGCCTCGTAGGCCAGCGCCCGGTGCTCCTCGCTGCCTATCACGCTGAGGGGGGTCGAAGCGTAGGGCACCTGCTCCGGTGGGTCGAACATGCCTAGCTTGAAGCGGGTCGTTAGCACCCTCGACAGCGCCCGGTCTATGTCGTCCATAGTCACCAGGCCGCGCTCCAACGCCTCGCCCAGGTGCTTGTACGAGCCGCCACATTCGAGGTCGCACCCCCGCGTGAGCGCCAGGGCCGCCGCCGAAGCCGCGTCGGTTGCCGAGCCGTGCCCCTTGTAAATGTCGTCTATAGCCCCGCAGTCGGATAGGAAGTGGCCCTCAAAGCCCCACTGGCCGCGCAACACCTCGCCTATCAGGTAGGGGTGGGCGCAGCACGGCTCTCCGTTGGTGCGGTTGTAGGCACCCATTACCGACTCCACCCCGGCTTCGACCAGCGCCTTGAAGGCGGGCAGGTATGTCTCGTGCATATCGCGCAGGCTCACGCGGGCGTCAAAGCCGTGTCGATGCTTTTCCGGCCCGCTGTGCACGGCGTAGTGCTTGGCACAGGCCGCCGTCTTGAGGTAGCGCGGGTCGTCGCCCTGCATGCCCCGCACGAACGCGGCTCCCATCTGCCCGGTGAGGTAGGGGTCCTCGCCCCAGGTCTCCTGCCCCCGCCCCCAGCGCGGGTCGCGGTAGATGTTGACGTTTGGCGACCAGAAGTTCAGCCCCTGGTACAGCCGCGAGAAGCCGTTGCGACGCATAGCCTCGTGGTGCTTGGCGCGGGCCTCGTCACCAATGGCCGAAGCAACCCTTTGTATGAGTGCCGGGTCCCAGGTAGCGGCCATGCCTATCGCCTGCGGGAATATGGTAGCGCGTCCGTTGCGGGCCACACCGTGCAGCGCCTCGTTCCAGTAGTTATAGGCAGGGATGCCCAGGCGCGGCACTCCCTGCGTGTTGTTTTGCAACTGGCCGATCTTCTCTTCCAGCGTCATCTGCGTAATCAGGTCCCGCACGCGCTCGGCAAATGGGAGGCTGGTATCAAGATAGGTTGGCGTAGGTGTGGTCATGGCAAGGTACCTCGTTGGGCGTATTGATGGTTGTTCGGTTTGGGCGTGAAAAGTGCTTGCGACAGTATATAGTGGTTAGAGCTGAGCGACCAGTATCATGCTAAATCCTTGGGACTGGTTCATTCTTACAAGCCGTTCCCCTTCAGACAAAAGGAACATGGCGGCAATAGGACGCCCGGCGATTGAAATCACGGGCTACACATTGCAGAGTCCCCTGCGGGGACTAATACACCTTGTAAGACCTCATTAGATTCTCCTCGATGTATCAGTCTGCCGAAGGGCAGACTTTGCTCTGTGTAGCCCGCTATTTCAATCGCCGGGCGTCCTATTGCCGCCATGCTGGAACGTCCTATTGCCACCATGCTGGAACGTCCTATTGCCGCCATGCTGGAATATTGTGCCAGGTGTTATCTTCTTACGAGCCTCATGCCCGACAAGGCCGCCTACACTGTATAATTACCACGCACACAATTCACACTTGGGAACCACCACCCCCTTACCTTAGCTTCACCCAGGAGCAACACGTGAACCAATACGACATCGCCCTGATACCGGGCGACGGCATAGGCAACGAGGTCATACCAGCCGGGTTGAAGGTGCTGCGTGCGGGGGGCGAGCTGACCGACAGCTTTCGCCTCAACACCCAACATTTCCCCTGGGGCTGCGAGTTCTACCTCCAACACGGTCGCATGATGGACGCCGACGGCTTGAAGCAGTTGGAGCCGTTCCACGCGATTTACCTGGGGGCCGTGGGCTACCCGACCGTGCCGGACCACATCTCCCTCTGGGGCCTGCTGCTACCCATCCGCCAGGGCTTCGACCAGTACATCAACCTGCGGCCCATCCGCCTGCTCGAAGGCATACCCGGACCACTTCGGGACAAAGGCCCCAACGAGATAGACTTCGTGGTGGTGCGCGAGAACAGCGAGGGGGAATACAGCGGGCACGGCGGGCGCAGCCACCTCGGCAGGCCACAGGAGGTCGCCACCCAGACGACCGTGTTCACCCGCACGGGCGTGTCGCGTGTGGTGCGGTATGCCTTCGAGCTTGCCAGGTCGCGCGGGAACAGGCCTGGAGCGCCTTTCATAAGCGCCACCAAGTCGAACGCGCAGCAGTACAGTTCCGTGCTGTGGGACGAGGTATGCGCCGAGGTAGCCGCCGACTACCCGGAGATCGAGTGGCGCAGCATGCTGGTGGATGCGCTGGCCGCCCTGATGGTGCTCCACCCGGAGCGGCTGGACGTGGTCGTGGCCTCCAACCTCTTCGGTGACATACTCACCGACCTGGGTGGCGCGCTACAGGGCAGCCTGGGCGTACCGGCCAGCGCCAACCTCAACCCTGAGCGCCGCTATCCCTCCATGTTCGAGCCGGTGCATGGCTCCGCCCCCGACATAGCGGGCATGGGCCTGTCAAACCCGCTCGCCACCATCTGGGCAGGCTCCATGATGCTGGACCACCTGGGCGAAACGGAGGCCGCCCGGCTCGTCATGCAGGCTATGGAGCAGGTCGTAGCCAGGGGCGAAATCCTCACCCCCGACTTCGGCGGCACCGCCACCACCGACCAGGTAGCCAACGCGGTAATCGCCGCCCTCGGCAGCACTTGAGTAGACATAATACTACCGCACAAGCTGCAAACTGTACATGCAAAGGGACCAAACACCCCTTGTCATCCTGAGTGGATCATCTTGCAAGTAATGTACACGTTTGTAGGGGCAGGTCGGTGTGCCTGCCCTGGTAGAGATCAGCACCTGGTACGTCTTCCAACAAGGGCAGGCACAGGGACGTGCCCCTACGATCTCGTCAGGAAATGAAACTTATTTGCAAGACGATCCACTCAGCGTAGCGAAGGATCTCAAGAAGGTGAAGAGGGACGCTGTTGAACATTAAGTGACAGGGTGCAGAAGGTCCAAGGTAGGGGCAAGTGGAGCATCTTAGATCCTTCGCTACGCTCAGGATGACAGGGTGGGACTTGGTCCCGTAATTCAGCGGCTTGCAGGTTGCAGGCACGAGTGGCACGGATAACGCTGAGAGCTAAATTAGTAAGCACGCCATCAGCAAAGCGAGTTACCCAGTTGCGGGTTGAGAAAGTAGCGAGGGCGATATGATAAGCACAGATCGAGACCAGCAGACAGCAGTTACCAAGAACGAACGGCTACCTGAATTCAAGTTCATAGTGGGCGGGCAGTGGCGCGAGGGCACCCCCTACACCGTCTATTGCCCCTACGATGCCGCGCCCGTAGCCACCGTCCACCGAGCAGGGGCGGGCGATCTGGAGGAGGCCACCCGCGCCGCCGTCAGGGCGTTGAAAGTCACCCGCAAGCTGCCGAGCCACCGCCGCGCGGCCATTCTGCGCAAGATAGCGGATGCGGTAACCGCCAGGAGCGAGGACCTTGCCCGTTCGCTCGCCTTGGAAGCGGGCAAGCCGATAAAGCTGGCCCGGCTGGAGGTCAGCCGCGCGGCCATGACGTTTGGCGTATCGGCGGAAGAGGCTACTCGCATCAACGACGAAGTGATACACATGGACGCGCTGCCGGGCGGCGAGAACCGTCAGGGCATCATCCGCCGCTTCCCGGTCGGCCCCGTCGCCGCGATTACGCCGTTCAACTTCCCTCTGAATCTGGTGGCGCATAAGATCGCCCCTGCCATCGCTGCGGGTTGCCCCATCGTGCTCAAGCCGGCGTCTCAGACGCCCATTTCGGCGCTAAAACTGGGCGAGATCGTGCTTGAGGCGGGCTGGCCCGAGGAGGCCCTCAGCATCCTCCACCTGCAAAGCAGCGACTCGGCACCCCTGGTGGAGGACGAGCGGTTCAAGCTGCTGACCTTTACCGGCTCGCCTACCGTGGGCTGGGACCTAAAGAGCCGCGCAGGGAGCAAGAAGGTCACGCTCGAACTTGGCGGCAACGCCGGGGTCATCATCCACTCCGACGCCGACCTCGACTATGCCGTGGAGCGGTGCATCTTCGGCGGCTTCTCCTACGCGGGACAGAGTTGCATCAGCGTGCAGCGCATCTTCGTGCACGAGCCTGTGTACCAACAGTTCCTGGACAAGCTCGTACCCAGGGTGAATGCCCTCAAGGTGGGGCACCCGCTGGACGAGGACACGGACGTAGCCTCGGTGATAACCACCAAGGACAGCGAGCGCGTCAAAGAGTGGCTGGACGAGGCGCTGTCGAGTGGGGCGGAGTGCCTGGCCGGTGGCGAGGTGAAAGATGGGGTGGTGCGCCCCACCGTCGTAGTCAAGGCGGGGCCTGATTTGCGCGTCAACAACCGGGAGATATTCGCCCCCGTGGTGACGGTGCAGCCCTACGACGATTTCGACCAGGCGGTAGAGGCGGTGAACAACAGCAGCTACGGCCTGCAAGCGGGCGTGTTCACACGCGACATCAAGCGCATCTTTAGCGCCTTTGAGGAGCTAGAGGTGGGCGGGGTGAATGTTAACGACGTGTCTACCTACCGCATGGACCACATGCCATATGGCGGCATCAAGCAGTCAGGCTTCGGCAAGGAAGGCCCGAAGTACGCCATCGAGGAGATGACGGACCCTAAACTGCTGGTGATAAACCTGGCTTGACGGGTAATCAGAAAACCAACAAAAATGGCCTATTTTGGGCCATTTTTGTTGGTTTTCTTCACCCCCTGAATAGCAGTGGCTGGAAGCCCCTTAGCCGTTTCTCGAACTCGCTGCCGGGGTCCCACGGATAGCGTCTTTGTGGGTCCGACCAGACGAGTTGCACGGCGGGGAAGTCTCCTTCGCCGTAGAAAAGCGTGGCCCATTCGAGGTAGTTGCGGTAATTCGACCTGTCCACCGGACGAAGGACGCAGTTGTGCCCCTCCCTGAACTCCTCGTACTCCTTCCCGGTTTCCAGCGCCTCCCCGGCCTTTATCATGTCCTTGAAGCCCTCAAGGATGCGCGAGGCAATAGGCCCCTCGACGCCCACTACGACGATTTCCGGCTGGCCGTAGGTGTGGTACAGGCCGATGGTATAGGCCCACGGGGGTTTACGCAGCCAGGGCAGCCTGCTCGACTTGCCGGGAAGCTGAAACAGCGTGGAACCGTACTCTTCAACCGTTTTATGGACGCTCTGGAGCGCGGCAGCTCTGCTCGGCATGACTTTTTGCTCTTCGTTCATGCCCTCAGTTCTCCTATTGGCTCTTTTAGCCTCATAGCTGCTCCAGCCGCAGGCTGGCTAGGTCATGGTGGGTGTGCGGTACTATCAATACCTCTCTAATCTTCGGCACGGCGTAACAATCTCCCCCTTATCGCATGTTGGCACAGGCATAATAACGGGCCGCAGAAGGAATACCCCGCGGCCCTATTACTCACCTAGAACTAAATTACCCTAACCGCATCACGTTTCACGTTTCAGAACCACGTTTCAACTAATCCGACAGACGGTCCGTGGGGTCCATACCGCCCTTCTCCCGGCCCGCTCCTGTGAAGTCGTCGGGGGCGTCGGTGTTGTCCGAGCTGGCGGGGGCACCTTCCTCGGCGATGTCGTCTTCGAGGGCGAACGCGCTCCCGCCCGCGATGGCAGCCGCACCCGCAGGCGCTGTGCTGCCCTGCGCAGCGGTAGTCCCGGCGTTGCCCAGGGTGTTCGCGGCGGTCTGCCCGGCGGCGATGAAGCCTATGTTGCTGACCAGGCTCTCGTCCAGGCTGCTGTCGAAGTCGGAACCCTCCGTCGCGCTGTTGTCCCCGACAATGCCCGCGCTTGGCAAGTTGTCAACCAGACCTTCCAGCTTGTTCTCCCTTATTTTCCCGTCTTCATCGAACAGAGACATGTGCTCCTCCTTGTGGGACGATAGACGATGGGAGTAATGAGGACTGAGGACTGAAGACTGAGGACTGAGTAGCAGCCGCACATCTAACCCTTCATCCTCTTGGCGCGCTCTTGGCGTCCTTGGCGTCTTGGCGGTTCCGTCTCTCCCATCGTCCATCGTCCATCGTCTGATAACTATCGTCCGCCCATTCCGGTGAGGGTCACGCCTTCGATGAAGTAGCGCTGGAACAAGATGAAGATAATCAGCACCGGCAGCATCACCACCAGGCTCGCCGCCATCATCCAGTTCCAGGCAGGGGAGCCACCGGCCGCCGCCTCGAAGAAGCGCAGGGCGATTTGCAGCGTGTAGTTCTGCTCGCTCGGCAGGTAGAGCAACGGACCCTGGAAGTCTTCCCAGGCGTGCTGGAACGTGAAGATAGCCACGGCCGCGAGCGCGGGCTTGGTCAGGGGCATTACGATGCTCCACCAGATGCGCAACTCGGAGGCCCCGTCAATCCTGGCCGCTTCGGAAAGCTCCATCGGGATACCGCGCATGAACTGGCGAAGCAGGAAGATGTAGAAGGCGTTGCCCGTAAAGGCGGGCACCACCAGCGGCAGGAAGGTGTTCACCCAGGTCTCCGAACCCATGAAGCCGAACGCGGGCAGCTTCGAGAAGAGGATGTACTGCGGGATCATCGTGACCACGCCGGGTAACATCATCGTAGCCAGCACTATGGCAAACACCTGGTCGCGTCCCGGCCAGCGCAGGCGGGCGAACGAGTAGGCGATGATGGAGGTGGAAAGCACCGTGCCGACCACCGACAGCACCGTAATCGTGATCGAGTTGAGCGCCCAGCGGGGCCACATGCCGTAGCCAAACGCCTCGACGTAGTTTTGCCAGGTTATAGGGTTCGGTATCCAGTTCGTGCCCGCGAGGTCATGGAAGCCCTTAAGGGAGGTGGAGAGCATCCAGATGAAGGGCACGATAAAGAGCACGCTCATCGCGCTCAACACCAGGAACGCCAGGAACTTGCCGGGCGACATCGGCTTGCGCGGTACGTGGAGCTTTTCTTTCTGGACGGTCTCTTCAACGGGAGGGGCTATGGTAGATTGTTGCTCAATTATGGTAGCCATCTCTACTTACCCTCCGTCTCGTAATGGACCCAGCGCTTTGCCAGCCACAGCTGGACCAGCGTGACGGCCAGTATGATCAGGAACAGTATCCAGGCCATCGCCGTCCCGTAGCCCATCTGGAAGCCGATGCCTTGCTTACCGAAGGCGCGGTTGTACAGGTAGAGCACGTAGAACAGCAGGGACTGGCCCGGACCTCCATTTGCCAGCGATTCGGCACCCGATGTGCCGGTGCTGTTGGAACTGGCTATCAGGTAGGCCGTGGTGAAAATCTGGAACGTGCCTATGATGCCGGTGACTATCTGGAAGAAGATAGTCGGGGAGAGCATCGGCAGCGTAATGAAGCGGAACCGGCTCCACCCGGTAGCCCCGTCGATGGAGGCCGCTTCATATAAGTCGTTGGGTATACCCTTCAATCCGGCCAGGAGGATAAGGATATTACCTCCTATCCACCACGTGCCCATGACCACAAGTCCCGGCTTGGTCCAGTTCGCATCGGCCCACCAGGCAGGGCCTTTGATGCCGAAGATCTCCAGGAAGTTGTTCACCAGGCCCGTTGGCGAGAGGATCCAGAGCCATAAAAAGACCGCGGGCGCACCTGATAGCACGCTGGGCATGTAGAATACGGAGCGGAAGAACTTCGATCCTGGTAGTTCGACGTTCAGGAGCATCGCGATGAAGAGCGCCAGTATGATGACAATCGGCACCTTGACGACCACCATCCAGAGCGTGTTGCCGAGGCCGGTGTAGAACCTGTCGTCGCGGAAGAGCCTTTCGTAGTTGTTGGTGCCTACCCACTGCGGGGGCGTGGTGATGTTGTAGCGAGTGAAGCTAGTGTAGGCCGCGAAGAGCATCGGTCCCAGTGTAAAGAGAAAGAAACCGAAGACCCACGGCAGGGCGAACAGCCACCCGGTGATACCTTCTCGCGCTCTAGGAGTCAGCGACCACCTGGGCTTCGCGGCGGGCTGGCTCGAAGTTGCCAGTGCCATAACGACCTCCCTTCCAGGGGTGGGTGGTAGACCTCTATGGATTCGAACGGGGGCCGGCACATGCAGCTATTGCTACCAGTTGCCAGCCCCCGATTCTCAGCATGAACTAGAGGCTACCCTAGTCAGTAACCGACTACTGGCCTATCTCGTCCTTGATGCCCTGCTCGGCCTCTTGCAGAAGCTGCTCAGGGGTGATCTCGCCCTTCCAGAGCCTCTCGTAACGCTGGCTGAGCTGCTCTCCCCAGTTGGGGTATGCCTCTAGGTAGGTACCAGAGCGGCTGTACTCCATCGCGCTGAGGAAGAACTTCCAGATCGGGTCGGAACCGAGCACCGGGTCCTGGGCGGCTTCAACGTTGGCGGCCATGGCGTAGGTGTCGCGGGACCATGAGGCCGCGCCTTCCTTACCAGTCGCGCACTTGATGAACTCCCAGGCTGCCTCGGCACCGTCCGCGCCACGCGGGATCGAGAACGAGAAACCACCGCTATACGAAGCCTTCTGCTTGTTGTACGGGATGTCGCTCACGCCCCAGTCGAGGCGAGTGCGGCCACTGCCGTCGGCCTTATCCATCTGCGGGTTGTAGAAGTTCAATTGTGAAGCGTAGCCGTTCACGTCCACGATCATGGCGACCTTGGTCGACATGAAGGCATCGTTCGGGGGCGACCCGAACCCGGCGCGGAAGGCCTGGATGCTCTCCCAGCCACCGTAGCGGTCTACCCATTTCTTGGACCAGGCCAGGGTCTCGGCCGCTTCGGGAGTGTTGATGTTGACCGTGCCGTCTTCGCTGATCCACTCAACGCCGTTGGTGTAGCCCAGGATTTCAGGGCTAATGTTACCCTGTAGCGGGAAGAAGGCGATACGCGCCCACGAGCCGTCCGGGTTCTTCTTGTCTAGCTTATCGGCGGCGGCTTCCAACTCTGCCCAGGTCTTAGGTGGGGAGTTGGGGTCTAGACCGGCCTCGGTGAAGGCTACCTTGTTGTAGAAGAGCACGCGCACGTCGGTCTCGAAGGGAATGCCGTAAGTGTCACCCTGGTAGAGGGTCTGCTCCCAGGTAAAGGGCCAGAACTGCTCGCCGGTCACACCATCGCGCTCCGCCCATTCTCCCAGGTTGGTGTAGATCTGGTTGGCGGCGTCCTGCGGCAGCTTGGGCCGGTCGGACACGAGCACGTCAGGCATACCCGAACCGGCGGCTACGGCGGCTGTATTGGCGGTCCAGACTTCACCGAACGGCTTGGCGACCTCGGTCACCTTGACGTTGGGCAGTTCCACGGCGCAGGCAGCGATAACGCGGCGGATAGCGTTGCGGCGCACGGGCGAGGACCAGTGGTGCCAGAATTCGACTTCGCCCGAAACGTCCTTGTTGAGCCGCGGTCCGGTGCCCGTTTCCTCAGCCGCGGTGGTATTGGTAGGAGCCACCTCTGCTGCGGTAGTGTTAGTAGGGGCGACTTCGGCAGCGGTGGTGTTAGTCGGCGCAGGGTTGGTAGGTGTAGCAGGAGTGCCCGAGTCGCAGGCGGCAAGTACCAAGCTGCTCAGGAGCAGCAGCGCGCCCATGCGTCGCCACCCAGTCATCGTTGACTTATTGTTCATAGCTTTCCTCCTCATGTTCTGGAGAGTTGTTGAATTTCTGCGCTATGTTGAAGTTTGAGAAGAGGCCCAGTGCTCAGATTGAGTTGCTCACCCCCTTTCTACCGGGACCAGGTGGAAGTGTAGGGCTTCCGTTGTCGCGCTGTGGCTACGCCGCGTGCCGCCTCTGTTAGGAAGGGCTATCATTTGACGATATGAAGGCCATTCATTTTGCGCCCCCTTATTACGGCAGCGTGTAGTATGATAAATCCTGTAATGCCGCTTGTCAACGCAATTCACGCACGAATTTCTGATTAATATCTCACTTAATGCTTTGAAATACAAGACCTGCGGAGCCGATTACACCCGCTTCTTGCCCCAATTTGGCGCGACGTACCTCCACATGCCGCGAGAAGGCCAATGTAGCTCGACGGCGCAGCTCCTCCTGCAAGGGTTTGAACAGCAAATCGCCGCTTTGGGACACGCCGCCTCCGATCACGACGCGGTCGAGATCGAGCAAGTTGGCGGCGCTGGCGATGCCCATACCCAGAGCCTGGGCCGCGCTCTGCATCAGGTCTACGCCGAGCGCATCGCCTTGCGCGGCGGCCTGGGCAACTGCCTCCCCGGTCACCTGCTCAATGGGCAGCGCTGCCAGGCTGGAGGGGATGCCTTGCTCCAATGCTTCTCTGGCTCGTGCGGCGAGACCCGTGCCTGAAGCGTAGACGGTGAGGCAACCGTGGCCTCCGCAGTAGCAGCGGGGGCCATCCTTCGACACCAGGACGTGGCCGACGTGGCCCGCGTTGCCGGTCGCCCCGTCAACGAGCTTGCCATCGACGACTATGCCTCCGCCCACGCCGGTGGACACGACCATGCCGAGCATGCACCGGGCACCCTTGCCCGCCCCGAACAGCGCCTCACCGAGCGCGAACGCCTTCGCGTCGTTGTCGAGCACAGTCGGCAGGCCCAGTGCGGACTCGACTCGCGCGCGTAGTGGGAAGTCTTGCCAGGCGGGGATGTGCAGGGGCGAGACTATGCCCTCCGGGTAGACCATCGGCCCGCCGGAGCCTATGCCTACCCCCACGGGTGGGCTGCTGCTTTCGTCTATCGCTTGCCTCGCCAGCCTCAGCAAGAAGTCGAGCAGGCCTTCGCCGTCGAGATGGGAGGGCGTGGCGTCTCGCACGTAGGACAGCACCCCGCCGTCGTCGCCGACTACGCCAGCCGCGAGCTTGGTGCCGCCTACATCTATGCCCAGGATAGGAGAGTTCGACACGCTCACCGGCAAGCTACCTCCCAGGTGGGGCTATTTCAAAGAGGGATATTGGAACCCTGCCCCCCTCTGTCATTCTGAGCGCAGTGAAGAATCTCGTCCTCCACCTATGTATTGCCCTTTTCATATACACAACTGCTCCCAGAAGAAAGGTGCCACTATGTGCTGAGGGACGAGATTCTTCGCTGCGCTCAGAATGACAAGGGCCAACGGCATTCTGGTGTCCTGCTTTCGTACCGTCCGCTACACAGGCTCCTGTGCAACGCGGCATCTCATACTGCCGCCACGGTTGAGGGCAGGCGCACCGGCAACCTACCTTGCGCGGTGGCCGCACCCGTGAGTACGTCCACCAGCCCAGCGATACCTGTGGGTTGGTCGCCATAGGTCAGCAGCACCGTGCCGATGCGTGGTTCCAGGGCCGCGTCGTAGGGCGCGCGCAGGGCGGCGTGAACGATGGGCTTGTTGGTGTCCGCGATGAGGCGCAATAGCTCGGCCTGGCGTGGTTCGAGGCACGCCTGCCGCGTAGCCACCAGCACACGATCGCAGCCCGCCAGGAAAGCCCTTAGTTGCTCCTGACTATGGGGCACGCTCGATTGCAGGGCGATGTACCGGGCGCGGGGCAGGTGCCGGTCCAGCAGGAACGCCAACGTGGAGCCGGTTAGCGGCTCGTTGCCTCCACCCTCAACCGGTGACAGCCTGCCGGAGGCGAACTCCACCAGCCCCAGCCCTTCGCCGTCGCCCGTCAGCGGTAGCAGGCCCTGTTCGTCCCTTACCAAAGTGACCGCCGACAGGGCTATGCGACGGGCCGCACGCTGGTGCTCCATATCGGGCCAGGTAGCATCGGGCTGGGCGGGGGCGACCCTCTCTCGGAGCGCCTGCACCCGCCTCGCCGCTTCGTCCAGCCGGTCCATCGAGATGAGGCCCGACTCCACGGCACCCAGCAAGCCATAGTAGCAACGCTTTTGCGACTCCAGGCTGCCGAACACCATGAGGGAGTCCATGCCGGCGCGCACGGCGGCTATCGCGGCGGGCGGGATGTAGGCGCTGTTGTGCCTGGCGATAGCGTCCATCACCAGGGCATCCGCGAACGTCACGCCCTCGAAGCCTAGCTCCTCGCGCAGCAAGCCGGTCATGATCCTGTGCGACAGTGTGGCGGGTAGCCCGGAGTCGTCAATGCCCCTGTAAATGACATGGGCGGTGACGATGCTGTCCACTCCCGCCTCGATAGCGACCCGGAACGGAGCCAATTCGACCGCTCGCATGCGCTCCCAGCCGTGCTCGACCACCGGCAGATCGAGATGTGAGTCTACCCAGGTGTCGCCGTGACCGGGAAAGTGCTTCGCCATGCTGAGGCAGCCTGCCCGGCGAAGTCCTTCCACCGCGGCCACGCCGCACGCCGCCACCAGTTTGGGGTCGTCGGAGAAGGCCCGAGTCCCAATCACCGGATTAGCCGGATTAGTGTTGACATCTACCACGGGCGCCGAAGCCAGGTTGATACCTAGTCGCACCATCTCCCGGCCCATGATTTCGGCGGCCTCCCCGGCGACTTCAGGTCCACCCGCCGCAGCCCGCCCCATATTGCTGGGCATCTCGGCTGCTGGGTAGCGCAGGTGAGATACCTGGCCGCCCTCCTGGTCCATGCATATCAGTAAGGGCGCGTCTCCAGACTCGGCAGCCACAGCTTGCATATCGGCTATCAATTTACTACCGGCCCACGGCCCCGCCCAGTTCGAGCCGAACAGCACCACGCACGCGGGGTGGCACTCCCGGATGAAAGCTGCCGTCTCGTCGGTCAACTGCTTGCCCGGTATCTCAATCGTCATCAGTTGGCCGATCTTTTGCCGCAGGTCCATAGTTAGAGTGCTCCTGTGGGGACGATGTACGATAAGTGAGTTATGAGTTTTGAGTTGAGGGATAGTAGCCAACAATCCTAATCTTGGCGGGGTCTTGGCGTCCTTGGCGTCTTGGCGGTTCCGTCTCCCATCGTCTATCGTCTATCGTCTATCGTCCGCCGGTATTCTTCCCACGAACGCCGGATGGTGGCGTAATCTTCTTCATCGAGAGGCTCGTCTACGGCACTCCAGCCGAGCCGCTCGGCGTGGTAGAGGGAGGGGATGCCGAACTCGCCGGTGGCCTGGGCCAGCACGTACTCTCGCCATTGGGGGCGGCTGGAGCAGGGCCAGTTGTCGGAGTCGAGCAGCCAGTAGGGCGAGGCGAGGCGGGCGATACGCGCCCTGTGCCGCATGTCGGGGATTATGCTGGCGTGTATGTCCGACAGGCCCGCTACGTCGTTCAGCCGGAGCATGTCCGATAAGTCGGCAAGGTAGGGGTTGGCCGTGTGGGTCATCACCAGGGCGTCGGGCTTGGCTTCACTGGCGGCTTCGCTGACGATTAGCAGCCACTGCCGCATCAACTCCAGCCCCCACTTGCCCCCGGCGGAACGGATACCGGCACCCCTGGGTATCAGGTGGGTGAAGTCTATCTTGAAGCCGTCGGCGTCCAGGTCGCGCAGCATGTAACGTACCTGCGCCGCCAGTCTAGCCGCGAAGGCCGGGTTGCCGGGGTCCACCGACACAGGCTTGCCGTCCGGCGTGAGGATGCATTCCTCCGGTGGTAGGCCTTCCGGCTCCCAGGCTTTTAGCCACAGCAGCACGCGCCTACCCCGCTGGTGTTGCGCGGCGATAAAGCCTTTCATGTCGGGCCACTTGTCGAGGTCAATGTCGTTCATGCCCCAGGAAAGCTGCCACTTGTCGTCTATCACCACGGTACCGGGGTCTACCTCTTGCACGTCAAGCGTGACTAGCCATTGCTCGTAGCGCGCCTGTATGCACCCTGCCTGCGCTTTCGGCTCGCCAAGGTGTACCTCCTGGGAGACCTGTTCACCCCAGCCGCAGAAGATCGGCTGTCGCCACCAATCCTGCACCGGGCCACGCCCCTGCGTCGGTACCAAGCCTTGCTCGCGCAGCCAGTCGCAATATCGCGCTATGGCATGGTACTCGTCGCGGGCAGTGAGACATACCAGCCTGGGGCTATTCCACGTCCCACATACCGACTCGTGCCCGTCGTACACCAGGCTGAAGCCGAAGCCGTCGCCAGGGTAGTGCATGTCGCTGAAATTCCAGCTCCCCGGCTCGGCGGCCACGCCCATAGCAAGCCAATTGTCCGCGCCTTCCACGGCATAGCAGAATGGCGACGGGGTGAAGAACCAGTTGCCGCCGTGGTAGGTCTTGTCACGTCCCACCGTAATGGTCATGAAATCCAGGGGAACGGGGTGTTCTGGGCTTTCCTCAAGCTGATCGGGGTTGCAGATGTGGCAGGTGCATTTCTGGTCGCAACGCTGCCCCGTGTAGCGAACCAGGCCGCTGTTCGGCTCGGGGTTGAACACCCGCACATCGTGGGCGGGGGAGGGTGTCAGACGAGTGCGCAGCAGGTGCGCGCGGTCTATTTCGCCCTCGCCGGTGACGCTGTAGCCGTACGAGAAGCCGTCCTCCCAGGCGCGCAACTCCACCACCTTCTGCTCCCAGCGGTCGCTCCTGCCGCGCCAGGTGACGGTTACGCCCTCGGCTTCCCGCGCCACGTTGGGGCTGTCCAGGGCGCTGTTCTCATCCAGGCTGTCCATAGCATCAAGCGCGGAGGCCAGGTTCAGGGTGGAGATACGCCTGCCGTTTAGCTCAAGTTCGGCGGTAGGCTGCTGTCGGGAGATGGATAGCTTGTACCCGCTCCCCTCGATAAGGACTGCCTCCGCCGACTCCTCGACTCTCAACCCTGCCCTCCATCCGTACCTGCCTGGCCGGGGGTGCGGGTTATTTCCGCCTCAACAAGCTCGCTTATGGCGTGGATGAGGGTGATGTGGCATTCCTGTATGCGGGTGGTGTCTGTGGAAGCCACTATGATGGGCACGTCGGTCTCAGGCGCGATGAGACCGCCGTCGCCACCCAGCAGCGCGATAGTGGTGGCTCCCCGTTCGCGGGCGGCGCGCAAGGCCCTGAGCACGTTTTGCGACTTGCCGCTGGTGCTGATGCCTAGCACCACGTCGCCGGGCTGCGCGAATGCTTCCACCTGCCTGCTGAACACTTCCTCGTACGAGAAGTCGTTGGCGACGCAGGTGAGCACGGTCGAGTCGGTGGTGAGGGCGAGCACGGGGAGGGCCACCCTGCCGTTGAGCTTGAAGCGCCCTACCATCTCACCCGCGAAGTGCTGCGCGTCCGCCGCCGACCCACCGTTGCCAAATACCAGCACCTTGCGCATGCCTTGCAAAGCCGCCACAATCACTCTCGCCGCCTCAGCCGCGGGTTCGGCCAGCAGGTCGGCCATTTGCCGTTTTACCTCGGCGCTTTCGAGGAAGTGGCGGCGCACCAACTCTTGCGCCTCAGTGGGGTTCGCGGGTGCTCCCCCGGCGCTTGAAGCTTCGTTCAGTGTCACGGTTGTTGCTCGCTCCTGATGGAAAGGGTGAGTATTTCGTACTGGTTGGCGGCGAAGCGGAAGGTGCGGCTGCCTGACGATGCGCCTTCCCACGGCACCAGTGGGTCCGATACTTCACGCTCGGCCAGGTTCGCCAGGCGCACGGTGCCGGGCACCGCAAGCTGTAATGTCGCATCGACCGGATAGGGCGCGGTGTTGTAGACCCTCAGAATGAGCGACTTGCCGTCTTCGCTACGCTTGCACGCGCTGAACAGCAGTTCGGCTGGTGAGAGGCTGTAGAAGCTGGTTTCGAGGGGCCATTGTGCGACCGCGTTGCTACTTACCGGGTTGGGGATACTGAGCGCGGGAGCTTCCTCGATTAGCTGGGTGGTGCTGCCATCGTCGGGAGTGACTTCCCCACTCTCTCCAACCGCGTCTACCGCGTTGTCGGCCACCACCAGCACGCCCATCTGCCGCCCGCCTGGACCCTTTGCCTGGACCGGGGCGCTGAAGATGGGGCTTACGTACGACTCGGCCTCGGAGGGTATGCCGCCTTGCAGCCAGTCGCCGGAGTGGGTCACCACCGCGTACTCGAAGGTGTACCTGCCGAGGCACTGCGCTTCCGGCGTTTCCAGCGGCGGGCCTGCGTGCTTGTAGCGGGTGGATAGGTCTTCGCGGCTCAGCCAGCCGACGCAGCGCAACAGCGTCACGCCCAGCCACACACCCTCGTCCGAGGGCACTGCTTCGTACTCGGGCAAGCCCTGGTTGAGCAGGGCGAACCCTCGGCGCTCGTCCGAAACGTCCACAAAGGCGCGTTGCGGGTGGTAGCTGACCTCCTGCTCCTCATCGAACCTCGGCACTCGCGCGCGCTCTTCCTCGGGCAAGCCCACCGGCCGCCGCATGACGTGGAACTGGCCCTGGGCGTCAGCGTGCTCGGTACGCACCCCGGTCATGAAGGTGGCGCGCAGCCTGTGGTCGCGGGCGGTGTTCTCCACGTCGGTGCACACCTCGACCCGCCGCTCCCCCGCGGTGAGGGAGACTCGGCTGCGAATAGGCACCTCTACACGGTCGTCCACACGCCGGGTGCGGTCGGCTGTCAGCGCCGCGGGTAATCGCATCGATAGGTTTACTTCGAGGGTGGCGCGCAATGGCCCTTCCTCGACCAGGGCGATTGAGGCGGTGCAACCCAGGCTATCCACCGGCTCGTCGGCTTCGGCGGGGCAGAAGCTGTACTCGTCGCCCCGGTCGGCCTCGCTGAGGAAGACGTTCAGCGGCCCGTAAGTCTCGCCTGTCTCTCTGTCTGTGAGCGTAAATGAGCCATTTTCGGCTACCTCTACGCGGACAAGGTCGTTCTCCAGCCAGTTAGGCCCTGACGTGACACCGGGGCTTGTCGAAGTATTGCCAGCGTCATCTAACGCGCCATCTTCTTGAGGCAGGACTCGCACGGTGGTATAGCCGCCCGCCGGGAGGTTAGCAGGGAATAATACCTCCACTTCCTCGCCAACCCATCGCTGCCACCGCCCGCCGATTGCGTTCCTATCCACCGCCGTCACGACTGTGGCGGGGTAGACCCGGCCGGAGCAGAAGAAGCTTTCGCGCTGGGGGTCCCATTCCACTTTCATGGGCCGCCTGCTGACTTCCTGGTGAGGTATGCGGCTCCCTGCCGCGTCGGTCAGGTAGAACTTGGTGCCGGGTTCGAGGAAGTGCAGGCGCATGTGGGCAGTCGCGGTGCGGGGCCGGGCGAGCGTGTTGAACACGACCAGGCCGGGGCCGTGTGGAGCGGCTACACGCCTGGAGAGGGCCGCAGCCCCGCGCTCCACCAGGTCACCCGCGATCTCTTCGGCCCAGCGGAAGCGCGCTTCGCAGTCCCTGTGCACCGCGTCGATGCTGCACCCGCAGATGGAGTCGTGGGGGTGGTTCTGCAAGACGTAGCGCCAGGCGGTGCTCATCAGGCCGGTATCGTGCTTGCCCCCGAACAGCCACGACATGGCCTGCAAAGGCTCGGCCCCGCGTTCCAGGAGGGTGGAGGCGCGGAAGTCGGCCTGCTTGAGGTACATGCGGGCGGACAGCACGCCCGGCGTAATGCGCGAGGGCCGGTTGTGCCGCCACTCGCCGCTCTTGACCTCCAACTCCGGCTCGGCTTCCATGACGAGCGCCACATACTCCTCTAGCGTGCCCTGCCGCAGCCTGACGGTCTGCTGGCGGCGGTTGGCTTCCTCAATTATGTCCTGGGTGGCGGGCTGCGGCAGGAAATGGTCGCAGCCGTTCATAAGGAGCACGTTGCGGGTGGTGGCGAAGCGGGTGGCCTGCTCTATCATAGGGGCCATGCGCTCCTCCAGCCAGAAGCGCGGGGCGCGGGCCAACTCCATTGCGTTGTAATAGCCGCCGGGCAGGTACACGGTCAGCAGCTGGGTGCCGTCGGGCGCTTCCCATATGAACTCGCTGCGGTCGTACTGCACGCCCCGGAACACCACGGTGCTATTCAGGTCGAAGCGGGCCAGTATCTGCGGCAGTTGCGAGGGGTGGCCGAAGGTGTCGGGCAGGTAGCCGACCAGGCCGGGGGGCGCGCCCAGTTGTCGCATCTGCTCGCGGCCCAGCAGCAAATTGCGGATGAGGCTCTCGGGGCTGGGCAGGAACTCGTCGGGCAGGACGTACCAGGGGCCAACCGAAATACGCCCGTTACGGATGTGCCGCTCCAACTCCTCGCGCCTGTCGGGTCGCACCTCCAGGTAGTCCTCGACCACCACCGTCTGCCCGTCCAGCATGAAGCCCTCGAAGCCCGGATTGGTGGCTAGAGTGTCGAGCACCATGTCCACCACGTCCACGAGCAGCACCCTGTATCGCTGGAAGGGCATGTACCATTCGCGGTCCCAGTGGGTGTGGTTGACTACGATGCCCGTGTACTGCGGTGGGGAGTCGCCGTTGGACGCGGCAACCTGGCTCGCGCCCGGTTCGAGGCTGTGGGGGAGTTGCGTTGTGGTCATAGTGGCTCCGTCGCTGGAGTGGTAAGGTCAGTGTGGCGGTTGGTGTGTGGACATGACCATCAGGGCCTGCGTGCGCGATGGCATTTATCGAGCAGCTTTTGAGGATTATAAACCAAACAGCCGTGTGCAACCAAGAAGACGATTGGCTGTAATCGCATGGCCGTTACAGCGTGCGCTGGTGGTCGGAAAAGCTGTAGAAGTCTGTCTCTAGCTGGCTGTAGACCCTGGCGAGGCGGTTCGGCAGGTCGGCCAGCAGGGATGTTTGCGAGCCGGGCGGCAGGTGGTTGGGCAGCAGCAGGTCTATCCGCTCGGACATGAGCCGCCGCACCGATTGTCTCCACTGGTTGAGATCGGACCTTATGCGAGTGCTGAAGCCGCCCTGTATCGAGTCGCCGGGCAGCAAGATTACCTGGCCCGTGCGAGCGTATAGCATCTTAATGCCTATGCAGCCGAGCGTATGTCCCGGCAGGTGCATGACCTCCATGTCGAAGTCGCCTAGCTGGTAGTGTTCTCCGCCCTGCAACAGCGCGTCCGGCTCGAAGACGTGGAAGTGCTCGTTGTAGAGGAAGCCCGCGCAGGTCAAGTCCGGGTCGCCGGTGCGGACGTGCTCGGCGTCCAACTCGTGTATTACGAACGGCGCGTCGATGCCCACCTCCCTGAGGTGGGTCACGCCCTCTACGTGGTCCCAGTGCCCGTGCGTGCCGATGATAAGCCTGATTAACTTCGTGTCGGTCACCTGCTGAAGGTTCGAGAGCACCGCCTCGGCTCCGCAGTGGCTCCCGCAGTCCACCAGGATGCCTTCCCCGCTGGTTTCGTCCCGGATGAGATAGCTGGCCGCGTCGCGCGAGTGGCTCAGGTAGCCGCCGCCGACCTGATAGAGGCCCGGTAGCAGGCGCACAGGGTGAGGGCGGTCGGGCACCAGTACAGGAGTTGGGGTGGTGTTCTCCGGCATATCTGCGCGTTCCTCTGAAAGAGCTAGGCTTGACCCGTTCGTGGCCGAAAACAAACAAGCCCGCATTATAGTCAGTTGCGGGCAGGGCGATGTTACACAAGCATGAAATTACTATAAGCGGCGGTTTAGAAGGGTGTCAAGGAGCCTAAGTAGTACAACTTCTAGGATCTGGGTGTTGTAGGGGCAGGCGCACTTTGCTGCAAATCTCAAACAAGGGTAGGCACGGGGGCCTGCCCCTACAACGACTTGCACGTGCTTGGGTGCGCGCCGCTAGTTATGAAACAAGCTATGCCTTGCGCCTCGCCAACGAGAGTACGGTGCCCATTGCCACGAGCGCCAGGGCGGCGAGAGCCAGCATCGGGGCCATGTTGTCGCTGCCGCCGGTCCTGGGCATGCCAACGGTGACGTTACCACCCGGCACTATCTCGCCGCAGGAGACGTAAACCGCGGCTTCGGCTGCCGACTTGTGCACGTTCACCGAGAACTGGTTGTACAGGTCGTAGTCCAGGTTAGCTATGTCCGCTTCGGTGATTACCGTCACTGACCTGCCGTTCACGACGCTGTTGAGGGGGTAGAAGGGCTTGGGGTCGAGGTTGTCGCAGGTGCCGGTGTGGATGTGAGCGGGCTGCGGTACTTCAGAGCCGCCCGATATGTTGATCTCCACCCTGACGGACGTACCGTCCTCGGCGAGAGAGAAGGTGACAGTACCCGACTGGCCCGAGTTGTTCTGCTCGTTCAAGGCGTGCACGGTCGTCTCATAGTCCGTTTGGGCCAGTGCGGACCCTCCGGTGAGTGCCAACAGAGCCAGTAACGCCATTGCCAAAGCCGCGATTTTCCTCATATTCGGTCCCCCTCCATGTTGGTAATAACAGCACGCAAGCAGCCCAGTATCAACAACTGGACTACACCCCTGCTCTCGCAGCATGAAGCATACCGCCATCCAATATCTGCTGAACTTTTCTTCTTGTCTCTGCCTTATCCGTTCCTTGTAGTCTCGGTAGTGTCAGTGCAGGATACAGGCAACCAAGCCCCGACCTTGTCATTCTGAACGTAGTGAAGAATCTCGTCCCTCTCCACCCAAGTAGCACCTTTCTTCCGGGCCGCATTTTCTTGCAGGAAAAAGGCAACATCTGCAAGAGAGACGAGATTCTTCACTACGTTCAGAATGACAAAGTCCGACCCTGGACCTTGCAATTGTCACATAGACCTATTTGAAACTGCCTTATCCTAGATCCCGAAAGTGCCTTGCCTGTCTTGCCATAACGTATTACACTGTACAGCGCATGTGCGTAGTAGCGCGTGCATCCCCGGCCCAGTTTGCAGCGAGGAGGCTGACCATCAACCGTTCATCTTCGTCGTCTTCTGCTCTCGTTGAGGAGGCGCGCGGGCGCGCGGAAGAGGTGCTCCTGGCGAACGGGTCCGAGTTGGGTCTGCTCGGCGGTGGGGGAGGGGCCTACAAGCAGGTGTGGGCGCGCGACAGCATGATCTGCGGCCTGGCGCTCCTGCTGCTGGACCGGGGCCGCGAGATCCACCTGCGCTCGCTTGAGACGCTGGAGCGGTTCCAGAGCGAGCTCGGCAAGGTGCCTCACAACGTCGGCTTCCCCGGCCTGAAGGACGCGGCGCTGGTCGCACATGGCGGGTCACTCGGCCCCGAAATGGGCGAGCCTGTGGTCGACACCGCCCACGCGGGCTGCATAGACAACAACCTCTGGTTCATCCTCGGTCATTACGCCAACTGGCGCGCTACCGGGCAACTCGACAGCCTACGCGCCTCGTGGCCCTCTCTCCAGCGCGCCCTCCTCTGGCTGCGGTACCAGGACTCCAACGAGTGCGGCCTGCTGGAAGTGCACGAGGCGAAGGACTGGGCCGACCTCTTCCCCAACCGTTACAACTCCCTCCTCCCCAACGCCCTGTACGCCGCCGCCTGGCGTGCGATGGGCCACATGTCGGAGGCATTGGGCGAAGACGCCGCCCACTACTTCGACACGGCGCGGGAAACGGCCTGGAAGATCAACCAATTGCTGTGGGTGGGGCCGGAAGCGCCCAAGGACTGGCCCTGGATCGAGCAGCACAGGCGCGAGTGGCTCTACCCCGTGCGCCTGGTCGAGACGGAATTGGTATTGCGCCCCTACTACCTGCCTTACATGGGCTTCCGCAGCTACGGCGACAGGTGCGACACGTTCGGCAACTGCCTGGCTATCCTCCTGGGCGTGGCCTCGCCTGAGCAGGCGACCCGCATCCTGACCTACCTGCATGGGGCCGGTCTCAACAGCCCGTACCCCATCCGCGCCCTCGACCACCCCATCCACAAGGGCGACCCCGACTGGCGCGATTACCTGCTCCTGCGCGACCTGAACAAGCCATTCCACTACCACAACGGGGGCATCTGGCCCTTCATCGGCGGCTTCTACGTCGCGGCCCTGGTGGCGGCTGGCATGCACGAGCGCGCCGCCGAGCAGCTTGAACGCCTGGCTGAGTTGAACCGGCAGGGCGTACGCGGCGAGTGGGAGTTCAACGAGTGGGCGCACGGGGTGAGCGGCAGGCCGATGGGTTTCGCCCGGCAAAGCTGGTCGGCCGCGATGTACGTCTACGCTTATGAGGCCGTACAGCGGGGAGAAGCCCCGTTCTTCGAAAAAGGGAAGTTTTTCTCGGACGATAGACGATAGACGATGGGCGATGGTAGGAGACGAAAACGCAAAGGCGCAAAGAACGCTAAGGACGCGCAAAGTGGATGAAGGGTTGGATGTATGGCTGGTACTCAGTCCTCAGTCCTCATCTTTCCCATCGTCTATCGTCTATCGTCTATCGTCTATCGTCTATCGTCTATCGTCTATCGTCTATCGTCCGTCACTACAACTACTTCAACACACAGGAGGCTTCCGATATGGTGCAGGCTCTTGAGAGACCGCAAGCCGGTACAGCTGAATCAGGGCAGGTGCAGCCGCAGGGTATCGTGATTGGGCACACGCACTGGGACCGCGAGTGGTACCTGCCGTTCGAGGGGTTCCGCATGCGCCTGGTGGCGATGATGGACGGGCTGATCGACATCCTGGAGCGCGACGAGGACTTCCGGTGCTTCGTGCTCGATGGTCAGACGATCATGGTGGACGACTACCTGGAGGTGCGCCCGGAGGCTGCTGAGAGGGTGCGGCACATGGTCAGCCAGGGCCGCATCAAGATCGGCCCCTGGTACACGGCGGTAGATACGTTCCTGCCCGACCCGGAGTCGCTCGTACGCAACCTGCATATCGGTTTCTGGAGCGCCCGCCGCTACGGGGCCGAGCCTATGCCCGTGGGCCACCTGCCCGACACCTTTGGCTTCATCGGCCAGGTGCCCCAGTTATTACAGCACTTTGGCCTCCAATACGCGTTCGCCTGGCGAGGCTTTCACCCCGAAAACGAAGGCGGCACCTTCTGGTGGGAGTCGCCGGACGGCAGCCGCGTGCTGACCATGCGGCCCATAGAAGGCTACTGCGAAGGCGCGATGGGCGTGGTGCAGCCGGAGCGTTACCTGAGGGAGATACTGCCCGGCATCGCGGAGAAGCAGGACCGCGAGCCACACCCCCACAGGCTGTTCGTCGTCGGCTGTGACCACTTCACCGCCAGCCCGCGTATGCCCTGGCTTGCCGAACAGATAGGCGAGCAACTCGGCCTCCCGACTAGAATTGGCTCTCTCGAAGAGATGGGAGCACTTCTCGACCCGTTTGGCGACCGCATTCCTACGGTGAGGGGCGAGCAGCGCGACCCCTGCCTGGCTGTGTGCCCTGCGTCGGTGTGTGGCACCCGCGTGCCCTTGAAGCAGGCTAACCAGAAGGTAGAGGCGCTGTTGCTGGGTGTGGCCGAGCCGTTGCAGGCGTTAGCCGAGTTGTCGGGTGGCGGTTCGGACCGCGCTCACCTGCGCTGGGCCTGGCAGATATTGACCCAGAACCACCCTCACGACTCCATACCGGGTTGCAGCATAGACGAGGTGCACCGGGAGATGTTCACCCGCTTCGACCGCGCCCACAGGGTAGCCATAGACGCGGTACAGCGGGGGGCCAAGCGTCTCGCCGCTTCCCTGGACCCCTCGGTGCGGGGTGAGTTGGGGGCAATCGGTGTGGTGGGGTTGACGGGCGGCGTGGGCAGGCTTCGCTTGCGGCTGCACGGCCCCGACACAGGGATGCCACGATTCCGCATCGTAGACCCCGACGGCAGCGACGTGCCCTACGTAGTGTTGCGCAGGGGCAAGGAGCACGTCTATTACCACCGCCTGGAAGACGCCTTCGCCACGATGGCTAAGACCGCCTACGCGCACCTGGCCGCGCCCGCCTCCTGGATAGACGAGCGTCGCGTGTCGCCTGAGACCTACTACCTGCCCTATGCCGATATAGAGCTTGAGGTGAAGGCCCCGCGCGCCGGGTATAAGATACTCAAGATCGAGCGGGCGCAGGGTAACTTGCAGCCTGGGGCGCGCTTCACCGACCACGACGCCACCCGCGCCGAAATCTCCGAGGGCGACCTGCGGGTGTGGGCCGACGCGCGCGGCCTGTACGTGGAAGACAAGTCGTCGGGCCGCACCTTTGGTCCGGTCTACTTCTCGCACGCGGGTGAAGCGGGCGACGAGTACACGGCCTTCCCCGTGCCCGGAGAAGCGCCGGTGCTGTTTGCTCCCGACGTGGCAAGGGCGAAGGTCAGCGCCGACGGCCTGGGCAGCCTGCTGGAATTGCCCATCCGCGTGACCGTGCCCGCCCGCCTGCGCGCCAACCGCAAGAGTCGCACCGGGCGCGCTAAACTGACGGGCAAACTGGCCGTGCGCCTGCTCGGTGGCCGGGTGGAGATAGACATGTCGCTGTTGAACACGGCCCGCGACTACGACCTGCGCTTGATCGCCCACGTGCCGGGTGCCGAGACCGCCCACTCGGGCGCGCCCTTCGGCGTCGAGGACCGCGCCTTCGAGGTGGACCACTCTTCGCCCAACGCGCCCCAGCAGAGGCTGCCCGACTTCCCCTTCCGAGGCTGGGTAGCCGCCCAGGACGCGGACGGCGCGGGTTTGGCGGTGCTGGCGCGAGGGCTATACGAATCGGCGGTGCGGCAGGTGGAAGACGGCGTGGACGTGGCGATGACGTTACTGCGCGGGGTAGGCTACCTGTCGCGGGACGACCTGGAGCCTCGCCCCGGCCACGCCGGACCCTACATCGCCACACCGGACGCGCAGTGCCTCGGCCCGCAGGAGTGGGGCCTGGCGCTCCTGCCTTTCGGCCCCGGCGCAGCCGACTCCATCCCGGCGCAGTGCGAGCAGTTCCTGCGCCCGCCCGCTACCTTCCCGGTGCAGTGGGTAGCGGGGAGCGCGCCCGCCGAGCGCAGCCTTTTCGAGGGTGACGACCTGCTGGTGGTGAGCGCGCTGAAGCCCTCGGAGAATGGGCAAGGTGCTACCTTGCACGCTCACAACCCCACCTTGGCAGAACGTCAGGCGGAGGTACGCGGCACCAGGGTGCGGTTGGACGAAACGCCCGCTGAAGGTGGCGGCACACTCTCTCCGTTCGCAATCGCGGCGTGGCGACTCGATGGCGAGTAGTCGCGCCGCCAGTCGGGCGAGGCAGCAATGAGTGGCGGGGTAGAGCAGGTCGCGGAGGCGGGGCGGCGTGGGGGCGACTTACTACAGAGCCTGCCCTCACGCTGGCGGCTGCGCGACGACAACCCCAACGAGTGGATATGGACGCCCCGCGCCCAGCGCAGGCACGACCTCTCGACATGGCTGGAGGTGCCCGTGCCCATGTCGGTGCAGGAGGCGCTCTGGCGGGCCGGGCAGCTTCCCGACCCCTACCGCGACCTCAACAGCCGCCTTGCCGAGTGGGTGGAGCACCGCGATTGGGTGTACGGCCTTAACTTCCCTATGCCACCTCCGCCCCCCGGCAGGCGCGTCTTCCTGGAGTTTGCGTCGGTGGCCGATAGCTGCATGCTCTTCCTGAACGGCACGCTGGTAGGGCAGCACGAAGGCCCCGGCACGCCTTTCGACTTCGAGATTGGCCCCGCGTTGCGCGAAGACTCGAACCAGATGCTCCTGGTGGTGCGCGCCCCGCAGCAGGAAGACCCGCAGACTGGCTGGACCGAGCGCACCACCAGCCTGCGGGGCCGCATGGGCTTCGGCTGGGACTTCGCCCCGCGCCTCGTGTCAATGGGCATCCTGGGTGAAGTGCGGTTGCGACATACCGGGCGATCGAAACTGCGTGACCTATGGGTGCGTCCCAGGCTCGCCCCGAACCTGCTCCGTGCAACCGTGGACCTGTCTGTGCAAGTTGATGGGCCTCCTGGGGCCGAAATACACTTCACGATCAGTCGCGGCAGGCGGACACATGCTGTCGCGATGGTCTCAGCCGGTGTGGACGGTGTTGCTCGTGCTTCGGTTGAGTTGGTGCCCGCTGAGCTTTGGTGGCCCAACGGTATGGGCGGCCAGCCCCTCTACAGCGTCAGGGCTGAATGCGCCGACGGCTCGGACGTGGTGTCGTCCACCTTTGGCTTGCGCACCGTCACCTGGGAGGCGAGGCCCGGCGGCTCGGAGGAGGAGTGGCCCTTGACGCTGGTCGTCAACGGGGAGCGCGTCTTTCAGCGCGGCTGGAACTGGGTGCCCGCCGATTCGATGGGTGGACCTCGCGCCGTACCATTGGCCCGCAAGCTCCTCCGGCTGGCGAAAGAGGCCCGCGTGAACGTCCTGCGGCTCTGGGGTGGGGCCGACCCCGAAACACCTGCCTTTTATAACGAGTGCGACCGTCTGGGCATCCTGGTGTGGCAGGAGTTCGCCCTGTCCTCGGCAGGCATAAGCAACACCCCGCCGAAGGACCCCGGCTACCTCGGCCGCTTGGAGGCATACGCGCGTGACGTGGTGGCTGCCCGGCGCAACCACCCGAGCCTCGCCCTGTGGGGTGGCGGGAACGAGCTTACAGGCGAAGACGGCAAACCCCTCACTATGGACCACCCGTACCCGCAGCGCCTTGTTTCGGTAATTGCCGAGCACGACCCCGACCGCGCCTTCCGGCCAAGCTCTCCCCTCGGACCTGCGTTCGACGCCGACCCGGAGCATGGCAACACCAACATGTGGGACGTGCACGGGCCGTGGGAGTACAGCCAGCGGTGGCCGGGGCCTCAGTACTGGCGGTTCAACGCTATACGTCCCTTACTCCATTCCGAGACGGGCGCGCCTGGTGAGGCAAGTGTCGCGCTTCAGCACCGCTACCTGTCGCCACGCCACCGTACACCCAGGCTGCCCACTAACCCGGCGAGGAGGCATCATGGCGGGGCTTGGTGGGACCACAGCGTAACGGTAGAGCAGCTATTTGGCCTCATCGAGGACGAAGAGCTTGCGGTGCTCGCCAGCCAGTGGCTCCAGGCTGAGACGCTGCGCTACTACATCGAGGAAACGCGGCGCAGGTGGCCCGAGTCGGTGGGCATCTACCCGTGGCAGTTGAACGAGCCGTGGCCGAACGTCGCCTGCACGTCAGCCGTCGAGTACGGGGGCAGGCCCAAGCTGGCGTACTTCGCGGTAAAGGGCTCTTACCGGCCTTTGCTCCCTACGGCGCGCTATCGAGGCATACCATTCTCGCAGGCCGAGCCGTTGCAGGTCGAAGTGTGGGCGCTGAACGATGGTCCCACTATTGAAGCAGAGCTTGAGGTGAAGTTCTCGGGGCTTGCTGGGGAGGAACTGGTGCCCGGCACTACCCAGGCAGTGCGCTTGACCGCCTCCTCCAGCACCCGCATCGTGGAAGTAACGCCTGCCTTGCCTGAGGCTTTCGAGGGCGTGGTGATATTGGAGCTCGCACTAGCGGGCGAACGCAACAGATACGTTTTCAGCAGCATGGGAACGCCTCCTTTGCGTGCCACCCTGGACCACCCACAAATGTTGAGGGCTATGTTCATGCCACAGCCAGAGTAACGTAGAAGTTAGGAGCAGTGATGTAGCTTGCCGTGCCCTGGTAGAGAGCCTCTATACCTCTATTGCTGAAGCCAAGCCCCACCCTGTCATCCTGAGCGTAGCGAAGGATCTCAAGAAGCTCGAGAGGGATGAGGTTGAATTAGTGGGGCCTTGGTACTGGAGGTTCGGCACATGGGTAGGGGGAGCATTTGAGATCCTTCGCTACGCTCAGGATGACAGAACGGGCTTTGGTTCTGTAGAACTGGGAGCGGGACTAGCCAACAGAAGACGGCAAACTATGCCTCTACGGTCCTTCCGGCATATTCAACCTGAACTTACACAAACAAGAGGATAACCATGCGCACGCACACCAGGCCACCCAACCTAATCACCCTCCGAGAGATGCTTGCAGCCGCCGAGAAGGGAGGCTACGGAGTCGGTTCGTTCTCGCCCCGCTATACTCCCATGATTCTGCCTGTGTTGCAAGCGGGACAGAAGATGCGGTCTCCGCTGATCGTGCAAATCTCCAACAACGAACTGAAGCGATACTTCATATCGGCCGGGGAGTTCGCGGAGGAGTTCTACAGGGTCGTGCACGACGAGCAGATTACGGTGCCCGTGGTGCTGCACCTCGACCACACGAAGGACATGGGGGTGATACGTGAGGCCATCGCCGCCGGGTTCACCTCGGTGATGATGGACGCCTCCGAGAAGCCCCTCGATGAGAACATCGCCGCTAGCAAGGAGGCCGCCGAGTACGCGCACGCTCATGGTGCTTCGGCGGAGGCCGAGTTGGGCATGATAGGCACCACCGACAAGATAGAGACCGACACGGACGAGGAGCTATTCACCGACCCCGAGGAGGCGGAACGCTTCGTGCGCGAAACGGGTGTGGATGCGCTGGCGGTGTCGGTGGGTACGGCTCACGGGGTCTATATGGTGCGCAAACCGCGGGTGGACTACGACCGGCTCGCGGCTATCAAGGCGCTCACGGGAGTGCACATGGTGCTACACGGTGGCTCAGGCGTGCCTCCGGAGATGATGTCGCGGGCCATTCAGCTGCCGGGTGGTGGGGTCAGCAAAATCAACATCGCCACCGACCTGGAGGTCGCCCTGCTGGAGTCGCTTGGACGCGCGGAGCGTATGACCAACGCCGAGTGCAAAGCCCTGCCTCCCGACCAACTGGAGCGCGGGCGGGAGGCGGTCGAGAGGACCGTCTGCGACAAGATGGAGAACTTCCTCCTGAGCGCGGGCAAGGCGGCGGGGTTTAGCTTCTGAGCGGAAAGGAGGCACGCATGGTAGGGATGATTACGCGAGAGCAGGTGCAGGAGGCGCGGGCGCGGGCGCGGGACTACCTGGACCGTGCCGGTATCGTGCTCACCCCCGGAGAGTCCGCCAACATCGAAGTGGCCGACATGGGCCTGAACGAGTTGGAGCAGACCGGCCTGCAACTGGTCGTGTACGTCAACACTGAGCGGGTATGCGCCAAGGAACTGGTGCTCTTCCCCCGCCAGACCTGCCCAGAGCACCGCCACCCGCCCATCGACGGCGAACCGGGCAAGGAGGAGACTTTCCGCTGCCGCTGGGGCACCGTCTACCTCTACGTCGAAGGCGAGCCCACGCCCAACCCCAGGGCAAGACGACCCGCCGGACGCGAAGCCCACTATTCAGTCTGGCACGAGGTAGTGCTGCTGCCGGGGGAGCAGTGGACCATCCCGCCCGATACGTTGCACTGGTTCCAGGCGGGCGAAGAGGGTGCAGTCGTCTCCGAGTTCTCGACCCGCAGCCGTGACGAGTTCGACATCTTCACCGACCCTGACATACGCAGGCTGCCGGTGATCGCATAAGCAGACGGAGTCGCAAGGCTCTTAAAACCCCAACGCGGGCACACACCATGCACAGCAGCAGGGCGAGCATTACGCAGCAGTCGTTCAGCCAAGCAGGAGGGGCCGGTATGGGACGCAGTTTGGACCTTAGCAGCACGCGCCGCGTTATCTTGCGGCTCTTATCAGGGTTAGTCGCGCTCTTCGTGCTGGCCGGATGCGGGACCGAAGCCACACCCACACCTACGGCGACACAACTCGCTGCTACCGCCACTTCGGCCCCCGTTGCTGAAGATACCCCCACGCAGGCGAACTTCCCAACCGCGATCAAGCGAGCGCCCACCGCCACTCCCACTCCCATAGTGGTGCCCGAAGGCCAGTTCTTGAATCCAGTGATAAAGGACGATTTCCCCGACCCTGGCATTATCAACGTCGATGGAGTGTATTACGCATATGCCACTAACGCCGGCAACAAGAACGTGCAGGTGGCTCGGTCCAATGACCTAGTGAATTGGGAGATGCTGCGTGATGCGCTGCCCGGTATATCGAAGTGGGCGTCGTTACAGTTTGGTAACGTGTGGGCACCGGAGGTAATGAAGATAGGCGAGCAGTACGTCATGTACTATACGGCGCGCGACAAGGCTTCCAACAAGCAGTGCATCGGCCTGGCTATCAGCCCCACACCCGAGGGGCCGTTCCACGACACCCGCACCGAGCCGTTCGTGTGCCAGCCGGAGCAGGGCGGCTCTATCGACGCGGCTCCCTTTCGCGACGGCGACAAGCTATACCTCTACTGGAAGAACGACGGCAACTGCTGCGGTGGCATCACCTATCTCTACGCCCAGGAGATGAGCGCCGACGGCCTCAGCCTTATTGGCGAACCCACCCAGCTTGTCAAGAACGACGAGAGATGGGAAGGCATTGTCATTGAAGCGCCCACCATGTGGAAGCAGGACGATACCTATTACCTCTTTTTCTCGGGCAACATCTACAACGGCCTGGACTACGCGGTAGGCTACGCGACCTGCCAGTCGCCCACCGGGCCGTGCCAGGACGCGCCGGAGAACCCGATCCTGAAGACCTCCCTGGAGCGGCCCCCGGTGATTAGCCCCGGCCACCAGACTGTTATCGCGGACGATGACGGCGAGCTATGGATGGTGTACCACGCCTGGGAGTCGCCTCCCGGCCCGAAGCCGCGCCGCTTCGTGTGGCTGGACCGCCTCGAATGGAAGGAGGGCAAGCCCGACGTGCTAGGCCCTACGACCTCACCTCAGCCCGTGCCTTAGTGATGGAGCGATAAGAAGAGAAGGCCCGAGGATACACTTGGGCCTTCTCTCTATCCAGTCTAATCTCGTTTGTGCGTCGTGGTAGTGTGAGGTTACGGCTCCAGGAACACCGTGTGCGACGAGCTATGCACCAGGTCACCGTGCTGGCCGGAAGCCCCCGCTGAGTACTCGTGCATGTATTCCCCACGTATAGACCACTCTTGCCTCGGGCTTTGGCAGTTGAAGTCGGCCTCGAACCTGAACCGCGCAAGCGTGAGCAGGTGGAAGTATGTGTTGTTGCCGGAGCCTGTCCACTTGTCGAAGACCGGCACCCAGTAAACCGGGTCTTCTAGTTGGTCCACGAGGTCTCTGAAGTAATGGCAGCTACCCGTCACACCTGACGACGCTTTCAACCACCAATCGGGGCCTGTGCCATCCACACCCTTCCATTCCAGGCGCGGGGCCGTGAAGACCCCGGCATCAGGCGCTGACCCAGCGCCCGTCCAGTAGTGGGTCGGACCAACCGCGCGGCTCTCGTTCCGGTACTTCTGGTCGTTGCAGAAAGCCTCCCAGCTAGTGAGGTCCAGCGCTCTCGGGTTGAAACCACAGGTAATCCACGCGTCTACCACGGGCCTGGGCTCGCCCTGTTCGTTGAAGTCTACATAGCCCCAGTTACCCGAGACATCCCACTCCATATTGGGGTCATAGGGCGTAGGAATTTTCTTCAGGTTCCCGGCAATGAGCGTATACGTCTGGCCCGTTTTCATTTGGAGCAGGCGTTCCGTCGTCGTGTAAAAGCCGATGGGCAATATCGTGACGTCCGGGCCGCTCTCCAGCGACGGCCCCATAAAGGCCGTGGCATTGGCTTCAGCCGATATCGTGTTCCAGCCGAACAGGCTCATGAAGAAAGCCGAAGTTTGGGCGTCTCCGGTGACCGTTATGCCCTTTACCCCCCTGGTCCAGGGGACGTACCCGTTCTGTCCCACCTTGCAAGGCGCCAGCCCTGCCGAGGTACCGCAAATTACGTTGCCGTTGTCGTCTCGGCCCGCGCTCGCGGATACAACTTGCTTGTTGTCGTTTACGAAGTACGCGTTTACAGTGTCGGCTACCGCACCGTTTGCCGTGGCGTATTCCATTATTACTTCGAGGATGTAGTCTTCAGCGTCTTCCGTGTTGCTATCGTCTACCGTGCCGCTGTTATCGTAGAGCATGTCATGGAAGGCCGACAGCATGGTGCTCGTGCCTGCCAGCGCCGCGCCGTCGGTGGCGTTCTGTGCCGTACGCCGTTGCAGGTACATCGAGCCGCCGTCCACCGCCAGCCCCACCAGCCCGATCAATACGAACATCGCGAGCGCTATTATCACCATAGCCTGCCCGCCCGCTTTTCGCCCGCCGGAGCGTAGGATCTGGTTCACTATGTTATCCACTCTAGACTGGGACTTCTCCGCTAGGGCGGCTTGCTGGGAGCAGCCACGTTTTACGCGCTTGTTGTACATCGTCTTACCTCGAATGTTTGTCAAACCCGTTAGTTGCAATTCCTGTTTTTCTCTACGTCCCGCAGAATGAGTTGTGTCGCGGACTGGGTGATCGGGATTGCCTTGATGCCCAGCATCCCCGGCAAGAACAGATCGTCCAATTCGTACTTTATCTTCACGGTGATAGTTTCACCCTGGCAGCGCTTGGTGCAGGTCTTGATGTTGTTGCCTACCGTGACTTCGATATCAGAGGTAGCTCTGTCTTCCGCGTCTATCACCAACCCCCGGTCCTTGGCGAGGTCGCGCACCCGCCGCTGGATGCTCTGGCTATCGCTGTATGACAGAATGCTGCACGTGTCGTCGCCTAGCTCGCGCTCTGGATACTTGGCGGCGTAGGCCGCGCCCTCCCCGGCCATGTTCTCGATGACCACCGCCGTGTAGTAAGCCCTACCAAAATCGACGGCAGCCGCCAGGAGCATCGCCAGGAAGAGGCCCAGGAGCGCCATCTCTACTACCGCCTGGCCTCGCGACCGCCCGCGCAGCAGGTTGGCTCGCCTGCCCTGTGGGTGCTCGGGCTGCCCCTCTACGGTACCGGTGCCTCTTGATCTATTCTGAATTTGCCTGAGTCGCATTTATCTAGCTACCTTCTACTGGTTACTGGCACGCCGAGCCGCTGGTTGTGGTGGTAAATGGTTGGCTGAAGACCGAGCATTCCGGCCCGCTGACGCTTACCGAGCCAGGGACGCTGTTACCCTGGTACTTGTTGAATACCAGGCAGATGTTGCCCGCGTTGTCGGTAGTGCCCTGCCTCACCTCACCCCGAATAACGGCGGATACTTGTGCGCCTCCAACTTTTCTACCCATAGCATCGGTAACCTGTACCCTTACGTATGGCCGCTGGTTGAGCGGTGCCTTGTAGGCGCTCACGGTGACCGTATAGGGGCACGCTACGGGCGTTGGGGTTGACGAAGGGTAGGGTGTCAGGGTCGGCGGCGGTGTGGGGGTATACGTGTCCGTGGCAACGGGAGTAGGCGTGAGGGTGATACTAGGATTGACAGTCGGCGTATTGGTCGGCGTGAAAGTTGGGACGAGTGTATTAGTCGGTGTAGACGTGTTGGTGGGTGTGGACGTTCTGGTTGGTGTAGATGTGGTGGTTGGAGAAACGCCGCAGTACGATCCCACCTGGTTTGTAGTGGTGGCAACGCCATCCTGGTAGCCGATCTTTCGGGCCAGCGCCTCGACCGCTACCTCTCCAAGCACTCCACTAAACTTGCCCCAGCCGCACAGCCGGTAGCTGCCGTTGCCCATGTTGAGCAAAGGGTCATAAAACACCTGCCCCACGGTACTCGTGCCACGTATGTAGACAAAGGTGGCATCCGTGACATATTTGCCATCCTGGTCGGTCAGCCACACTACCACGTCCATCTCTTTGTTGTTGCCGTTCGATTTATAGGCGTGTATGGAGGCGATAATCAGCTTCAGCACAGGTGTACTGGTAGGCGAACTGGTAATGGTAGGTGAATTAGTAGTCGTAGGTGAACTAGTAGGAGTGCCCGATGGAGTGGACGTAAATATTGAAGTAGCAGTTCTAGTGGCTGTCGGGAAGGTGGGAGTATTCGTGGCCGTTGGGGCAGTAGGGGTCCTCGTGGGCGTATTGGTGGGTAGTGGCGTGTACGTAGGGGTGGGAGGCACCGGCGCCGGTATGTAATTTACGGTGCAGTTGAAGGCACCGTCACCATTGTTCAGGATCGACCGGGCCGAGCTCATCTTCACGTCGATGCCGTTAGGGGCAAATTGGCTGATCAACGGTACTATGAAGTCAAACTTGTAGCTTGCCTCAACCACAACGCGGTTGCCAGCTACTATCACATTCTTGTAGTAGTTGGCGCTATTCGGGTTGTTGTTTATGTCCTTTATCGCCACCGATGTGCCGGAAGCGGTTTCATAGTTCACGTTCAGGCTCACGTTGGAGGGTGCTAGACCCCAGACCTCCAGGCGGGCGTTGTCGTAGATGTTACATGAGCCGTCGGGTACTACCAACTGGGTGGGGATGGCAGTGCCCATCGCTATACGCGTGGCCGCCGCCGACTGGTTCATGTAGTCGCGGGGCCTGGTTATGGCGTAGCGAGAGCCTTCCTGCGCGGCGTTGCTCACCACGCTGAAGGCGAACAACAGCCGGCCCATCTCGATGATGCCGAACAGCAGCAGCATGAGAAATACGCTGACGAAGGCGAACTCAACGAGAGTCTGCCCGCGGGCTGATTTTCGGAACGGGTTGGACGCTTTCCTGTTCAACTTTTGCCTCTTAACACGGCCACTAAGTGTGACCTTCTGATGATTTTTGGCGGTAGCACACAGGCGAGCTAATGCGCCGGTGTTTACCAGTCGAGATGCCCTTGACGTTATCCTACCGGCACTTACCTTAGGGCTGTAAGGAGTCCTGCGGACGCTCGCGGAGGAGCGTCATGGACGCCATGCTCGGAACGTAGGCTTTCTCTCTCTAAATTGTAGGGCCAAGCCTGCTCATTATGAATGGGACCAAACTACTACATAGGCTTGCTGAGGGGTAGCACTTTAGGGCCATCCAGGGAGTACCCCCACTGAACGCCCGGCGAGGCATACTGCTATCGTCCGGCTGCACGCAATCGGAGGTGCCTATATAATGAAGAAGTCACGCTATGTGTTGAATTTGAGCCGTATATCAAAGAGAAATGAGGGGATTTGCTATGCTGCGATTAGGTAGTGCATCGGTACAATATCGGGTCTGGAAGCTAGTGTGCCTGGTGCTCAGTGGGGTGCTTTCGCTTGGTGTCTTGAACTCCACGCCCTCACAAGGCTCTGCCGCAGCCCCGTTGGGCCTCCCTCCCGGCTTCAAGGCTGAGGTGTACGCCACCGGTCTCAGCACGCCCCGCTTCCTCTCGTTCTCACCTCAGGGCGACCTGTACGTGGCCGAACTAGGGCAGACCAGTGCCGCCGTTATCAAGGTGCTGCCTGACCGCAACCGCGACGGCAAGGCCGACTTCACCAGGGTGTTTGCCTCCGGCCTCAGTTGGCCGAACAACGTGGCTTTCTACGGCAACAGCGCTTACGTTGGCGATCCCACTCGTGTCTGGCGTTTCGAGGACATGGACGGCGACCTGGTGGCCGACACCCGCGACACCGTAGTCAGCGGCATACAGGGCACGGGCAGGCACCGCACGCGCACGGTGGGCTTCGGCCCCGACAAGAAGATGTACGTGAGCGTCGGCTCGTTCCACGACGCCGCGCCGGAAGAGGAGAGTCGCGCCACCATCTGGCAGTACAACCTGGACGGCAGCGGCGGGCGCGTGTTTGCCAGTGGCCTCCGCAACACAGTTGGCTTCGATTGGGACCCAGTCACGGGCCAGATGTGGGGTGTAGACAACGGGGTGGACGACCTGGGCCGCAACCAGCCGGGTGACGAGCTGAACCAACTGGTGGACGGCGGCGACTACGGCTACCCTTATTGTTATGGCGACAGGGTGGACAACCCCAACGTAGGCGGCGGCGACTGCTCAAAAACGGTCCCTTCTACCCTGCTTTTCCCCGCCCATGCCGCGCCGCTGGGCATGGCTTTCTATACCCACTCCTCCTTCCCGAGCGAGTATTGGGACGGCCTGTTCGTGGCCCAGCGGAGCATCCAGTACCCGGAGCAACGAGGTATAGTGTTCGTGCCGTTCAAGGATGGTAAGCCCTCCGGCCCGCCGCAGTCTTTCCACTCAACAGGGGATACCTGGGTTGGCCTCGCGGCGGACCCCTACGACGGTGCGCTCCTCGCCACCCAGGACAGGACGGGCACGATCTACCGCATCACCTACACAGGCCCGGCACCTACGCCCGTGCCCGCTTCCGGCCCCGCGCCCACCGCCGTCGCCGGTAAGCCCGCCCCACGACTGGCAGCCCAGCTACCCGGCGCAACGAGGTGCTTCCCGGAAACCGGCAAGTGCCTGCGGGGTGCCTTCCTCAACTACTGGTTCCGCAACGGCGGCGTGCAACAGTTCGGCCTGCCCGTGACCAACGAGCTAACCGAGCAGTTGGGAGACGGCAAGACTTACACGGTGCAGTACACCGAGCGCGCGCGGCTGGAGTGGCACCCTGAGAACAAGGGCACGCCCTACGAGGTGCTGCTGGGCAGGCTGGGAGTGGAGCTTGTCTCTGCCAGGGGCAACGAGCAGCCATTCCGGCCAGTGCAGCCCTGCCAGAACTGCGGCCAACTCTATTTCAACGAGACGAAGCACGCCCTCCACCCGCAGCTTGCGGACTACTGGTCGCGCAACGGCGGCATACCCGTGTTCGGCTACCCGCTCTCCGAGGGCTTCCAGGAGCGCAGCCCCACCGACGGCAAGACGTACCTGGTGCAATACTTCGAGCGCAACAGGTTGGAGTACCACCCCGAGAACAAAGGCACCGAGTTCGAGGTGCTGCTGGGCCTCTTGGGGGTGCAGACCTACCAGGGGAGGTATGGTGGCAGGCCGTAGGTGGCGAGCATGTGAGAACGTTCTAAGACACGGATTGCCTACGTAACACGATGCAAAGGCCGACGCCCATCGACTGAAGTCGAGGGCTATACTTTGCAAAGTCCCCCTTCGGGGACTGGCTCTGTCCTACGAAGCCCCTATTGCGGCCAAGCTGTGACTAGAACAGTCCGCATAGGCGGACTTTGCAAAGTGTAGCCCTCGACTTCAGTCGACGGGCGTCGGCTGGCGTCTCTGCTGAATACGCGTTCATTCGCTGGGCCCTGCCTACTATGCTGGTAGCCACTATTAATTTGTCCCTCTACCCCAACTTAATTGTTTCAAGCGATGTACACGACCCCCGTTTGCGGTACATTATATTTGCGAGAGAGACTACTCTGACGCAAATAGATAGCACAATGACTCACACAAGGAGCCGCACACGATGGTTATGAAGCATAAGAGACAGGAGGCAAAACAACTGCTGGCAGGCGCGTTGTTCGCGTCCCTGCTGGTGGGCATACATGCCAGTGGCTACGTCCCTGGCGCAGCCGCCCAGGGGAGCGACTTTAACTTTGGCGATAGCGCGTTCCGGGCAACGTGGGACCGCACCGACAAGCTGGTAGCCGGAGGACAGGTCAAGCGCAGTTTCTACTGGGGGCCGGGACCGTTTGAACCCGCCCGCATGGAGGAGTACGCGGAAGGGCCGGGTGGGCAGCACCTGGTGCAGTATTTCGACAAGAGCCGCATGGAAATCAACAACCCCAACGGCAACAAGGTCGACCCCTTCTACGTCACCAACGGCCTGCTTACCCGCGAGCTAATATCCGGGCAGATGCAGACGGGCAACAGCAAATTTGTGGAGCGGTGGTCCGCCGAGATACCCCTGGCCTCGGACATGGACGACGCGAGCGCGCCTACCTATGCCAGCTTCCGCACCCTGGTTACCAAAGCCGCTAATAACAGGACAAGCACGACGCTGGTAGAGAGTGTCAGCAAGGATGGCACGGTCTCCCCGAACAACAGCTTCGCGACGTACACGGTGAAGAACGTCCACTACGAGACCGCCACCCAGCACAACATACCTGACGTGTTCTGGCAGTTCCTCAACCAGACTGGGCAGGTGATAGAGAACGGCAAGACCGTAACCGCGCGCCTGAGCAACCCTTACTTCTACGCCACCGGCTACCCGATTGCCGAGGCTTACTGGGCTACCGTCAAGATCGAGGGCAAGCAGGGTGTGGCCGTGCTGGTCCAGCCTTACGAGCGCAGGGTGCTCACCTACGTGCCCTCCGCCCCCGAAGGCTTCAAGGTGCAGATGGGCAACATCGGGCGGCACTACCACGACTGGCGCTACAAGGACGCGGGCAAGCCCTCTCTGCTACAGTGCAACATGGCGATTACCGACCCCGGCTTCAACAAGGTATGGAGCAACAACGCCTCGGTGCAAAAGCAGCTTGGGTGCATGTCGGGGTACGCGGGCTTCACCACCAGCGTGGTGTTCCAGCCCTTCCAGCACGGCGTCATGCTGGACGTAATCATCACCGACCAGGGCAGCCCTCGCGGTGGCGGCTCCAAGCAGACCAAGGAGATATACGTGCTGTACGGCGACGGCACGGCCCAACGCTTCCCCGACACCTACCAGGACGGCACTCCGCTGGCCCCCGTGACGGCCCCCAACGGCCTCATAGTGCCGCAGGGTGGTTTCGGCAAGCTGTGGCGGGACAACCCGCAGGTAGCCCAGAAGATCGGCTATGCCACCGCGCCGGAGGCGGGCCAGACCGCACCCAATTCGAGCAGCCTCTTCCTCTACTTCGAGAAAGGTCGCATGCTCCGGCACGCCAACTTCGTATTCGTGGTGTACGCCCAGAACGGCGCGAGCGCCACCGACCCTAACGCCTGGGCTATGTTCGAGGCCAAGTAGCAGCCCGGAACCGCGCACCATCTACATACGTTCCATCTGTGGATGTCAAAGATTGGTGCGCACATTGAAGCAAAATTCACACCGAAAAGGAAACCCCACTTGAAACCGACTATTTCTCGCCTATCACTTGCTGTCACGGTCTTGTTGAGCGCGCTGCCCCTTGGCATGTCACCAGCCGTGGCCGCACAGCCCGTGCCTTCCGAGTCGCAGTTCGCGGACAAGGCTTTCTACAGCCTGTGGAACCGCACCGACAATCTGGTGGCGACTGGCAAGGTAGCGCGTAGCTACTTCTGGGGGCCGCGCCCCAACAGCCAGGCCCTCCAGGAGGACTACGCGGAAGGACCGGGCGGCAAGCACATGGTGCAGTACTTCGACAAGAGCCGTATGGAGATCAACAACCCCAACGGCGACCGCAACAACCCCTTCTTCGTGACCAATGGCCTGCTGACCGTGGAGCTTATCACAGGCCGCATGCAGATGGGCAACCGCAAGCACGTCAACCGCTGGCGGGCCAACATCCCCCTTGCCAGCGACACCGACGATAAGGACGCGCCGACCTACGCCAGCTTTGCCATGTACATGCGGAGCGTCACGCCCGACAAGACCGGGGAAGTGGTGTACGAGGCGATTGGCAAGGCGGCCTCCAACGGCACCACCGACAGGTTCCAGAAGTACGGCGTCAAGTACTTTCACTACGAGACGGCCACTGAGCACAACGTCCCGGACGTCTTCTGGCGCTTCCTCAATTCGACGGGGCCTGTGCTCGTAGGCGGGCAGGTGTCCACGGCGCAGTTGAGCAACCCCTGGTTCTACAACACCGGCTATCCCATCACCGAGGCGTTCTGGGCCAGCGTCAAGATAGAGGGCAAGCCCGACACCGACGTGCTCATACAGCCTTACGAGCGACGGGTGCTCACCTACGTACCCAGCGCGCCGGAAGGCTACAAGGTGCAGATGGGCAATATCGGTCAGCATTACTACGACTGGCGCTACAAGGACGCGGGCAAACCTACCAGCCTCCCACTTGCATGCACCCCGGTCGCGGGCACAGGTGCCCGGTTCGAGCAACTATGGAACAGCGACGTGGTCATACAGAACCAGTTACACTGCCCCGCCGAGCCGTACCTGGGGCACGAGAACGTCACGGTCGTGATGCAGCACTTCGAGCGCGGGCACATGGTGTACGTGGGCCTGAAGCAGAACCCCCCCCGCACCAGCATTCCCAACAGGCTCGTCTACGTGATGCTAGAGGACGCCACGATCAGGATTTACCCCGACCGCGAACCCAATACACCGGAGCCTACACCAGAGCCTGCCCCGCCCGGCCTCTTCACGCCCGTGCTCGGCTTCGGCCACGTCTGGCGCACCCACGCCGAAATCAAGCCGTTTCTCGGCTACGCCACAGGCCCCGAAAAGACCCTCACGCCCAACGACTACAACTTCTTCGCCAGCGGCCTTATGCTAGCCGACGCCGGAAAGATCTACACGCTGTTCAATCCCGAGTTCTACTACTTCGCCTACGTGAACACCTGGGGCGTATACGACGACCCTTCGCAGTAGACGGCACCGCAATTATTCACCGCAGAGACGCAGAGGCCGCAAAGGCACGCAGAGAAGAATAGAGGGTATTCTGTGCAAGGGGAGCATCGTACGGTACGATGCTCCCCTTGCACATGTCCAACAATAACAATCTCCGCGTAATCTCCGCGCCCTCTGCGTCTCTGCGGTGAATAATTGGTCCCATTTTGCTGCTCTGTCTCAAGCCGTAGACTAACTTGCAACCATTTTCTTAGAAATGGCGTTAATAGAGTTAAGAGCAACGCAGTAGCCAAAATGGATAGCTGGCACTACCCACAAGTAACTGTGGAAAACCTTGTCACTTCTTGAAGGCTATTGTATACATACATCAGGAACATATTTGGAAAGGGCCGGTCCCGCACGGGATAGGCAACGGTGCAGTCCCTGTCCCCACCGCTCGCTGGCGCGGCCTGTGGGGACTTTGCGCATTATTAGCCCTGAATAATCGCATCTGCACGTGATTGGGCGTGTCACCGGCAATCATCTCCCGCCTGGCGACAACAGTGCCGCCAGCCATTCCTCCCGATGAGGGGTTATCCAACTTCATAACTCCAACACACGTTCCACACCTCACCTCATAAGCACCAGCACTTCTACTCGTAATATCGTCCCCTCCGTCGCTGTTTGACGGTCATTCTCAACACCCACAACCGAATATCACATATGGTACAGGTGGAGCCATGCGCGCCCACCCTGGTTTTGCTACACCCTTATTTCTCGGTCCTTATTTTTCACCTGGCTAACAGACACAGCCATGCGGGTCACGAAAGGACAAGGCTATGGACCTCATCAAGAAGCTTGAGGAGTTTAGAGCGCAGGAGCAGTCACTGTCGTGGGAGGGTACCTTCGAGCAATATTTCGATATCGTGAAGGCGAATCCCAGGGTAGCCAACCTTGCCCACGCGCGTATCTTCGACATGATACTCTCGGCCGGGGTCGCCGCGGGGCCGCGCGGGCTGCCGCACTACACCTTCTTCGACGGGGAGATATTCGGGCTGGACAGGGCGCTGCAGCAGATAGTCGAGTACTTCAACTCGTCGGCGCAGAGGCTGGAGGTCCGCAAGCGCATCTTGCTGCTCATGGGGCCGGTGGGTGGCGGCAAGAGCACCATCGTCACCCTGCTGAAGCGCGGACTGGAAGCCTACACCCGCACCGAGGCCGGGGCCGTTTACGCGATACGCGACTGCCCCATGCACGAGGAGCCGCTACACCTCATTCCCCAGGAGCTACGCGACGACTTCCAGCGCGAGTACGGCATCTACATAGAGGGCGACCTCTGCCCCAAGTGCCGTTTTGAGCTAGAGCACACCTACGCGGGGCGCATCGAGAAGGTGCCGGTGAAGCGGATTGCCTTCTCGGAGAAGAAGCGGGTGGGTATAGGTACATTCAGCCCGTCCGATCCAAAAAGCCAAGACATTTCTGAGTTGACTGGTTCGATAGATTTGTCAACTATAGGTGAATTCGGCTCCGAGTCGGACCCCCGTGCCTACCGCTTCGATGGCGAATTGAACGTGGCGAACCGGGGCGTGATGGAGTTCGTTGAAATGCTCAAGGTGGACGAGCGGTTCCTCTACGTGCTGCTCACCCTATCTCAGGAACAGAACATCAAGACCGGGCGCTTCTCGATGATATATGCCGACGAAGTGGTGGTGTCGCACACCAACGAGACCGAGTACCAGGGCTTCGTCGGCAATAAGAAGAGCGAGGCGTTGCAGGACCGCATCATCCTGGTGAAGGTGCCCTACAACCTGCGGGTGAACGACGAGGTGCGTATCTACGAGAAGCTGCTCAAGCAGAGCGCCTTGCAGGCCGTGCATGTGGCCCCGCACACCCTGGACGTGGCTTCCATATTCGCCGTGCTCACCCGCCTGGAGCCAAGCAAGAAGGCCGGGGTCAGCCTGATGAAGAAGCTCAAGCTGTACAACGGCGAGGATATAGAGGACTTCAAGGCAAAGGACGTAAAGGAATTACAGGAGGAGTCAGACCGGGAGGGCATGGACGGCATCTCGCCCCGCTACGTCATCAACCGCCTGTCGAACGCCCTCGTGAAAGAGGGAGTCACTTGCATCACTCCTATAGACGCCTTGCGCGCCCTCCGCGACGGCCTGGAGCAACATACGTCCGTATCGCGGGAGCAACGGGAGCATTACCTCAACCTGATAGGGGAGGCTCGCAAGGAGTACGACGAGGTCGCCAAGCGCGAGGTGCAGAAGGCGTTCGTCTACTCGTTCGAGGAGGCCGCCCGCACGCTGTTCAACAACTACCTGGACAACGTCGAGGCGTTCTGCTCCGGCCAGAAGATGCGCGACCAGATGACCGACGAGGACCGCGAGCCGGACGAGACGCTGATGCGCTCCATAGAGGAGCAGATAGGCATCACCGATACCTCGCGCAAGGCGTTCCGCGAGGAGATACTGATTCGCATATCGTCGCTGGCGCGGCGAGGGCAGCAGTTCGACTACACCTCCAACGAGCGGCTGCGGGAAGCGATAGAGAAGAAGCTGTTCGCCGACCTGCGCGACGTGGTCAAAATCACTACTTCGGTGAAGACGCCCGACCCTGAGCAGCTTCGCCGCATCAACGAGGTGGTCAACCGCCTGGTGGAGCAGCACGGCTACTGCGCGGTGTGCGCCAACTCGCTGTTGCAGTACGTTGGATCATTGCTGAACAGGTAACCTGCGTGCCTTATAGCCCGCGAGCGGCAAGGGAGGGCAATGTTGAACCTGAAGAAGCCTAAGCACCTGGAGCCAGGTAGCAGGGTGGCCATCGTCTCTCCCTCGTGGGGCGGCCCGGCCACCGTGCCCCTGCGCTTCGATAGGGGCCTGCGCGAGCTACGGGAGCGTTTTGGGCTTGAGGTGGTCGAGATGCCGCACGTGCGCGCCGACGCCGACTGGATATGGCGCAACCCCCAGGCACGCGCCGATGACATCAACGCGGCCTTCTCCGACCCTTCCATAGACGGCATAATCGCCAGCATCGGCGGTGATGACTCGGTGCGCATCCTGCCCTACGTCGATACGTCGGCCATCAGCGACAATCCCAAGGTCTTTATGGGCTACTCGGACACCACGACCTTGCACGTGCTGTCCTTAATCTCCGGCTTACAGACCTTCTACGGCCCTTCCGTCCTGGCGGGTATAGCCGAGAACGGCGGCACGTTTCCATACACCGAAAGCTGGATACGCCGCACTTTGATGTCTAATGAGGCCGTGGGTGAGCTTACGCCCTCGACCGAGTGGACCGACGAGATGGTGAGGTGGGAGGACGAGTCGCGGGCCAACCAACGCCGTGTCACACAGCCCAACCCAGGTTGGAAGTGGTTGCAAGGCGACACTCGCGTCGAAGGTCACCTGGTTGGTGGCTGCCTGGACGTGCTTGAGTTCCTCAAGGGCACGCGATGGTGGCCCGAGACGCGGGTGTGGGAGGGCGCTATCTTCTACTGGGAAACGTCCGAAGACGCGCCAAGCCCTACCCTGGTTGCCTGGTGGCTGCGCAACTACGGTATGCAAGGCATCCTGGACCGGCTGGCGGGGATGGTCATCGGCAGGCCCGCACACTACACGCCGGAGCAGGTCGAAGAACTGTACGCGACGGTGTTGCGGATCGTGCGTGACGAGTTCGGGCGCGCCGACCTGCCGGTAGTAGCGAACCTGGACTTCGGGCATACCGACCCACTGATGGTGCTTCCCAACGGCGGGCGCATGGTGATAGACCCCAGCATGCGCTCGATTTCTTTACCCGACCCGGCTACGACCTAACAGAAAAGAGCAACCTATGGCTGACGACCCCAACCCGCAAATCAAGCCTACACTCATGTCCGTGTCTCAGCACGATTGGTCGTTGCACCGCAAGGGACCGCAAGACCAGCAGCGGCACAAGGAGCGCATCAAAGAGGCGATCAAGCAGGACCTCAAGCACATCGTGTCTGAGGAAAACATCATCCTGTCCGACGGCAAGCACGTTATCAAGGTGCCCATCCGCTCGCTTGAGGAGTACCGCTTCCGCTATGACGACAACAGCGGCAAGCACGCGGGTTCAGGCGACGGCGACTCGCAGGTGGGCGACGTGCTTGGCAAGGCGGGCAACGCGAAGGGGCAGGCACAGGGTCCAGGCAAGGGGCAGGGTCCGGCGGGCGAGCAACCCGGCGTTGATTACTACGAGGCCGAGGTATCCGTTGACGAGATCGCCGCCCTCCTGTTCGAGGACCTGGGCCTGCCCAACCTCCAGGAGAAGCGCCTGCAAGAGATCGAGTCGCCCGCCGTGCGATTCACGGACATACGCAAGAAAGGGGCGATGTCCAACCTCGACAAGCGCCGCACCCTGCTGGAGAACCTCAAGCGCAACGCCTCGGCGGGCAACCCCAGCGTCGGCAATATCCGCAACGAAGACCTGCGCTACAAGACCTGGGAAACGCGGGTGGAGTACCAGTCGAACGCGGTGATACTGGCGCTTATGGACATTTCCGGGAGCATGGGCGAGTTCGAGAAGTACATCGCCCGCTCGTTCTACTTCTGGATGGTGCGCTTCCTGAGGACCAAGTATGAGAACGTGCGCATCGTCTTCATATCGCACCACACGGAGGCCAAAGAGGTCACGGAGGAGGAGTTCTTCCACAAGGGAGAGTCGGGCGGCACGCAGGTGTCGTCGGCCTACCAGTTGGCGCTGAACATCATCAGGGAGCGCTTTCCGTCTCGCGATTGGAACATCTACCCGTTCCACTTCTCCGATGGCGACAACCTGCCCTGGGACAACGACCTGTGCGTGCGCCTGGTGAAGGAGATGCTGGCCGAGTGCAACCTGTTCGGTTACGGCGAAATCCGCGAGGGCTACCGGGGTTCCACCAGCACCCTCATGTCGGCCTTCAACAAGGTGGACGACCCCAAGTTCATCTCGGTCACCATCAACGACAAAGCGGCAGTCTACCCCGCCCTCCAACGCTTCTTCTCCAAATCGCCCGTGCGCGAAATCGCGACAACTTAGAATGCGTAGCGACGTTAGAGACGAAAACGCAAAGGCGCAAAGAACGCAAAGAATGCGCAAAGAGTATAGAGGGTTTGGATGTCTCAGAGTAGGAGATAGGGTGTCCAGATGGGTGGCCCCATGTGCCCCTTTTCAAGAGCCAAGCCCCACCCTGTCATCCTGAGCGTAGCGAAGGATCAGGTGGGGAAGCGAGAGTCCTCAACATTGTGGATGATGAGGGCAGGAGGAATAATGGTGCTTGAATACGAAGGGTCAAACTACAGCACCTGATCCTTCGCTGCGCTCAGGATGACAGAAGGGGCTTTGGTCCCATAATCAGGCGTCGGCGTATGACGGGGCGGCCAGGCTACCCCTGGCCCCAACGCCGCAAACAATCCTAATCTTTGCGCATTCTTTGCGTTCTTTGCGCCTTTGCGTTTTCGTCTCTAAAGAATAACCCATAGAAAGAGCAGGCGATACATGGACACCGACATCAAACAACTGGAAGACGCCATAGCCCCTATCTGGGAGATTGCCCGCGATTTTGGACTGGACCCTTACCCGGTGCATTTCGAGATGGTGCCTGCCTCCATCATGTATGAGTTCGGCTCTTATGGGCTGCCGGGGCGATTCTCCCATTGGTCGCATGGCAAGGTGTACCACCGCATGAAGACCAGCTACGACTACGGTCTGAGCAAGATATACGAGCTGGTCATCAACACTAACCCCAGCTACGCCTTCCTCATGGAGGGCAACTCGGTCCTGCAAAACAAGCTGGTGATCGCCCACGTGCTGGGGCACTGCGACTTCTTCAAGCACAACGCCTACTTCCGGCACTCCAACCGCCGGATGGTGGAGACCGCTTCCCTCAACGCCGCCCGCATCCGCCAGTACGAGCAAGAGCACGGCATGCACAAAGTGGAGCGTTTTTTGGACGCGGTGCTCTCGATACAGGAGCATATAGACCCGCAGCTTACCACGAGCGAGCACCGCAAGAAGTCGCAGTCCCAATCTCCAGCGAAGGATGAGGACAGGTCGCAGGGCCGTGCCGCTTCGCCCTTTGACGACCTGTTCGAGCTAACCCCCGACGACAGGCCCAGGCCGCCTGATAAGCGACTGTGGCAGGACCGCCGGGTGCCCGCCCAGCCTGAGAAGGACATCGTCGGCTTCATCATGGAGCACTCGCGCTACCTTGAGCCGTGGCAGCGGGACGTGATGTCAATCGTGCGGCAGGAGATGCTCTATTTCGTGCCGCAGATGCAGACCAAGGTGTGTAACGAAGGTTGGGCCAGCGTGTGGCACGCCCGCATCATGCGCGAGGTAGACCTGTCGGACAGGGAATACACCGACTTCGCGGCCATGCACGCGGGGGTGCTTGCCCCCTCCCGCCAATCGCTCAACCCCTACTTCCTGGGCGTGAAGATACTGGAGGACATTGAGCGCCGCTGGGACAACCCGACCGAGGAGGAGCAGGCCCGCTACGGTCGCAAGCCGGGCGAGGGTCGCAAAAAGCTTTTCCAGGTGAGGGAGGAGGAGAACGACGTTTCGCTAATCCGCAACTATCTCACCCGCGAACTAGTAGACGAGCTTGACCTCTATCTGTACGAGCGCCAGGGCGACCAGTGGGTAATCGTGGACAAGAACTGGGAGCACGTCCGCGACAGCATAGCCGCACGCATGTCCAACTTCGGCAACCCCACCATCTTGGTGGAGGACAGCGACTACTCTCACAACGGCGAGCTACTGCTGCACCACGTGCATGACGGCCAGGACCTAGACATTGGCTACAGCCAGAAGACCCTTGAGCACATCCACGCCCTATGGGGCCGCCCCGTCCACCTGCGCACCAAGCTGGAAGAAGAGGCTACAATGCTCTCCTATGATGGCAATAAGCACACTAAGGAACCACTCTAGGAGGAGCTAAACGCCAAGACGCGGAGACGCCAAGGACCACGCCAGGATTAGGGTTGTTGTCTTGTTCGCGAAAAAGGCCAGGGTACGTAAAGTAGTACACTGGCCCTTCTTATATCCTCTGAACCATTCTAACCTTGGCGTCTCCGCGTCTTGGCGTTTAGATGATCCTGCTACCCGGCGGCACCTTCCGCAGCACCCTCGGTGCGCGCCTTGTCCTTCTCTTCAAGCGATGCCCGCGCCTTCTCAACCTCGTCCTTCCCCGTGTTCAGCGCAGGGAAATTCAGGCTCTCGTCCGGCCTCGCGCTGAGTACAACCACGAGCGCCGCCCCCACCGCTAAACCCAGCACCAACCCGATCAGCAGGCTTGCGTCACTCTCTCTCCGTCGCTTCATCCCTTGTCACTCCTGTTCTGAAACGTGAAACGTGAAACGTGATGACACTTGTGTGATTTGGTCCCTGAATTGCGACTCTGTTCCCTTTACCGCATCACGTTTCACGTTTCACGTTTCAGCCTACTGTCCTGGGGGTTTGCGGCGCATCAACGTCTGTACCATTGCGCGAGCGCCTGCGGCTGCACCTGCCGTCTTGATGATGGGGGCGACCACGCTCTCGCTGACGAAGGTGGCGGTGCCGCGCACGGTCTTGGCGGTGTCGTCAACCTTCTGTAGGGCGGGCACGATATGATCGCGGATGGCGAAGGCGATGAGGGCAAGTAGCGCCGTCATGACTATAAATAAGATAGCGCCGACGCACATGAACATGCTGGCGTAGATGAGCGACATATCGCGTACAGCCATCAGCCAGGAGTAGCTACCATCACGCGGCCAATCGGTGAAAAAGAGCAGGAAGACCGGCAGCAGTGCCACTGCCAGCACCAGCACGACGGCCAACACGATAAACAATACCTTCATCCACTGTCCTCCTAGTTGCTAGTGGCTAGCAGTTAGCTGACGGCTATGTCGCGCCTGGAACAGGGTAATACCCTGGACCTCGTGCCGAGCCGTAACGCTCAACCACTTAGCGGAAGATTGTATCACAGCGTAAAGCGCCTGGCAACCAGCAACAGCGATAACGAGCCGAGGCTTGCCTCCATCACGGGTATGCCCCCGAGGAGCATCGGGTGGAAGGGCGAGATGCCGCCGAGGGTCGAGCCAAGCGCGAAACCGAGCACGCTCACCAGCCAGAACAGCAAGAGGTGTTGCAGGTTGCGACCCCTCCACAGGTGGAAGACCAAAGCATAAGCCGTGCCCAGGCCCAGGAAGACGACCACTATGGGAGATATTTGCGGTATGAAAGGCATAACCAGCCACCTTCAAAGCAGGTTCGCGCGTGTTGGCGCAGGCTGATTATACATCATGCTGGGGTGTGTATTTCTGCTTCCGAGTTATAGCTCCAGCCTACAATTCCTAGTGGATGTGCGGTGTGGTTATGATTCAGGTTTGCTATTGTCAGACTCGGCATCTAGCCATTGTTCAATCTTCAATATCACGTGTTGTATGACTATGATGTGTTTTCGTGCCTCATTTATCTCAATGTTCAACATACCCTTATGAACGATGGCATTACGCTGCTTTATGGTGGTAAGTACTATGTCAATTTCGTCATCTGTAAGACCCACAGCATTTTTGACCATCTTGAGACTTATCTCTGCGGCAAGTGACAATCCCGCTTCTCTGAAGAGGTTCTCGAATAGAGATTCCTTGATTTGTGGAAAAGCTGATCGATGAACGACAACATGAGTGAACAGCGATTTAGCAACAGCCTCAACTGCTATAATAGCTTCCAGTATTGCTACTCTGCCATTTCCCTGGTCCAAGTGCCTTAAGCTATTCGCTAGCAGAATCCGCTGAATTGGCGGTGATTTGTTCTCGTCAATAAATGACTCCAACTCGTGCCACTCATTTCTTGTTACACCATTACGCCAGATAACACTCAGGGTCTTCCTTGGCTTCATTGCTACTCGAAGTTTCCGCCACTGATCATCACTGTCTAACCAAGTAGCTTCACATGAATCTAAGTAGTTTTGGTAATCTTGTGGATCGTAGTTCGTTTGATCAACCCAATGCTGTAAGTTGACATTCCGAAAGTAGCTTTCCATAGCTCTTTGCAATCCAAATACAACCTTGTAGACCTCTCTGCCGAAATATTCGGTCTCCTCTGTCGGTTGATCTGTCTCTAAAGCAGTTACGATTTGCTGACTGACCGTTTTCACGTCAATATATACGGTGAGCCCCAGGCAGTAGAAAATGCTTGATAAATAGCTTTCCCAATCCTTCGATAACAGTTCGTAATGCTCAAGCTGTTTTTTGGGGTCAGCGATGTAGATCTTCGCGTGGTACTTACCCTCTTGGAGGGTTACTTTTATTGCGTCCTCCTCAGTCATGGGTACAAAATCAGAAAAGACCAACGCATCTGTGAAGTGCAAATTGAGTCTCAACTTCAACGTCATACCTCTGGACCCTCTCACGTAGGCAAACAAGTGTGGATCTGGAGAAATCGGGGTTGGCTCTACTAAATAGTAGTTACCTCTAAGCTGGGCGCTCTATCGTCCCACCGCCTACCACCTCATCATCTATGTAGACGACTGCCGCCTGGCCGGGGGTGACGGCGCGCTGCGGGGTGTCGAATTCGACGTGGAGGCGGTTGCCGGGGAGGGGCGTGACCGTGGCGGGCACTTCCGGGGCGCGGTAGCGAATCTTGACGTTTGCGCGGAACGGCTCGGATGGGGCTTCGCGGGAGGTCCAGTGCGCGTCGTCGGCGGTCATCTCGCGCGAGAGTAGCTCCTCGTTGGTGCCGACCACTACCGTGTTGCTCTCAGGCCGAAGCTCAAGCACGAAGTGAGGCTGCTTGCCTAACGCGCCGAGGCCCTTACGCTGGCCGATTGTATAGTTGGGCACGCCGCCATGCTGCCCGACCACGTTGCCCTGCGCGTCCACCATGTCGCCCGGACGCGCCAGGCCAGGGGAGACCTTGTCGAGGAAGGTGCGGTAGTTGTTGTTCGGGATGAAACAGATCTCCTGGCTGTCGGGCTTGTCGGCGGTCACCAGGTTGCGCTCGGCTGACATCTGGCGCACGTATGTCTTCTGGTGCTCGCCCAGGGGCAGCAATAGGCGGCTCAACTCGTCCTGCCCCAGGTGGTACAGCACGTAAGACTGGTCCTTCGAGGGGTCGAGGGCCTTGCGCAGACTGTACTTGCCGCTCGTCTCGTCGTATGTAATGCGCGCGTAATGCCCCGTCGCCAGGTGGTCGGCGTCGAGTTGCGCGGCCCGCTTGAGCAGCGAGTCGAACTTGACGTAACGATTGCACATCAGGCAGGGGTAAGGCGTGCGGCCCTTGCTGTACTCTTCCACGAAGTTGTTTATCACCGTCTTGCGGAAGTCGCCCTCGAAGTCGAGCACGTAGAAGGGGATGCCAAGCTCGTAGCATACCAGGCGCGCGTCGTCCACGTCGTCGGCGGAGCAGCAGCCCTTGTTGAGCTTGCCCCCGTCGGCAGTGCGGCTTTGAGCGTGCAGGTGGTGCAGGCGCATGTGCACGCCGATTACCTCGTACCCCGCCTCCATCAGGAGGGCAGCGGTCAGCGAGCTATCCACCCCGCCGCTCATCGCGACAACTACTCGATTGTTCCCCTTGCGTGACATGCTGTCCATCTGCTTTACCTGACTTGCTATGTAGCCGTGAATCGCATAACTTTGCTGTCGTACCAAATACGCCCGTACCTAGCATTATACCAAATTGGTTGAAACTCCCTTTCGGCAAGGCGACTGTATAAAGAGGTCCAGGTCCCGTGCCAAGCCTCTTCACAAACATATAATACTGGTGTTACTCTACTAAGAGGTCATCTCACAAAGAGGGATGCGTAGATTAGCACCCAAACCTCTCTCTTGTCATTTCGAACGCAGTGAGAAATCTCGTCCTACACCCCGATGTTACTTTTTTCTTGCTTTATATGGTTCCTGTAGGAAAGGTGTTACTTGAGGTGCTAAGGGACGAGATTCTTCACTGCGTTCAGAATGACAAGGGGGAGGTTTGGGTGCTGAGGGACGAGATTTCTCACTGCGTTCGAAATGACAAGGTCAGACCCTGTCGCTGGTATTCACGGCTGCTAGCTGATTGATAGCTCTAAGTTAGTCCTAAGCAGCCGAGATTATCCGGCTGTCAGGAAAGATGTAGTCGAAACGCGAACAAGGAAAGGAACGCCACAGTCGTATGTCAGCCATCATCACGCGGGAACGTCCCGACACTGCCGACGCCGTCTCCCTGATTAATGAGCTTGATGCGCAGCTTGAGTCGCTCTATCCAGCCGAAAACACTCACGGGTTCAGCGTCGAAAAGCTACTGGCCGAAGATGTGCCATTCTTCGTGCTACGCTTTAACGGGACACCGGCCGGGTGTGGTGGTATCAAGTTGTTCGACACTGAGTTTGGGGAGATAAAACGGATGTATGTGCGTCCGCAGTTTCGTGGCCTGGGGTTCGGGAAGCTGATGTTGCAGCATCTATCAGACTATGCTCTAGCTCGCGGCGTCAAGCTCCTGCGGTTGGAGACAGGTATTCACCAGCATGAGGCCATCGCCTTATACGAGCGCATGGGATTTGAGCGTATTCCGCCGTTCGGTCCGTACACGGTCGATCCGCTCAGTCTGTGTTACGAGAAGCAGATTGATTGACCGCTGTCGGCCAAGGCTGCTCATGCTACAATTCCACAAGCCTGCCTGGGGAAACCTCTCCGCTCAAATTGTGTGTACTGTAAGATGTGCTGAGTTTGTGAAGTCGCGAGCGTAGAGGGGCCTCACTCAGCATGCGCATAGCATAAAGGTACTAGCCTCTTTACCCCCATCATGTGATTGTTATACACGCGCGCCTCTTATAAGATAAGCGTGTGGGAGAGACGCGGGGTTCTGAGAACCTTGCGTACCTCACTGGGTTGAGCAATTTTGTAGGGGTCCAGAATGGGGACCGCTACGTCCAACGCACGAACGGTATGTAGGGGCTTCATACCGCGACAGGCGGGAATGCTCTACCTGGATTACTCTCAGAGGGTGGAGAACGGGAAATGTCGTACAAGGCCTGGGTATTTATCTCGGTAGTTCTCGCGTCAGGGGTTGCATGCCTGGCGTGGTCTCTGTTTGCCTTGGACCTTAGCTCGGCTCAGTCCCAACTGTTGACCTTCCTCCTCCTCACCGCCTTCGCCACCGTGTCGCAACTCTTCGAGACCTCCCACGGCAAGCAGTCCTATTACCCGCACTTCGTCTTCTTCGTGGCAAGCATCTTTCTCCTGCAACCGCCCCTCTGGGTACTGGTGATTGTGCTGCCCCACCTGGTAGAGTGGGCCAAAGAGCGCCTCACCGGCAGCGACCACCTGCGCAACTGGTACCTCCAACCCTTCAACATTGCCACTCACCTGGTCTCGGCATGGGGCGCGTGGGGGACTCACCAGGCCATCAGCACTCGCATGGCGGGCATGGTAGACCCTGTGTTTTCGTTGCAGGTAGTGCCCGTAATGTCGGCTATATGCGCGGTGCTGATGTACGTGGTGTCAAACCACGCCCTCGTCGGCATGGCGCTGGTCCTCGCCCGTAAGATCTCCTGGCGGCAGTCGGGGGTCATGAAGTGGCAGAGTCTCCAGCCCGATTTCATCATGTCGTGCCTGGGCTACGTGGTAGCCGTGCTGTGGCAGAGCAACCCGTGGCTGGTGCTCCCGGCCCTGTCGCCCCTGGTGCTCATGTACCAGGCCCTGATGATACCCCAGCTCAAGCATGAGGCGCAGACCGACGGCAAGACGGGGCTGCACAACGCCCGCCATTTCAGCACGCTCTACCAGGCGGAGATAGAGAGGACCAAGCGTTTCGGCAGGCCACTCGCCCTCATCATGGCCGACCTGGACCTGTTGCGCAATATCAACAACACCTACGGGCACCTGGCGGGCGACGCGGTGCTGGCCGGGATAGGCAAGATTATCCGCGAGACGGTGCGCGACTTCGATATTGCTGGGCGCTTCGGCGGCGAAGAGTTCGCCATCGCTCTGCCGGAGGTCACTCCCGAAGAGGCAAGGGCGACCGCAGAGAGACTGCGCGCCGCCGTCGAGGGGGCCTGGTTCAGCATACCCAACAACTCCACACAACTGCACGTAACGATGAGCGTCGGCGTGGCCTGCTTCCCCATAGACGCCGATAACGCTACCGACCTGATACACAGGGCGGACATCGCCGTGTACCAGGCCAAACTCAACGGACGTAACTGCGTGGTGTGCGGCTCCGACATTCCAAGCTCCATCGACTTCGCTCCTCCGCCCTCCGAGCGCCTGTCCGCGCCCTACTCCGGCAATTTCACGCCGAGGCCCACGCAGGCGAACGGAGCATACAAGGGTGCCGCCAACGGCTTGCAATCTTCGGCTATGCCCGCAACCGCCCTTGCCACCAAACCGGCGCCCGCTACCGGCAACCCCCCGGCAGCCCCGACGCCCATAGGTAGGCCGCCTCTTAGACCCAACACAGCACCTATCCTGGCGGCGGGCACGGCACCGCTGATCTCGCCCATGACCGTGGCGCTTGGTGCGGCCAGGGCAGCCACTTCCGCTGTCACTACCCAGCCGATTACCCGCCCCATAACCGAGCCTAAGCTCAAGGCAGAGAAGTACCAGATCCATGTGAGCGAACAGCCGCAGCCCACGCCTGGGCGGTTGCAAAAAGCCGTGTTCCCGATGTTTATCACCAGCGTGATACTGGCGGGCCTGGCTTTCGCTTTTACGGGTTTCTTCATGCACGCGACTCCGGACCCTGTAGCGGTGGCCCTGTTCGTCATGCTGGCCGTGGGCGCGGAGCTGATGCAACTCGACCTGTACGGCAAGGGCACCGTGTCGGTATCGGTGGCTGTGGCCTTCGCCGCCGCGCTCGTAACAGGGCTGCCTGGACTCGTGCTCGTCTCCGCCGCTATCGTGCTGGCCCACCGCGTCCGCCAACAACCCTTCCTTGACAAGACTTCCGCCTATAAGACCGCCTTCAACTGGGCAACCCACGTACTGGCCGGTGTGCTACCGGTGTTCGCCCTGCGGTTCCTGCACCTAGAGTTCAGGCTGGACAACCTGCCCGTGCTGATCGTGCCGGTGGTAGTTGTGGCGGTGGCCTATTTCATAGTGGACACGGGCCTAATCGCCACCGTCATCAGCCTGGTGAGCGGGGACAGCCCGGTAAAGGTCTGGCACGAGCGCTACCAGTGGCTTGTGAGCCATTATTTGACGTTGTGCACGCTCGGCACGTTCGTGGGCCTGGCTTATACGACCACCGGCCCCCTGGGCGTGATCGTGTTTACCCTGCCGGTGTTGATGATGCGCGTGGCGATGAAGCAGTACATTTCGCAGACCGAGCATAGCGTGCGCGAGCTTCAGCGCATGAACGTGGAACTGACCCACGCCAACGCCGAGGTCGTGTCGGCCAGCCGCACCATGCAGTCGCTCAACGAGGAACTGTTCCTCACCCTCTCCAAGATCATCGACGCTCGCGACCCCTACGTAGGCGGCCATGCCTCCAAGGTGGGTGACTACGCGGTAGCCATCGCGCACGACCTGGGGGTGGAGCCTGAGCGGTTCGAGCCTCTGCGCCAGGCCGGTTTCCTGCACGATATAGGCAAGATAGCCATTTCCGAGGCGGTGCTGCACAAGCCCAGCAAGCTGACCGACGAGGAGTACGAGTACATCAAGACGCACGCGGCGCTCGGTGGCGAGTTCCTGGCAACGTGCCGCAGCCTGCGACACCTGGCTCCGTTCGTGAGGCACCATCACGAGCGGTGGGACGGCAAGGGCTACCCCGACAAGCTGGCAGGGGAGGAGATTCCCCTGGAGGCGCGCATACTGGCGGTGTGCGACGCCGTGGAAGCTATGGCCTCCGACCGCCCCTACCGCAAGGGCATGTCGCTTGACGAGGTGATAGCCGAAGTGAAGCGTTGCGCGGGCACTCAGTTCGACCCGTACGTGGCCGCCGCCTTCGTGAGCATCGCCGAACGTGAGCGGGACCAACTGATCGTCAACTCGGCCACGGAAGTGCACCGCAAGGTGGTAGCGGCGGGCGACCCCTCCAACCACGGGCATGTGAACGGCGGGTTTTTGAACAACATGCAGCCTTCCGGCGAGAGGCTAATCACCGGCTCCCTGGGAGGCGGGCTGCACAAGACCGGCCCCCTCGCGACAGGTCCACTCACCGCCAGTAACCTGAACACCGGCCCGCTATCGATGGCGACAGCGTCTTAGCTCATATCCGTATATCCGGGAAGGGTACAATCATGCAGAACTATGTAGCGCGACCCTCAGTCTTCGCAATTATCCGCAGTGACCTGGTGGCGCTGGTAGGTCTTCTTTTACCCGCCGCACTGCTAGCTATTTACCTGGCAACAGACGTGTTCGGCTTCTTTCCGGGAATTCGCGGGCGCGACGCGCTAGACAGGAATGACGCGCCTTTCTTTCTGTACCTGGGGCTGGCGGCTGCGGCAGTTGGCATACCGCTGTTCTTATGGCGAGTGCGTAACTTTCAGTCGCTGTTCGCTGAAGGGGCAACCGTCAGCGGCCAGATTACCAACGTGCAGTTCTCCCGCGACCGAGGCCGTGTGGACTATGCGTACCAGTATGAGGGTGTCCCTTACAGCGGTTGGAACGCTGTCTCCAAGAACAAGCGGACTCGTGGCCTGGAAGTGGGTGAGGCGGTAACTCTGCTGGTGAATAAGGACAATCCTAAGAAGGCAGCTATCAAGGATATCTACGTCTGAGTCCAGCGGCAAATCAATATGCAACAGGCAGGGAGTGGGCTATAATAAGCCCGCTCCTTTCTCTTTGGCGGCATACAATGTGCGGTCGTTGCGCACTTGTTGCATATGCGGCAGAAGCCCTTCTACTGGATAGGCCATCACAAATTAGAGATGTAATATCATGAAGAGCTTAACATCACCGGCTATCAGCTTGCTGTTGGGCCTGGTACTACTTGGCAGCTTGCCGGTAGCACCCGTGGCGGCATGTGAGTGTTCTGGGGAGGCTCGCTCACCTGAAAATGACTTTGCGCAAGCTGAGGTAGTGTTCAGCGGGCGGGTAATCGCAGGCCCTGGCGATCCCCGCACGCAGGGTGACAGTGCTCTGCTGGAAGTACAGACCATCTGGAAAGGTAATCCCAGTAGGACTACCTGGGCAGTTTACGCCCCTTATTGCAACGCGCCTGCGGCTGAGTACTACCACATTGGGGATACCTACCTGATTTACGGCACGAGCCAAGGCGAAGTACTTGATATGATCTATGGGACGAGCAAAGGCGAAGTACTTGCGCCCGTGCCGTGTGGCCGGACAGGACCGCTTGCCAAAGCAACCGCCGATCTAGCGGTACTTGGGAAGGGAGCCACGCCGGGATCGCTGCCAACCTCCGGTCAGGGCACACAGGACCTGATGCTCAGGTGGTCTTTGCTAGCAGTTTTATGCTCGGGAACGGGACTGGCCCTGCTAGCCCGGCACAAGAAACAGGTGAGGACTTAGCTCACTTCCATAGCCCTGCGCAGCTCCACTATCCGGTCGCGTATGGCGGCGGCTTTCTCGAACTCCAGCAGCTTGGCGGCGGACTTCATCTGGCTTTCTAGCTCCTTCACCATGCGAGCTAGCTCGTCCTTGCTGAGCAGGATATCGCCCTCGGACGAGACCTCGTACTCCACCTTCTCCTCGGCTATGAGCTTGACACGCTCGGTGATGTCGCGCACCTGCTTCTGAATGGAAGCCGGTTCTATGCCATGCTCCAGGTTGTACTTGATCTGGATTTCGCGGCGGCGATAGGTCTCCTCGATGGCCTCCTTCATGGAGCGCGTTACCACGTCGGCGTACATGATGACGTGGCCCTCCACGTGGCGGGCGGCGCGGCCTATCGTCTGGATCAGCGAGTCGCGGGAGCGCAGGAAGCCCTCCTTGTCGGCGTCCAGTATCGCCACCAGGGACACCTCCGGCAGGTCCAGCCCCTCTCGCAAGAGGTTGATACCCACCAGCACGTCGAACACGCCCAGGCGCAACTGCCTCAATATGTCCACGCGTTCCAGCGTTTCTATCTCGTGGTGGATGTAGTTGGAGCGGATGCCGACCTCTTTGAGGTAGTCGGCTATCTGCTCGGCAAACTTGGTGCGCAGGGTCGTCACGAGCACGCGCTGGCCGTTGGCTATCCTCTGTCTGATCTGCTCCACCAGGTCGTCTATCTGGTTGGTGGTCGGCTTGATCTCGATGGAGGGGTCTACCAGGCCGGTGGGGCGGATGATAAGCTCCACTATCTGCTCGCTGTGCTCGTACTCGAAGTGGCCGGGCGTGGCGGTCACGTACACCGCCTGCGTCATGTGTCCCTGGAACTCCTGGAAGGTGAGCGGACGGTTGTCGGCGGCTGACGGCAGGCGGAAGCCGTATTCAATCAGGGTGGTCTTGCGCGAGTGGTCGCCACCGAACATGCCGCGCACCTGCGGCAGCGTGATGTGCGACTCGTCTACCATGAGCAGGAAGTCCCTGGGGAAGTAGTCGAGGAGGGTCCAGGGCTGCTCCCCCGGCTGGCGGCGGCCCAAATGGCGGGAATAGTTCTCCACGCCGGAGCAGTAGCCGGTTTCCTGCAACATCTCCATATCGTAGCGGGTGCGCTGCTCGAGCCTCTGCGCCTCCACCAGCTTGCCCTCGGCCACAAGTTGGGTGACACGCTCCTGTAGCTCGGCTTCTATGTCCTGGAGGGCGGCAACCAGCTTGTCCTCGGAGGTGAGGAAGTGCTTGGCGGGGTAGATGTTAGCCTCGGTGCGCTCTACCAGCACCTCGCCGGTGAGGGGGTCGAACTCCATGATGCGCTCGATCTCGTCGCCCCAGAACTCGATGCGGATAGCCATGTCCTCGTAGGAGGGCTGTATCTCCAGCGTGTCGCCGCGCACCCGAAAGGAGCCGCGCACCAGAGACTGGTCATTGCGGTTGTAGTGGATGTCAATGAGGCGGCGTAGCACCTGGTTGCGGCGCACGCTCTCGCCCCGCTTGAGGCTGACGACTGTGTTGCCGTACTCCTCCGGCGAGCCAAGGCCGAAGATGCACGACACAGAGGCGACGATTACCACGTCACGCCTCTCGAACAGGGCGCGGGTAGCGGCGTGGCGCAGCTTGTCTATCTCCTCGTTGATGTCCGCGTCTTTCTCGATGTACAGGTCCGTCCGGGGGATGTAAGCCTCCGGCTGGTAGTAATCGTAGTATGAGACGAAGTACTCGACCGCGTTGTTAGGGAGGAAGTCGCGGAACTCCTGGTAAAGCTGGGCGGCAAGCGTCTTGTTGTGGGCCAGCACCAGGGTAGGGCGCTGCGTGGCCTCGATCACTTTCGCCATCGTGAAAGTCTTGCCGGAGCCTGTTACGCCCAGGAGAGTCTGGTGCTTATATCCTTTGTTTAGACCGTCTACTATCTTTGCAATGGCCTCCGGCTGATCGCCCGTCGGCACGAAATCGGATACTACCTCGAACTGCGGCATGCCTGTTTTTCTCCAATAACTAGCTTCTTATATGCGCACTAATAGTTTTGTACCTCTATATTATACCATCCATTCCTGACACCCACTGACAGGATTAGATGGGTTGTAGCTTGTCCAATTCGGGTCTGCGTAACCCCTCTGCGCTCCGTGGTACAATGGTCGCGTAACGCGAGCCGGATATGCCGCGAGAGGTGCTACGACCACACTGCGGCTATAAACGCGTCATGCTGAATCTTGTTTGTTGCGCGCTGTGAGGACACTTACCCGATGCCACCTACTTTCGAATGGGCTACCCACTCACATATGAGCTTACCTGAGTTTAGAGAGGCATTCGGTGCGCTTGAGACGGCCCAGTCAAGGTTCTTCCCCGTAAACGACCGGATCGAAGGCCCGGATTACATCTGGCCGCTAACGCCGTTACACGAATGGTCCCGGCGCGTGGAGTACCCGTTCGTTGCCAGGGAGCTAAATTGCAGACCAGGGGCACGCGTCCTTGATGCGGGCAGTGGAGTTACCTTTTTTCCGGTGTACCTGCTGGAAAGATGTAATACGCGTGTAGAGTGCCTGGACAACGAACCAAGCTACGCGGACCGCATGAGCCAGGCGTGCAGACTGCTAGGTATTGAGCCGCCGGTCCCGTTCCACGTTGCTGACTTGGCGGGACGCCTGCCATTCCCGGATAAGAGCTTTGATGCCGTAGTATGCATCAGCGTACTTGAGCACCTGTCCGCCGAGGCACGCTTGAAGACGGTCGGTGAGCTTTGGCGTATCGTCGCGGACGGTGGTCAGTTCATCATGACGGTTGATGTCAGCCTGGACAATGATGAGACGGCGGGCATACCCGTATCGCGGGTACGCGAGTTTGCAGCCAGCCTGGAGGCGGCACTGGGTGTGAAGCTGCCGAGGCCCGCCATGCCACCCCCACGCGATCTCCTGACATCTCGAAAGCCTGGCTACGGGCTATTCCCCATCCGCGTAGGCAACATGGTAGTGCGCGGAGGGCTGCGAAGCTGGTACTACCGGCTGCCGAGAGGCTGGTACTACAGGTTGCGAGGGTGGCAGCAGCACAGGACCCGTGGGCTTGCCTGCTTGTTGTTCTCGGCCACCAAGAACGGCGCTGCCGGGTAGGGTAGTATCGTTACGAGGGGCATGCCTGCTATCGCTGAAAAGGGAGTATAATGGCTGTGACGCTAGCACCTACGTCTGCGTATATACGGTTGTAGTACGAAAGGACTCCAGCATGAGAAAAGCGTCACTCATCTTCAAAGCCCTGCGAGCAGGCTACCTGGCCTCAATGCTCCTGGGCGTTTTGCTTCTGGTACTCGGCAGCGTGGTCGGCCCGCCGGAGGTGCGCGCCTCTCCCCTCACGCAGGGGGGCAGGCACGTGGACGTGGCTACCTTCAAGCTGCCCATTACCCCCGTCACCGCCGAGTATTACAACCGCCTCATCACCGCAGCCGAGGACGACGGCGCGGAGGCCCTCATAATCCAGCTTGACACGCCGGGCGGCTTGGTCGACTCGATGCTGACGATGGTGCAGCGCACGCTCGCGGCTGACGTGCCGGTGATCGTGTACGTCTCTCCACAGGGGGCTATGGCTACCTCGGCGGGGGTGTTCGTCGTGTACTCCTCCCACGTGGCGGCCATGTCGCCCAACACCACTATCGGCTCGTCGGAGGTGCTGGTCAGCGGGGGCCAGGACACAGGTGAGGGCACGCCCGAAAGTGGCGATGCCGCCGCCCTGCGCCGCAAGACCACCAACCTGTTGGTGTCGCAGATACGCGACCTTGCCACCCATCGGGGCCGTGACGCTGACTTCGCGGAACGTGCCATCCGGGAGAGCGCCAACCTGGGAGCGCAAGACGCCCTCGACCAGAACGTAGTAGACATAATGGCTGTCAGCCTGGAGGACCTGCTGGACAAGGCCAACGGGCGGCTGGTGGATGTGAACGGCACGGGGGTCACGCTTGAGACTAAAGGCGCGACTATTCGCACGCTCGAAAGCACCCTCTCCGAAGACCTGCTCTTCCTCATCACCAATCCGAGCATCGCGTTCGTGCTGGTGAGCCTGGGCACGCTGGGCATCACCTGGGAGTTTATCAACCCCGGCTCGGTCTTCCCCGGAGTGGTGGGGGCTATTTGCTTGCTGACCGGGTTCCTGGCGTTGGGCACGCTGCCGGTAAACTGGGCTGGGGCCGTCTTTATGCTGCTGGCGTTCGTGCTGTTCATCGCGGACGTGTTCACGCCCTCGCACGGTATACTGACGGCGGGCGGCATCGCTTCGCTGGTCATAGGCGGGTTGCTGCTGATAAATACGAGTGCAGCGCCGGGGATACCGAGTGTGTCGCCAGCCGTAATCGCGGGCACCGCCACCGGACTGGGCCTGTTCTTCTTCTACGCGGCGTTCAAGATAGTACAGGCGCGGCGCTTCCGTCCCGCCGTCGGACGCGAGGGACTGGTGGGCCAACTGGCCGAGACCCGCACCGACCTGGCCCCCGAAGGCATGGTGTTCGTAGCCGGTGAGCTATGGCACGCCATGAGCAACAACGGCTCGATACCCTCCGGCCAAAAGGTGAGGGTGGTGTCGGTGGACGGGTTGCGGCTGCGGGTGGAGCCTGAGAGGGTAGAGGGTGGCTGAAACGTGAAACGTGAAACGTGATGGTGCTTGAATTACCATTGCGGCTCACGTCGGAATAGATAACACTAACCGCATCACGTTTCACGTTTCACGTTTCAGAAACGAAGGAGAGTTCAATGGAAGACCTGTTGGGGTTGTTAGCTTTTATAGTGCCGGCGCTCGTCGTGCTGTCGAGTATCGCGGGGGCTGCGATCAAGATCGTGCAGGAGTACGAGCGGGGCGTTATCTTCCGGTTGGGACGCCTGGTGGGGGCGCGGGGGCCGGGCCTGTTCTTCATCATCCCGTTCGCGGACCGCATGGTGAAGGTGGACCTGCGCGTGGTGACGCTCGACGTGCCCGCCCAGGAGGTAATTACCCGCGACAACGTCACGGTACGCGTGAACGCGGTGCTCTACTTCCGGGTGTTCGACCCCGAAAAGGCGGTGGTGGCGGTCACCGATTACGTGCGCGCCACGCACCAGATATCGCAGACTACTTTGCGAAGCGTGCTCGGCCAGTCGGAACTGGACGAACTGCTTTCGCAGCGCGAAGAGATCAACATGCGCCTGCAACAGATTATTGACGACCAGACCGAGCCGTGGGGCATCAAGGTGGGCATCGTAGAGGTGAAGGACCTGGAGTTGCCCCAGTCGATGCAGCGGGCGATGGCACGGCAGGCGGAGGCCGAGCGCGAGAAGCGGGCCAAGATCATCCACGCTTCCGGCGAGTTCGAGGCCTCCAAGGCGCTGGCGCAGGCGGCCCGCATCATCGGTTCGGAGCCTGCCACTCTGCAACTGCGCTACCTGCAAACGCTCACCGAAATCGCCTCGGAGCGCAACTCCACAATCGTCTTCCCCCTGCCTATCGAGATGCTCAGTCTGCTGCCGAACATGTTTGGCCGTGCGTTCAACGGCAGCGGCGATGGCAACGGCGATGGCAACGGTAGCGACGGCGGGGCTGAATTGGGCGACTTAGGCTCATCTACCCTGCCCGCCGGCATGGGCACCGGGGTCTTGCCTGAGACGCGCACCGAGATGATAGCGGGCAGCGGGCCGCTGACCGAGAGCAACACGCCGGAGCTTGAGGAGACCCTGAGCGAGGAACATTCCGCCCGGCGCGCCCGCTTCATGGAAGGCGACATAGAGACAAGTTTCGACCATCAAGACCTGAAGCCGTAAGCGAAGATCCGCAACCCGGACGATCTTAGAGGCAGCTACAAGGCATTCCGAGTGGTGGAATGCCTTGTAGCTGCCCAAGTTTCCGTTTCCTAGTCTCCTGAAGGTATCTATGAACTCTGCTCTCGTTGTTCAGCACGCTATAGAATGCTCTGGGGACGAAGCAGTTCTCGCATTGGGTATAAGTCGCATCGAATAGGTTGCTAGTGGATAGTGGGAGAAATGGCTACTTGGAAGGATTTTCTAGATGCCGTAGCAGTTATCCTTATTGCGGCCGTTATTTTGATTGCATTTCTCCTCAAAGGAGAGTACTGGGCAATAACAAAGAAGATATTGGGAACTCTGACGCAGGCAATCGTGATAGACACGATACATATGTCTCTAACTGTGTTGTACTCTATTCTTGTCGCCTTCTTAGTAGCAAGCGCAATTTTCGTAGTGCCCTTGGGGATGCTCATCGGTATATGGTTATTGGCTGGACAAGCTAGCCTCATACAGCAATTGGACCTGCTGAGTCGTGTGGAAACTGAGCTTTGGGAAAAGGCCGTAATCGGTTTCATTGCTCTACTTTTCATGTGGACAAGTTTGTTCTTCTTCTTGCGGGTGGTAGGTCCCACATATCACTTCTTTGATAGACTGCTTGCCAGGAGTAATCTCTACTACCAAGGTATAGAGGCTATTGGTCAAGATTCGGCGCCTACTGAGGTCTTAAATATGTATGAGGCCCAACCACATTGGCGATTTCCTCGCCGGGGTTTAGGGGGCCTTACTGACTATGTTGGAGGTTTTCTGCTCGTATGTCTTGTATTGGTTGTTCCAACTACGGTGTTTTACTTTACAGACAACGAACTTGCTACTAATTTAACCTTTGCAGCAACAATACTAATAGCCCTCACTGTTCTGTTTGGGTATAAGGATATGCTTGCTCTTGCTGCTGCCCTCATAGATCTCCTACGAGGATTACGTGACGATAAGGACGTGCGCTCTGGGTGTTTAGGGGTAATGATCCTATTAGTGCTTCTCACTCTGATACCGAAACTCCCAACTCCGCTCACGACCGCAGGGATAAGCATTGGTCTCTGCGTCACTTTATTCGTACTTCTAAGGGAACTGGTCCGCAGACGCGGAAGCGGATAAAGGAACGTCTTCTTGCGATCAGCTTACGTTCTGCCTGCACCTTAGGATGAAAAGTTCGGCGGAAAAACACATCTAATTCGGGGTTCCTTATGAATTCAACACTTTGTATATAGCATTAGATGCAACGGGGCTACGCCAGAACTATCGTGAATGCTACTCACTTGGGTGTACTGTCGGTTTCGTCCGGTTGGACGGTGCTACGGAACTTTTCTTGAGCTATTATCGTCATAGATAGTGATGGTGGCGGCACCACACGACTACTAACAAACAATCACAACAAGAAGCATCTAAGGAGAAAATAAGACAATGAAGGCAACTAATAAATTTCTGGCTCTAGGCAGCGTGGTGCTGTCGACGGCCCTGCTACTGGCAGCGTTCGCGGTAATCTGGCTCATGCCGAGGGAAGCGGCCCCCGCCGGCGCCCAGGACAACCAGGCTACCTCTACTCCTACCGCGGCGGCACAGGCCGACGCCGAGAAGCCCGGCACGATTACCGTGCGCGGTACCGGCAGCGTCAACGCCAAGCCCGACACGCTCACTGTGAACGTCGGCGCTAACATCCAGGCGGCTACCGTCAAGGAAGCCCAGGCCCAGGTTAACACTATCATGGATGCCATTACGGCCCAGCTCAAGGCTGCCGGTGTGGACGAGATGGACTATCGCACCGTACAGTACAACGTCGAGCCGGTGCTCGATTACGGCGACGGCAAGAACCAGCCCAAGCTGAACGGCTTCCGCGTAATAAGCATGATCGAGGTTACTCTGCACGACCTGGCGAAGGCCCCCGAGATAATCGACGCCCTGACCACGGCCGGTGCCAACAGCATCTACAACAGCGGTTTCGCGATTGCCGACCCGGCGGGCCTGTACCAGCAGGCGTATGAGAAGGCAGTTGCCGATGCTGAGATGCGCGCCCAGCGCCTGGCTGACATGTCGGGCCAGAAGCTCGGCAAGCTGATTAGCATCAGCGAAGGCTCGGCCCACACGGCCGGCCCGGTGTACGACAAGGGCGGCGCGGGCATGGGTGCCGGTGGCGGAGTAGCCATCTACCCCGGCCAGCAGGCGGTGTCGGCTGACGTGGTCCTCACCTACGAGGCCAGCGAGAAGTAATCGAGCGGTTACAAGAACATAGCCAACGGGGCAGCATAACAACAGGGCAGGTCTCATAGCGGGCCTGCCCTGTTGTTATGCTGCCCCGTCGCGACGCAAGCTCTGGTTGAAATAATCTAGCGCTTTGACTATGCTTAACCTGACAAGCAGCTAACGCGTACTTGCCCTGACTCAGTGCGAGAACATTCAGACCCAGTTAGCTTGAAAGTTAGTAGGAGAAACAATACCTGGTGTTATCGAAACTATTGGAATCTGGTAGTACCTGGCCCACCCGCGTGTTAGCGTTGCAGGAAACGGGCGCGGGTGGGCAACAAACAGCGTTCGAGCTACCGACCGCAGTGGGCCTTATAGCGGTGCTGGTACTCGTCTTGTTGAACGGTTTCTTTGTTGCCACCGAATTTTCGTTGGTGGCGGTGCGGCGGAGCCGCATAGAGCAACTCGTAGCGGAAGGGCACCGTACTGCTCCTGCCGTTAAACGGGCGCTCGAACACCTTGATACCTATATTGCGGCCACCCAACTTGGCATCACAATCGCTTCGCTGGCGCTAGGCTGGCTGGGCGAACCGGCCCTGGCTCACCTCATAGAGCCTGTACTGGTGGCGGTCCTGCCCACGGACTGGGCGGTCGCGGGGTCTCACGCGATAGCCGTAGCGGTCGCCTTCATTATCATCACTGCCCTGCACATCGTGCTGGGAGAACTCGCCCCCAAGGGACTCGCGCTGCAGAAGCCGGAAGCCACCGCGCTGGTGGTAGCGATCCCTACCTCCATTTTCCTCCGCGTATTTAAGCCATTCATCACCGTGCTCAACGGCACAGGTAACCTGGTGCTACGACTGATGGGCTTGCGGCCCGGTGCCGGGGAGGAGAACGTGCACTCAGTGGAGGAGTTGCGCTACCTGGTACGGTCTTCGAGGGAGGCAGGCTTGCTAGAAAGCTCCGAAGAGGAGATAGTAAGTCGGGCGCTCTCTTTGGGCGACCTGCCCGCCCACTCGGTGATGGTGCCTCGTACCGAGATGGTATCCGTGCCCGTGGACGTTACTCGGGAAGACCTGTTCGATCTCGCGGGGCGCGAACACCACGTGCGGTTCCCTGTATACGAGGACAGCATGGAGAATATTGTGGGTATCATCCACCTGACTGACGTGCACGCATGGACTCGCCTCCACCCCGACGAACCCTTCGCTCTGCGCCGTGCCATGCGTCCGCCGCTCTTCGTGCCGGAGTCGGTGAAGGTAGACCGCGTGCTGGCCCAGATGCGCGCCGCTCGCTCGCACACTGCTGTCGTGGTGGATGAGTATGGTGGAGTAGCAGGCTTGCTTACCCTGCAAGACGTAATAGAGCGCATCGTGGGCGACATCCCTGAGTCGGACGAGGGGGAAGGCCCAAGCATTGAGACTCTGCCGGACGGTTCCGTGCGCATCGCTGGACTGACCCTCCTCACAGACCTGGAGGAGCAATTTGGCCTCCACCTGGACGAGGTAGAGGCCGGAACCGTAGGAGGCTACGTGCTTGAAACGCTAGGTGAGGTGCCGCAGATAGGTGCCGAACTGGACCTGGCTGAGTACAGGCTCACCGTGACGCAAATGGACGGTGCTCGGGTGGCGGAGGTCTTGCTGCGAAGGTAGATCTTACTCAGGTTGGGAGCACTATGCATAATGCTCCCGCAAGTACAATAAGGAGAGAGGATGACCATCTGCCATCCTCTTTTTCTTCCCTATGGACTCAGATTATCCTATTCAGCGGAAGGCTTCTGCTTGATTGGCCTTCTCAGCAACGCGCCTGCGAGTACTAGGGCGGCGCAGAATGCCAGCAGTAGCAGCACGAAGCTGGTACCCGTGGCCGGCATGCCGGGTATGGTTGGGTCCGGTTCTTCGCCCGGTTGGGCGCCCGTTGTACCCTTGGGGAGGTAGGTGAGCGTGCCCTGGCCGTTAGCGAAGGTGATCCGTAGCTGGGTGTCTTCCAGGGCGTAGGCACTGGCCGAATCCAGCGCCTGGAAGTAGGTGGATTCCCACTGCATTATGTCCTCGGCGCATGCCATACGTGTGGAAACCAGGGTGCCGAAGGTTAGCGAGCCGCCCTCGCCCGCCTGGTACGGGCCGCCGAAGCTGTTGCAGCCACCTGAGCCGCCCGCTCGGCCATCCGCCTCGAACTTGAGCGTGCTCCCGAAATTTGTGACATCCCTCGGAATGGCCCTGGCGATTTGATATGTTGTCAGCAGCCATTCCCTGAATAGCATCTCCTGGGGCAGTGGGGTGCCCTGGGAACTGCCCGCGGGCGTCTTACTGACCACCTCCAGCAGCCGCCACTTGAAACTCGCGCCGTCGGCGGGTGGGTCCGCTACCTGCGTTTCTTCCACCCTTATCTCGTAAGTGTAGCCTTCCTCGTAGTTGAACCCCTCGATCTCGTCGTAGAAGAGCAGCCAGGGGTCCTCAAGTCTCTCCTTGACCTGGTAGCACTTCTGCGGCCCCATGCCCTCGCAATCTACCCTCTGCGGCCCTACGTAGACCGTCTTCTCGGCGGCGTAGGCGCTCTGCCAGGAACTCACCAGAGTGGCGAGCGCAGTTGTTGCCATGACCGCGAGTACCAGGGTGCGCCTCAAAGTTCCGTGCATGTCCGTCACTCTCCTTGCCTGGTGTGGCGTTGCTGTTGTGACTACTTTTCCTTCACATGACGATCTTACATGGATTGGGCGCAAGGCGGATACGCCGGATGGACGATTGTTTGTAGGCCATCCGGTCTTGAGGGCGTAGTAGGTTAGGTGGGGAGGGGCGGCTACCAACGATTGACTACACGTTACGCACAGGTGCCGATACCCCGGAGGCGTGGGGGCGATATGATGCTGTCAGTAGAAAAGAACTAGAAGAAAGTTGAAGGTAACGGTCATGTTTGCCATAGCCACACAGAGTCTAACACAAACGAATATAGTCAAGGCCGCCAGCGAGTTTGAGGCGGCAAGGCGCAAGGCTAAGAGGCTTGCGCTGCGTGCGGCCATCATGAGGCGGCCCTGCTCTCTGGTGTCGATGGACGAACTGACCAACGGCAGCCCCATCGAGGGCGAGCACTACGTAGGTCTTCAGCAGGTGCCGGTGCGCGACATCGTGGGCAGCGTGGACAGGCATCGAGACTTCGACGCCAACTTCAGCCCCAGGTGCGACCACACCCGCCAACGTTGGCAGCGCGTTGCCAACGCCCATCTGCACGGCACCACCCTACCGGCGGTCCAGCTCATCAAGATAAACGGCGTGTACATGGTCGAGGACGGCAATCACCGGGTGTCGGTAGCCCGCCACTTCGGTGTGGATTACATAGACGCGGAGGTTACGGAGTACGTAACCGTAACCTCCGACTCCCCTGTGCCCACTAACGCCGGTCCGCGCTTCAACTGGAACAGGTGGGGGCGACTCGCTGGGGCAAGCGTACAGACGACGAAACTACGTCTCCTATCAAGGCGAACACTGAAGACCGCATAGGCTTGCCTGCGCTCCCCGCGCTCCCCGTGCTCAAGTCCCGTTGTCTTCAACCTGTGGTAGCTGTCTCAGCCCCGCGTCTACATACTCAGCGGCCAGCGCGCCCGCGTCCCCCGGAAGTTCCTCCCGCAGCACGTCGCGAACGCACATGAGATTGAGCGCCAGGTCCCCGGCGGGGATATCGCGCGACTCCAGCAGCGTTCTCACCCAGGCAACGTAGTCCACAAACGTCTCCGGCATCGACAGCGAGATAGCCGCCTCTATGGATGAGAGGTGGTGCATCGTGTCTTGCAGGCATTTAGCTCGCCCGTTCGGGCCGTAACGGACGGTAAGCTCCGGCTGCACCCGGTACTGCCGTTCCACGATTGATTCGGCCAGTTCGGCGCGCCGGGCCTCAATAGCTTCGCCGGCCTGTTTGTGAGAAGCGTCCATGTGCGCAATCCATTCTTTGGCGGTCTAAAGCGATACGTCTGAAGGCGGCTGCCGGGGTTGGGCATGCTTACGACGAGACGTGCTCGAAGAAACGCACCTGCGTGCTGCGCGGCACCAGCTTCAGACCTTTGGGGATCCACTTGTGCGACTCGCGGTGCAACTCGCCCCGGTGCCATGTCTTGTAGCTATCCTCGTCCGTCCAGTAGGTGATAAGCCAGATCTCATCGGGGTGGTCCAGCGGGCTAATCACGTCCATGCGCGAGAAGCCGGGCGCGCTTTCTACCAGGTGGGGCCGGTTCACGAATGCCTCTTTGACCTGCTCTGTCATACCATTGGCGACTTCAAACTTGCTCAAGGCCACAAACATGAGACGGCTCCTCAGGATGGAAGCTGGCTACCTGCGCTGTTCTATAACGTGATGGTGCGGCGGACTGTGCGTGGTCCCAGTATACAATACTATTGGTTGTCATCTAGTAGAATTTGTCGAGGTAGCTGGTTCTAGGTCCGGCTGTAGATGCGGCCAGAAAATGGCCTGAGGGAGCGCACAACCGCACCCCGGACTGAGATACGAATCGTAGAAAATTGGTGCCCAAAAGGTCATGTTTTTGACCGAAATTGTGGTATAGTTGAAGCGGACATAAGGATATGACTTACCAACGATGCAGCCCCTTTGCCGTGACGTGGTGTTATAGTGCAACGAGGGTCCAGTGTTGCTAAAGTCTACACCTGTCGTAGGTTTGTAGTAGCGTGGCCCCACCCAGTAGTCTGCTCCCGCTCGTTTTTCGCGGGTAGCAAAAGGAGTTCAGTAGATGGACGGCAACTTTCAAGGGAGAGAGTCCAGGTGTAGGCGAGTCGCGGCATTTGCTACGGCTGCCAAGGCAACTCCGGTGGCCCAGGTAGCCCCCGTGTCCCAGGTAGCGCGGGTAGCTACCTCGGCTAAGGCGAGCGCCCCCGCCAAGAGAGTCGAGCACGCGCCCCGCGCTTCCCGCACGACGCCCTTCCTGGCTAGGCTGTCCCGCGTGGCTGTGTTGCGCGTGGTGTTCGCCCTGCTGGTGCTTGGTCCGATGTTCGGCGTGGCCTCCTTTTCCCCAGGCCGGGCGGGCGCTACAGGCAACGCGGTGCCCTGTTCCACCAGCGGCACGTGGACCCAGGGTGAAGTGAACCTCTACTGGTTCGACGTAGAGCAGGGCGACAGCCAGCTAATCGTCGGCCCTACCGGCAAGACGCTGCTGATCGACCTGGGTGAGACCTCGTTCAACACCACGGGCTCTAACACCAAGGCTACATCGGTCGCGAGCAAGATACGCACCATATGCGGCACCGGCACCGCGCCGGTGGCTCTCGACTACGTGATGGTTTCCCACCACCACCTGGACCACATCGGCTACGCGGCCAACCCCAACGATACCGCAAACTACGGCAACGGGCTTTACCAACTGCTCACGCCCAACGGGCACGGGTTTACAGTCGGTACTTTCATTGACCGGGACGCGGGCACCTGGACCGACACCAACAGCAACAACTCCTGCGAAGTCGGCACGTCCACCACGCCCTCTAACGAAATCGCCTGGCACAACGCGGGCACAACCTCCCAGACCTCCCGCCGCTTCATCTGCTGGCTCTACGGCCCCTCGGGGCAGGCAGACCGCGCCAACATCGAAGGGCACGTCACCACGATCACCAACAATGCCGCCTATCCTAGTATCAACCTGGGCACGGGCGTAACCGTCAGCATCTTGAACGCGAACGGCAAGGACACAATGCAGGCCGACGGCGTTACGCCGGTGAGCGGGGACCACACCACCCAGGGCGGCAGCGGGCCGCCTTCTGAGAACGACTACTCGGTGGCTGTGAAGGTCGCCTACGGCAACTGGGAGTATGCCACCGCGGGCGACTCCGACGGCGAAACCAATACCAGCTCCTTCGGCTACACCTACAACGATGTCGAAGCCAAGATTGGCCCGCTGTTCGACAACGTGGAAACGATGCGCGCCAACCATCACGGCAGCGGCCACTCGTCCAACCAGTTGTTCATTGACACGCTGAAGCCCGAAACCGTGTTTATCTCCTGCGGCGACAACAGCTACGGTCACCCCAGCAACCGTGTGACGAGCGCCTTAGAGGCTGTCACCAACGACGCGGGCACCGGCGCTGACATCTACCTGGCGAACAACCCTTGCGACCAGTACCAGTCGGACGGCACCACGCTGACCGATTACACCGGCATGCTGAACTCGAACGGCGACGTGGTGTTGCGCACCACCAACACCGGCACCGGCTACACGATCTACTACGATAGCGGCTCGCGCTCCTATGCCGCCTACGCCCATACCCCCACCGCCACACCTACCAACACCCCGACGCCTACCAATACCCCCACCAACACGCCTACCGCGACAGCGACACCCGCCGGCCCTTCCTCGGTGGTAATCAACGAGTATCTGATGGCTCCCCAGACCACTCATACTATGGAATGGATCGAGCTGTACAACCCGTCGGCCAACAGCATCAATATCGGCGGCCTGTACCTGGACGACGTGGCGGCGGGTGGCGGCTCTCCGAAGCAGATACCGGCCAACACCACCATCTCGGCGGGCGGCTACTACGTGATGGACATCACTAGCGGCTTCCTCAACAACACTGGGTCCGACTCGGTGCGCTTCCTGAGCATCGTGGGTGGAGTTGAGACGGTATACGACTCGACCTCCTACAGCCTGGGCAGCACGCAGTATGACAAGGTGTTCCGCCGCACGGGGAACGGTGGTAGCTGGTGCGGGACCATCTCCACCAACGTGAGCAAGGGCACCGCCAATCCTAACACCTGCCCTTGATGCCCGCGAGACTCGCAAAGCCTGAACAATCTGTGAAACCTGTGAAGCCTGTGGAGCCTGAGAAGTGGCTCCACAGGCTTCCGGGCGGAAGGACCGCACGCTTGATCGCGCTAGGGGTGGTCCTCCTGGGTATGGGCGTCTTGTTAGGGTGGGTCGTGGCGGGTTTGTCACAGGGTACTCTACTGGTCAACGCACAGCAGCGCGCTACGGGCATGGTCGTGATGATCAGCGGGCGGGACGACCACGGGCTTTTGCAAGAGCCATCAGTGTCGCTGTTCAGCGCCCCGCAAGGTGATACCGTTGTAGCCCGCACGCCCGACGGCACCTTCGCGCGTGTGGTAGACCAGCGCGGCGAGTGGATTCGGGTGCAGCTACTCGGCAATCCCCAGGCGGTGGGTTGGGTGGACGACTACTACCTGCGCAGCCGCGTGCTCCGCACCGACGCCGGGGTACAGGTTGACCTTGTGGACGCCCGCGAACTTGGCAGCCAGGTCTACGTGGGCGTGCGGCCGGTAAATTCGCCTGAGGCCACCCCCGTATGGCTGAACCCTACCGTGCTGCAAGAGATAGGCGCGGACATCCACCCGTAGAGCGCAGTTAGAAACCCTCTACAGTAGGGTCTCGCACATCACACAACCCAAGCCCCAACCTTGTCATTCTGAGCGTGGCGAAGAAGCTCATCCCTAACCCCTAAAACAACTCTCTTCTTATAGCACCGAAGCCCCGCCCTTGTCATTTCGAACGCAGTGAGAAATCTCGTCCTTTACCGAGGTGTCCCATCTTTCTCTTGGGACAGTGTGGACGTAGGAAAAGTGTTACAGTATCCTGAGGGACGAGATTCTTCGCTACGCTCAGAATGATAAGGTTGGGGCTTGGGTGCACTCATTCAACGTCCGCATTAGCGTTGGTTCTAAACAACATCCCTGAAGGAGACTTAGATGACAAACAGCCAGAAGCCCGAAGCGCAGGGCGGCGATTCCGGAGAGATGGTAACGTTGGAGGTGGAAGTCCGGCGCGAGCACGCTCGGCTGATGCGGGGCTTCGCGGCGCGAGAGGGCGCTAGCGTGGAGGCGCTGGCGAGCCTTTGGCTGGAGGAGAAGCTGGACGAAGCGATGCGTGCCTCGCGCCCTTCACAGGCCGGCTCTGAGGGTGGCGACTAGGTCCGCCTCGGTCTAAGCCTGCTCCGAGAGCCACCTGGCGGCCTGCTTTGCATAGTAGGTGATTACCAGGTCCGCCCCGGCGCGCTTGATGCCCGTGAGGCTTTCCAGGGCGGCGCGGCGCTCGTCCAGCCAGCCGTTCTGTGCGGCCGCTTTGAGCATGGCGTACTCCCCGCTGACCTGGTAGGCCGCTAATGTCAGGTCGTACCTGTCGCGCACCTGGCGGATGATGTCGAGATAGGGGCCTGCGGGCTTCACCATCAGCATGTCCGCCCCTTCCTGCACGTCGAGCTCCACCTCACGCAACGCCTCTCTGCCGTTGGCGGGGTCCATCTGGTAGGCTTTGCGGTCCCCGAACCGTGGGGCGGACTCGGCGGCCTCTCGGAACGGCCCGTAGAAGGCCGAGGCGAACTTGGCCGCGTATGCCAGTATCGCCACGTCGCTGTGCCCGGTGGAGTCCAGGCGGGCGCGAATGGCCGCAACCTGCCCGTCCATCATGGCGCTCGGAGCTACGATATGGGCCCCCGCGTCCGCGAACGACACCGCCGAACGCGCCAACAAATCGAGCGTGTCGTCGTTTAGCACCTCGCCCGTGGGAGACAGCACGCCACAATGGCCGTGGTCGGTGTACTCGCACAGGCAAACGTCGGCTATTACCAGCATCTCAGGGGCGCGCTGCTTGATCGCGGCGATGGCTCGCTGCACGGGGCCGCGCTCGTCCCAGGCTCCACTGCCAATGCCGTCCTTGGCGGCCGGTATGCCGAACAGGAGCAACGCCGGTATGCCAAGCTCCGCCGCCTCGTCAACCTCCCTCGCCAGCAGATCGACCGAGCGCTGGGAGTGCCCTGGCATGGAGCTTATGGGCCGCTCGACGCCTGTGCCCTCGGTGACGAACAGGGGGAGTATGAAGTCATCAACGCTCAGCACGGTCTCGCGCACCATGCGACGCAACGTGGCACTGCGGCGCAACCGGCGGGGTCGATGCGGAAGGTTGTGCGCATCGGTCTTTGTCTTTTCCATTTCGAGCATCAGTTACTTCCCTCCTTCACCAGTGCCGAACAGCCGGACCAGAGCCTCAACCAACCCGGTCGCAGTGTACTCGTCTGCCACCGCCGCTACTTTCAGGCCGTACTCCCGCGCGGTCTGCGCCGTGATTGGCCCTATGCACACTATGGCGGTGCCGTTCAGCAACTCCACCGCACGCTCCGCTTGCCAGCCGGAGGCTACCAGGCCTTCTACCGTATAGCGCACCGTGGACGAGCTGGTGAACGTAACGGCATCCGCACCGCCTTGCCGCAACAGGTCCGCGAGCGTGGGGATGCCGCTACCCGTTATCGTGCGGTATGCGTCAACTTCGTCTACCAGCGCGCCTTTCTCCCGCAGGCCCGCGCCCAACGCCTTGCGGGCTATGTCGGCTCGCGGCAGCAGTACCCTGCACCCACTAACGCCGCCTATCTGCTCGACAATTGACTCGGCCACGTAGCTGTCGGGCATGAAATCGGGTTGGCAGCCCAACTCTACCAGGGCTTCTCGCGTGGCGGGGCCGATTACCGCCAGCTTGCGACTACACAGCGCCGATTTATCCTTGCCGAGCGTTTGCATGCGAGAGGCCACCGCCGCCACGCCGTTGACGCTGGTAAAGACGACCCAGTCGTAGCTCTCAAGCTGTGAGACAGCGGTGTCAAGTTCGGTGAAGTCCAGCAGCGGGGCGATGGAGATGGCGGGGCACTCTATGGGGGTGGCCCCAAGCGCCCGCAGGCTGGTAATGAGTTCGCCCGCCTGCTCTCCCGCACGCGTGACCGCTATCCTCCTGCCGAGCAGGGGGAGGTCCGGCCCGGCCACTACCTGATGGCTGTCAACCACGCGACCTTGCCTCTTCCGCCGCTATAAGCTTGCGCCCGCCCCTGTCGAGAAGTTGCTCCGCGAGACGTGCGCCCGCCTGCTCTGGTTCGCTTTCAGCGCCTACCTGCACGCCACGTAGCACTCGCCCCTCGACCGAGCCTATCATGCCAACGATACGTATCTCTCCGCCAGCAACCGTCGCATAAGCGCCAATGGGGAGCGAGCACCCCCCTCCGATGCGCGCCAGGAACGCTCGCTCGGCACGCACAACGGTAGCGGTAAGGGGGTCGTTGATCTTGCTTGCCAACTCGCGTGTGAAAGCATCGCCAGCGCGCACTTCGACGGCCAATGCGCCCTGGGCTACGGCGGGTATCATCACGTCGGTGGGGAACCACTCGGTTACGCAGTCGAGCATGCCTAGCCGCGCCAGGCCCGCCGCCGCCAGCACGATGGCGTCGTAGTGCCCATCACGTAGCTTGCGGAGGCGGGTGTCCACGTTGCCGCGTATATCCAGCACCGTCAGGTCGGGCCGCATAGCTCGGACCTGGCACGTCCGGCGTGGGCTGCTGGTGCCTACCCTCGCACCCGGCGGCAACTCCGAAAGGGTAGCGCCGTCCCTGGATACCAGCACGTCGCGGGCGTCGGCTCTTGGTAAGAAGGCCCCCAGCGACATGTCCGGGGGCAGCGTGGAGGCAAGGTCCTTGGCGCTGTGCACCGCTACGTCCACTGTGCCAGCCCGCAACGCTTCCTCAATCTGCGTCACGAACAGGCCATTGCCGCCAATCTCGCTCAAGGGGCGGTCCTGCACCACGTCGCCTTTGGTGGTGATGTGCTCCAGCCTCACGTCCAGGTCCGGCCGCACGTTGAGGAGGGCGGCACGCACCAGCTCGGCCTGCACCAGCGCGAGCTTGCTGGACCGCGTGCCGATGGTTAGCAGGCGTTTCTCTGCGGACACAGGGGCGGGGGTAGGACGCATTATACTCCTACTTCCTTGCTGCCATTATCGGGAGAGGAGCCGCAACGAGGTCGGGGTAGCACCAGCAAGCGACGGGCGCTCGCAGGTTTTCTTCCACGACTGAGGCCAGCACCTCGATGAACTCGGGCCTGGCGTTGGGCATCTGCGTGCGGTAGAGGGTCATGCCTAGCTCCCGCGCTTTGTCCTTCGCCTCGATGTCGATGTCGAAGAGTATCTCCAGGTGGTCTGACACGAAGCCGAGCGGCACGCTCAATACATCGCGCACGCCTTCTCCGTGCAGTGCTTCCAGGAAGCTGACGATATCCGGCCCCAGCCACGGCTCCCCGGTGTGCCCCTCGCTCTGGAAGGCGAACCGCCAGTTGGTGACGCCCGCCCTCGCCGCTACGTCCGCGCTGCTCTCCAATAGCTGCCGCTCGTAGGGGTCCTCCCAGGTGCGGATGCGCTCAGGAAGGCTGTGGGCGCTAAACACGACCGTAACGCTGCCGCGCGCGTCCGCCGGGAACTGCTCCAACCCCTGGCGCACGTAGTCTGCCATCATGTCGCGCCACTGCTCGTTGTGGTGCCAGCACTTGGCGAAGGGTATGTCGAACGGGTTGCCCAGGAGCGACTGGGCCTCCTCGACCGCCTTGCGGTAGCCTCCCAGGCTGATGCGCGAGCAGTGGGGGGCTAGCGCGAAAGCCACCACACGTTGCACGCCGTCGGCCTGCATCTGCTCCATCACGTCACCGATGAAGGGGTGCCAGTGCTTCATGCCCGCGTACACCCTGAAGCTGCCGCCCTCGTGGTTGAGCCTCTCTTCCAGCTTGCGAGCGACTTCGTTGGTGATTTCGAGCAGTGGGGTCTTGCCGCCCACCTGCATGTAGCGCCGTTGGAGGCCCGCCACCGCTTCAGGTGAAGGTGTGCGCCCGCCGCGTATGTGCGTGAAGTACGGCTCTACCTCGCTTGGGTCCTGCGGCGTGCCGTATGCCATCAGCAGCACGCCTATGGGTCTATCGTCCGGCGACATTTGCCCTTCCTCTCTCATGCGCCCGCCAGTTGAGGCTCTCTAACCACAGCGCCTTGCTCGTGCACGAAATCTACCAGGCGCATCAGGTTGTCCAGGGGAGTCTCAGGCATGACGCCGTGCCCCAGGTTGAATATGTGGCCCGGCCTACCCGTCGCTCTACTCAGCACGTCCAGGGCCTGCTCCTCCATCACCTCTACCGGACCTAGCAGGGTGCAAGGATCGAGGTTGCCCTGTATCCCCAGGTCGTAGCCAATGCGCTCCCAGGCCACGTCGAGCGGGATGCGCCAATCTACGCCGATGGTGGTGCCACCGTCGGTCTTCATCTGGTCTAGCAGGGTAGCGGTGCCCGTGCCGAAGTGAATGAAGGGCACCCCGCGCGCCCGCAACGAGGCAATGATGCGGCGGGAGTACGGCTGCACGTACTCGGCGTAGTCGCGGGGGCTGAGCGCGCCCACCCAGCTATCGAATAGCTGTAGAGCGTCGGCCCCGGCGTCCAGCTTGGCGTGCAGGTAGGGCACCATTATGTCGGTGAGACGCTGCATCAAGGCGTGCCACACTTCAGGCGCGCCGTACATCATCGCCTTGGTCTTAGCGAACTCGCGTGACGGCTTGCCCTCAATCAAGTAGGCCGCCAGCGTGAAGGGCGCGCCGGAAAAGCCGATGAGCGGGGTCTTGTCGCCCAACTCGCGCTTGGCGGCGCGCACCGCTTCAATTACGAACGGCACGTCCTCCTCAGGCACGATGGGGCGCAACGCCTCAACCCCCGACATGTCCACGATAGGCGCGGCAATCACCGGGCCAACACCGTCCACCAATTGCAGATCGACCCCTATGCCCATGAGCGGCAGCATGATGTCGGCGAACATCACGGCGGCGTCCACACCCAGGCGGCGCACAGGCTGTAGCGTCACTTCGGCGCACAGCTCCGGCTGCTTGCAAATCTCCAGCAGGTTGTAGCTCTCACGTATCTTGCGGTACTCGGGCAAGACCCGCCCGGCCTGGCGCATGAACCACACGGGGGTGGTATCGGCTCGCTCCAGGCGGCAGGCTTTCATAAATCTCGTGTTGGCAATAGACATTTAGTGGAAGGTTCCTTTCGTGCCTACCCGAGCAGGGCAAGAGTTTCCGGCAGGGGGCGGTAGATGGCCGTGAAGATCGGCTGGTCTTTGAGGGTGTAGCGACGGGCCTCGGTGGAGCGCAGGGCGATGAGCAGGCCCTGGTAAGAGTAGAGGTCGTCGGTCTCGTAGGCCACCACGAACTCCTGGTCGTCCAGGCCTGTGGTGTAGAGGAGCACCTGGCGCACCTTCGCGTACTCGTGCCCGACGCGCATGTGCTCGTTCATCATGCCCTGGCGCGCTTCCTTGCTCATCAGGTACCACTCGGTGGTCTTGCTAAACGGGTAGACGGTGAAGTACCGCAACCTCTCCTGCTCGTCAATAGCCTGTTCTTGAGTGGTCCGGCGCTTCGTATAAACGGAGGGCCTGGTCATGCCAAAGAGAGAGTGAGTGACCTGTACGTACTTACCTAACCCCGTCTGCAACAGCGCCGCGAGCATCTCTTGCAAGTCGTCCAGCGAGTCGGCTATGCGCCACAGCATGAAATCGGCGTCCACTTTCAGGCCCAGGGTGCTGTAGGCAAACGTCTTGACCCCGGCTGTGCCCTCGACCACCTGCGCGAACTCACGCCTACCACGGGTGCGCTCTTCCTCGGGCAACCGCCGCCAGAGGGGGTCGGCCTTGAAGAAGATGTACTGTATAAAGCGAGGGGCCTCTGCCTCGCCCTGCGCGCCCTCGGCTACGTTCTCATTCTGCATCCAGTCGTCTCCCTCTGCACCGCACCCTGATGTAAAACATGCAGGCTCGACAGGGTTCGCCAAAAGTAATTTGCGGGTACTCTGTCCGTTGTGCTACGTATGTTGGGCATGCACCCAGTCTACTATAGCGACTACCTATAGATGCGGTCAAGGCAAAGTGCTACAAGTGGGTAGTTATTTATGCGATTTTCATAGAGTGGCACATAAGCATTGTCGTGAGAAAAGTTTAGTGCTAGACTGCTTTTGTAGCAAGGAGGGTATTCAAAAGTGCGGAGCGGTGCCCCAGGCATCTTCCGCTAAAAGGGATTCAATGAATATGGAGTCTGAGGAGAGCACCCAAAGCCCCCCTTTGTCATTCTGAACGCAGTGAAGAATCTCGTCCAACACCAGGATGTTTCTTCTTTCTTATGGTACCGTGTGGCTGTGGGAAAGGTGGTATTTGGGTGCAGAGGGACGAGATTCTTCACTGCGTTCAGAATGACAAAGGGGGAGTCGGTGACTGTAGTTCAACAGCGTCCCTCCCCACCTGATTCTTCGCTACGCTCAGAATGACAAAGGGGGGCTTTGGGTGCTGATATTCGGCCATACTACCGGTAAGATGGCATATAACAACTAACAACTAACAACTAACAACTAACAACTAACAACTCAGAAGGGAAGACGAGCATGGCAATCATTCAAACGCAAGGGGTACACCACATCACGCTGGTGGGGTCTAACCGGGAAGCCACTATAGAGTTCTATGAAGGCGTGCTGGGCATGCCGTTCGTGTTCGAGCAGCCGAACCTTGACGTGCCGGAGGAGACGCACCTCTACTTCGACCCCGGCGACGGGCGGTTGCTGACCTTCTTCGTGCGTCCTACGCGGCAGAACGACCCCACTCCCAACCCGGAGGGTATCGGCAACCTGCACCACCTGGCCTTCAACGTGTCCCGCGCCACTTACACCCAGGTCGCCCGGCGTCTGGAGGAGCTAGGCATCCCGAACACAGGTCCTATCGACCGGGGCTTCATGGACTCAATCTACTTCCGCGACCCCAACGGGCAGTTGCTGGAGCTGGCATCTTACAAGTTCGAGCCGCCCGTGGGGTATACCCATAGCGACGTGCTGGCGGCGGCGCACCACATCCGGGTGGCCGCCGGGGCCTACGCCATCGCGGACGAGCACCTGGCAGACGCACTGCTGGAACTGGTAGCCAGGAGAGCGCCGCAACCACCCGCCCCGGCTGTCCCGGTAGGTGCAAACGCACCTACGACGGAAGACGGCGCGCAGGATGGGCACGAGCCAGAGTCCCGGCTGTAGCCCTGAATGGTAGCGGAACCGCTCGCCTTCACATACCAGGCCCTGCCCAGCCGTGTCATTTTTGGCGTTGGCAGCGTCGAGAGGCTGGGTGAGGAAGTGGAGCGCCTGGGGTCGAGCCGCGTTCTGGTGTTGTGCACGTCGGGCCAACGCCCCCTGGCCCAGGTCATATCCGAGCGGCTGGCAGAGCGGGCAGTTGGCATCTACGACCGGGCGGCTATGCACGTGCCGGTGGAGACCGCCGAGGACGCCAGGGGAGAGGCTTCCCGCCTCCAAGCTGACTGTTGCGTGGCGGTGGGTGGCGGCTCCACAATCGGCCTCGGCAAGGCAATAGCGCTGCACTCGAGCCTGCCCATCCTCGCCATACCGACCACTTACTCCGGCTCGGAGATGACGCCCATCTGGGGCTTGACCGAGGGTGGCTTGAAGAAGACCGGGCGCGACGTGAGGGTGCTCCCCAGGACGGTCATCTACGACCCGGCACTCACGGTCGATCTGCCCGCTGCCGTGTCCGGACCGAGCGGCATCAACGCACTGGCGCACTGTGTCGAAGCCCTCTACGCGCCTGACGGCAACCCTATCGTCTCGCTCATAGCCGAGGAAGGGGCGCGTGCGTTGGCAGAGAGCCTGCCTGTGGTGGTGAAAGAACCTGCTAACCTACAGGCGCGGTCGCGGGCACTCTATGGAGCGTGGCTGGCGGGGTCGTCGCTGGGTGCCGTGAGCATGGGGCTGCACCACAAGCTATGTCACACGCTTGGAGGCACTTACAACTTGCCGCATGCGGAGGTCCACGCCGTGATTTTGCCTCACGCGACACGGTACAACGCACCGACTGCACCTGAAGCAATGAGGAGAATGGCGAGTGCTCTGGGTCTGGGGGCCGGGGACGACGTGCCCTCGGCCATATACGATCTGGTGGTGGCAGTAGGGGCCAAAACAGCGCTGAAGGACATTGGCATGAAAGCCCGCGACCTGGACGAAGCAGCCGAGCTTGCCACCCGCAACCCTTATGACAATCCCACGCCCATCACTCGCGAAGGCATTCGCAAGTTGCTCGAAGATGCTCATCACGGGCACAGACCGGATCTACAAGTGGGTCAGCAGCCATGTTGAGAATATCGCAGGTCTATGAGTGGCACTCTTGCTGAAATGAATAAAGAGTCAGAGAGGACAAACCTTCTGGCTCTTTATTTATGAAAACGATTGCTAATGCCGGAAGCTTCGTCTTGCGATCCTGAGAGTGAGGACAAGCAGGCTACCAACAATAGCTACCCCAATGACGATGCGGAAATACAATGGAGAAGTTCTTGGGTCTGCGAGTTGCACTTTCTCAGTAGGAGTGTAGCCCTCTCCCAATTGAGCGATGAGCGCTGGTGATACGTCACCAATGCGTGTGGGGTCGCATGTTACTGTGGAAAGCTGATTTTCTGTATCTGATCTGGCGTAAACTAGCCAGCGTTCTCCTTCATCAAAAGAAACACTGCAATTGCAGCACTGTTGTGGCCCCGTGTGGACGACTACCTGTGTCTGGGTTGCCCCTTTCCACGCCCGTTCTACTTCTAAGACGGCTTTGGTCCCTCTCCAGATGCCGTTTTCCGGCTCGTCTCCAACACTGATAACCTTCCCAACAAATACTGCATCGTAGCCTTCCATCTGTTGCCTTGGTGTTGGGGTCGAGCCGTCAGACAGGGCACGTCCACATTTGCACGCAACTGCAGCAGGCGTTACCAGATGGCTGAGGAGGAGCAGGGTTACAGTTATGGCGATTATCAGCACATCTCGGGATTTCATGCCATACATGCCTGTACCTGCGCGGGCTGAACAACTACTGCATGATGCCAGATATATGTGCAGCAGACTACGCCTAGCGGCAGTAGCACACGACAGATATATTTGCACTGGCTGGCCAAAGTTCCGCTGTGGGAACCAACCCCGACAGATATATTTGCATTACCCTAACAGGGTATCCCATATCGGCCACATATACTTGCAGTACCCTACAACCCCATATCGGTCAGAAATAATTGCACCAGCCTACGGTTACCCAATCAGCCAGATATATTTGCACTACCCTATTGTACTGTGTCGGAAGCCCTCTAAGCACCTCACCTGTACAGCACAGTCCCCTCTGCATTATTCGCACCAAACCGCACCCTACGTCCGATGGACTTGCAACCAGGTACGGCAGTGCAATTATCTCTGTCGCCCTATAGTTACGATGTCCCTACTCTTGTCTACTCACAAGCATCTTCACCTGGTGGCTGAGGCCGCTGGGGCCGGAGTTGTGGCCGACCTTACTGCCGGGGCGATCTCGGTGGCTAAGCGCGTGATTGACTCTTCAACCATTTCGCGAGGCAATCCACCCCAATCGACCTGACCAAAGAAGCGGTCGATGCCCAGCAGCTGGTGTGCATCAAGGATCTTCTCCATCAATTCCTCGCTCGACCCGATCATAATCGCCTGGCCGCGCGCGGTACCTGCCAGGAAACTGGCACGATTGATGAAGAAGCCTCGCCCGGTCGGTGGCTTTGGACGCAGGTACTCGTGGTAATAGGGGTACACTGACCTGGCCGCCTCGGGAGTGGCTCCCGCGAAGAAGTGGGTCGATATGCCCAGGCGCAACTTCTCAGGGTGACCCGCACGCTCGCCGGCGGCGCGGTAGATGTCAACTGCTCGCTGTGCGGAGTTCAACGGGCCGCCGATATAGCCAAGCACCATCGGCAGCCCAAGGCGACCGGCGCGCTCTGCACTCTCGGGCGATCCACCTACTCCTATCCAGACGGGAAGAGGCTCCTGCATAGCGCGTGGCGCGATGGGTGCATCGTCCAGTGGCGGACGGAAGCGACCCGACCAGGTGATGTGACTTTGTTCGCGCAGCTTAATCAGTAGCTCCAGTTTCTCGCCGAACAGCGCATCATAATCGTGCAGCCGCGCTCCAAAGATAGCGAACGGCTCGGTAAAGGCGCTGCGTCCAGCGATGATCTCGGCGCGGCCGTGGCTGACCAGGTCGAGCTGGGCGAAGTCCTGGTAAACGCGCACAGGGTCGTGCACGCTCAACACGGTAACTGCGCTGGTAAGGCGTATGCGCTCGGTCCTCGCCGCGATCGTCGCCAGCACCACGGCTGGAGACGATACGGCGAAGTCAAGTGTGTGGTGCTCGCCCAGGGCGAATAGATCGAGGCCGAGCTTATCGGCAAGTACCGCATAGCTGATGATGTCGTCGCTGCGCTCTGCGGCTGAGACGGGCTGGCCTGTGTCCAGGCTGGTTTGCAGGTCGCTCAGCGATAGTATTCCAAGTTCCAACTGTTTGCTCCTTGACTTCAATAGTGCTCCGCAGACTCACGAGACCACGAGCACGACCTTGCCCGTTGGATGACCGCTCTTCACATGGTCAAGGGCAGCCTCGGCCTCCTCAAGAGGGTAGGTGCTGTCCACAAACACCTTCACCTTGCCGGCGTCTATTAGCTCGGCGAGCTGGGCAAGCTGCTCCGGGTTTGACATCGCCCATATACCGGAGGCGCGAATACCACGACTGTCCGCTTGAGCCTGTACCTCTTCAGGTGCCAGCATTGTGGCCGAGGTCCCCAGCCGTCCGCCGTCCTTCAGTACACCATAGGAGCGTTGCGGGGTGTCGCCACCCACAGTGTCGATAACCACGTCTATATCACGCACCGCCTCTTCAAACTGGCCGTTGTGATGCTCATCGATACCCAGCTTGCGAAGGTGCTCTGCCTTGTCCTCTCCCGCTATACCGATGACGTAAGCGCCGTGGTTCTTGGCTAGCTGAGTAGCAAAAGTGCCCACCCCGCCACCCGCGCCGTGGATAAGCACACGCTCGCCCGGCTGCACCTGCCCAACGTCAAAGAGGAGCTGCCAGGCCGTCATGCCGCCCAGGGGCACACCGGCTGCCTGCACGAAGTCGAGCGACTTCGGCTTGAGGGCAACCACGCTCTCTTTGACCGCCACGTACTCGGCAAATGTACCGCCTTGTCCGGGGAGTACGAAGCCGTATACTTCATCGCCAGCCTTGAAGCGAGTTACGTCGCTGCCCGTCTCGACCACCTCACCAGCGAAGTCTGTGCCGAGCGTGAGTGGTGCCGTCAACATTCCCTGCAGATAGCCTTCGGCAACAGTCCAATCTACCTTGTTGACACCTGCTGCCCGCACCCGCACCAGCACCTCGTCATTGCCGGGCGTTGGTGTGGGAACGTCCTCTACCTGGATGGGCTGGCCCCATTCATTAATGCGTATTGCTTTCATTTCTCCTAAGCTCCTTTTGTGAATTACGAATTGGTAGGTTAGAACACAAACGATATGCTTACTAACACTTAGTATACTAAGTATATGGGCAAAAAAATATCTGCCCTAAGCTTGTACGTTCATGCTATGCAGCATCTGCCGCAGCATTTGTCGCAGCGTGGCGCGCTGGCCTTCATCAAGTCCCTCGAACACCGCACCTTGCAACTTCATGAACTGCTCGGTTATAGCACGCTCCTTCGCTTTACCTTCGGGCGTCAGATAGACACGCACCAGGCGGTTATCTTCAGGATCGCGGCGGCGGGTAACCAGCCCCGCCTCTTCCATGCGTTGCAGAATGCTGGTAACAGTTGCGCCTTGCACGCCTAGTTGCTCAGCGATCTCCGATTGCGTCATACCATCCTGAACGTAAAGGCGGCAGAGCAAGCCAGATTGCGCGCGATGCATGCCGATCTGATCCATGAAGGAGTCGGACAGGTTGCGGTAAGCCTGGCTGAACTGGGCCAAGAGTTCCCAATCCTCTACACTGGCCTGCTCACTCAAATCGCTTTGGCTGCTAATGCTTTGCATACTAACTATATTACCACAAGGGGAACACCTTGTCAACCCCGTAAATTACAGCTTGCTAATCACCAGCTTGCTGATCGTCCTTAGCGTGTCGAACACGCCCACCCCCTTGGAGGCCACAGCCTCGAACGCCGGTACGTGCATGGAATTGAGGTACTTCTCTAACGTCTGGAGGGGCAGCACGTCGGGCATGTCGCGCTTGTTGTACTGCATGACGAGGGGGAACTCCAGGAAGCGCTTGCCCTGCTGGGTGAGGTTGCGGGCAAGCTCCTGCAACGAGCGCACGTTCTCGGCCAGCTTGGCGCGTTGCGAGTCGGCCACGAAGACCACGCCATCAGAGCCGTTGAGCACCGCGACTCGCGTCCGCTCGTAGAGTACCTGGCCGGGCACGGTGTATATGTGGAAGCGCACCTGGTAGCCGTGCACCCGGCCCAGGTCGAGCGGCAGGAAGTCGAAGAACAGCGTGCGCTCGGTCTCCGTGTCGATGGAGAGCAGGTCGCCTCTTGCCTGTCCAGGCACCGTCGAGTAGATGTATTTCAGGTTCGTGGTCTTGCCCGAGAGACCCGGCCCGTAGTACACGAGCTTGCAATGTATCTCTCTGGCTGCAACGTTTATCAGGGCCATGGTTCCTCCATTTGGGAATTGGG
>JALZHG010000001.1:0-58223 GCA_030914045.1 Chloroflexota bacterium | reverse complement strand
TAGTTAGGTATCCATCTAAATCCGAAATCCGAAATCCCAATTCCCAAATCAGTCTTTGAACAGCAGGTCTATCGTATCCTCAATTGATGTGCGGAATGAGGGGTTCAGTCCGCTCATGTTGCGGCTGCGGCGCTGGACCTGCAACAGCACGGCTTCCAATTCCGGTGTAATCTGGCGGCACATGTCCTTTACCAGGCCGATGTGCGTGCTCTTGTCGAACATGACCACCACTATCCAAGACTCCCCCACAAGCTCGGTCAGGGTGTTCTCGCGCATCCCCTGCTGCACGAGCGTCCTGAAGCTGTTGTCGTTCATCATGCGGGCCACTTCGCGGGAAGTGGCGAACGTACCCGCCAGCAGCGCCCCCATGATCGTGAGGTCGCTCGGCAGCTTTTCCCCCCTGGCCGCTATCACCTCGCCGCTCTTGTCGAGCAGCAGCGTGAGGTTCGCCCCCGCCTCTAATAATACACGGTCGAGTTGCGCCCCGATACGCCTGCTGTCGTGCTCGTTCACGTACAGGCTCGTGTGGGGCCTCGGCTCCGGTTCCAGGTTGTTCGGTGCGATGTTGCCCATAGCTGAAACGTGAAACGTGAAACGTGATGTCTCTCGTGAAACTGTGTTGCTATACAGGCGACCTTGTTGCCCCTACCGCATCACGTTTCACGTTTCACGTTTCAGAACCAACCTTCCGTCTACCTCTAATTTGCCCTGGCTGTAGAGCCTGATCGCTTCCACCAGGAGGCGGTGCTCTTCAGCGTGTATCCTCTCGGCTAGCGTGTCGTACGTGTCGTCCGGCAGGACCGGCACGGCGGCCTGTGAGATTATCGGGCCGGTGTCCACCTCTTCGGTGACGAAGTGCACCGTGCAGCCTGTAATCTTCACCCCGTACCCTAGCGCGTCCTCTATCGCGTGCAGTCCGCCCCCGAACGCGGGAAGGAGCGACGGGTGGACGTTCATCATCCGGCCCGCGAATCGCCTCACTACCTGCGGCTCCAGCACCCTGTCCCACCCCGCGCACACCACCAGGTCCACCCCTGCCTGCTCCAACCGGCTCGCTATGCCCTCTTGCTGCGCCAGCCTTGAGGGATAAGCCCTCAACTCATGCACTTCGACCGGCACACCCGCTTGCCGCGCCCGCTCGATTGCGCCTGCCTCTTTGTGGTTGCACACCACCAGGGCTATCTCTACCTGTAGCTCTCCCCGTTGTACCGCGTCGAGGATTGCTTGCAGGTTGGTGCCCCTGCCGGAGACCAGCACGCCCAGCCTGAACGGTGCATGGTCCTTCACAATCCCGCTACCGCTCGTCACGGAGGCTGACGCGTTCGCCACCTTCCCAGGCCACGACCCTGCCCGCCCTGATTGCCTCCGGTAGCCTGCTTTCGACCAGCCCTGCATGCTCCGGCGAGACGATGAGCACCATGCCGAGGCCCATGTTGAACACCCTCGCCATCTCGCCCGGTTCGATGCCGCCCGCGTGCTGAATCAGCCGGAAGATGGGAGGCACGCTCCATGCCACCGTGTCAAGCTCTACGGCGCAGGCGTCGGGCAGCACTCGCGGTATGTTGTCGAGCAGGCCCCCGCCCGTGATGTGCGCCATCCCCTTGATGGGTCTCTCCGGCAGGTCGAGCAGCGGCGCTATGCTGTGCAAGTACGAAGCGTGCGGCCGGGTGAGCGCCTCGCCCAGCGTGGTGCCCAGCACGTTGTTGTGCTCGGCCAGCCGCTCCCTTGCCAGTTCGGGGTCGCCGTTCAAGCCCAGCACCTCGCGGGCCAGTGAATAGCCGTTGGTGTGCAGGCCGTTGGAGGTCAGCGCCATCACCACGTCACCCGGCTCTATATCGTGGCCGAGCAAGATGCGGTCGCGCTGCACCATGCCCACGATGAAGCCCGCCACGTCGTACTCGCCCGCCGCGTACATGCCCGGCATCTCGGCGGTCTCGCCACCCAGCAGCGCGCAACCGGCAGCCCTGCAAGCTTCCGCCATGCCCGTGACTACCTCGGCGGTCTGTTCGGGTACGAGCTTGCCCGCGGCTACATAGTCGAGGAAGAAGAGAGGCCGCGCGCCGCACGCCAATATGTCGTTGACGCAGTGGTTGACGATGTCGTGCCCCACGAGACGGTGCGTGCCCAGCGCGAAAGCCAGCTTGAGCTTGGTGCCCACGCCGTCGGCGCTCGCCACCAGCACGGGGCCGTCCTCGGTAGAGGGGTCCAGGGCGTAGAGGCCGCCGAAATGGCCGAGGTCCGCGAGCACGTTGGGGCCGAAAGTGCCCCTGATGGCCGCGCGCATCAACCCCACGGTCCTTGCGCCCGCGTCTATGTCAACTCCTGCCTGCCGGTAGGTGTTGGCCGGTGCAGCCCCCAATTGGCTCTGTTCCTCCTTTATCGCCGTTATTATACAGAAGGGTGGGTCGTTTTGCTACGCTATGCACGCGTACTTTAGTCCCAGGTAGTATTAGGACGTGAGGCCGATGTTATCAGGTCAAGTCGCCTGCGGAGGCTATTGCCCCCTTCAGCGCCTGCAATCGTGGCTCAATACCTGGTTGATAATCGTGCTCCAGCACCCACAACAACCGTATCGCCAGGTACCATTGATGCAGCAAACGTACTCGCTCCACCGTAGCTACTGCGTTCTCTACCCCGTAGTGCCCAACAAGCATAGTGAGGAAGTTTGCCCCGTAGGCGTGGTACAGGTACACGAAGTCGAGCAGCGGGCTGGTTACGACCACGTCGCTGAAGTCTATGACCCCCGTAATGCTGCCTATCGTCTCATCGAACCGGATGTGCTCCGGCGAGAGGTCGCCGTGAACGGGTGCCTGGGGCAACTCTCCGGGTGCCAGCGGGTCCAGCAGGTTATCGATCAGGTTGCGCAAGTAAGCGCCTGTGTGCGCATCAATTTCCGGGTAGTTGAGTAGCTTCTGGAGTTCGAGCCTGTAGCGTAGGGCGGCTGGGCCTTGTACGATACCTTCCTCCGTCCTACAGAATGGGTAGCCACATCGCAGAACGCCAAGCTGCATGGCCCTCGCTGAACCTAAGGAATGAATCTCTCGGAGAAACCGAGCCAGTTCCGTCGCGCAACGTTCCTGCTTTATGGTGTCGAGCGCAGCCAGCCGTTGTGGTGTTAGCTCTGTCCCCTGTATGCGCGGGTACACAACGAACGCGAAGCCAGTATCCGGTAAGCGCCCCGAGTAAGTGATGTCTGGTATGGGTAGTGTTGCTACTCTCTTCAGTTCAGGCAGCAGGACCATCTCTCGCTCAAGAGCACGTGAGCCTTCCTCGTTCCACGCGACTCGGAAGATCCACGTACCGTTTACCGTGTACGCGCGGCAAAAGTCGCCCTCACCCTCGAATTGCACGGTCTGCACCTGCAAGTTGGGCGCGCTACTTTCAATTTGCCTCCTTATTACGTCCAGGTCCATCTGGTCCTCTCAAGAAACATAGAATTGCACCGCAGAGACGCAGAGGGCGCAGAGATTACGCGGAGATTCTGGTTGTTTGCGCAAGTGCACGGGCCACATCTTACGGCACAGTGCAATCTATAGTAAGAACACCCTCTATTCTTCTCTGCGTGGTCTCTGCGTCCCTTCGGCTGCGCTCAGGGCAGGCTCTCTGCGTCTCTGCGGTGAACAATACTTACCAATCTTAGCGCGTCCTTTGCGTTCTTTGCGTCTTTGCGGTTTCGTCTCTTGTCTGTCTCGGCATGGCTCCTGCTTGACCATACGCGGGGCTTGTGATACGATTCACCGAATGTCCGGCGAAATTGCCAATCCGCATCAATATAGGAGACAACGGCGTTGAATATAGTAGTATGCATGAAATCCGTGCCTGATACCACGGCTGAGAAGAGACTGCTGTCCGACGGCACGCTCGACCGCGCATCCGTGGCAGCCGTCATCAACCCCTGGGACGAGTACGCCATAGAGGAGGCCCTGCGCATACGCGAGAGTGGGGCCGCTACCGGGGAGATCGTCCTACTGTGCATGGGGCCTGAGAACAGCACCGAGACGATCCGCAAGGGGTTGGCTATGGGGGCTGACCGCGCGGTGCTGGTGTCCGACCCCGCCCTCCACGGCTCCGATATGTGGGCGACCGCCCGCGTGCTGGCCGCCGCCCTCAAGACCCTGCAATTCGACGTAGTGATGTTCGGCTCGCAGAGCACCGACGCGGGGGGCGGCATCATTTACAACGCGGTCGCTGAGATGCTCGGCCTGCCCGCCGTCACCTGGATCAACGAGGTAAGCGTGCAGGGTGGCAAGGTGAGAGGCAAGCGGGGCAGCGATGTCGGTTACGACGTGGTGGAGGCCCCGGTGCCGTGCGTGGTATCGGTGACGCAGACGGCCAACGAGCCGCGCTACCCATCGCTACCAGGCATCATGAAAGCCAAGAAGAAGGAAATCGCAAACCATAACATGGCTAGCCTCGGCATAGACGCGTCCGAGGTAGGTCTGTCCGGGGCGAGAAGCCAGGTCACCGGCACCGAGCGCCCGCAGACCGCCCGCGCCAACCAGGTACTCAAGGCGGAAGACCCTGCGGCGACGGCGGCAGCCATTGCCGATTTCCTTGAAAGCAAGAAGCTGATTTAGATTTGGAATTTGGGAATTCGGATTTCGGAATTGTTGGATACCTAGTAAATCCGAAATCCGAATTCCCAATTCCGAAATGGAGGAATTGTGGCTACGAACAATGACGTTTGGGCGATTGTAGAGACCGACTCCGCCGGGAGGCCGAAGAGGCTGGGGCTGGAGCTTGCGAGCATGGCGGCGCAGTTGGCCGGGCAGTATGGCGGGCAGGGTGGCGCTGTCGTGATTGGGCCGCGAGAGGCGGCTGAGACGGTGGGGCAGTACGGGGCATCGCAGGTGTTTTACGTGGCCGACCAGCGTTGCAAGAGCGACCTCGTCGGGCCGGCGGCGGCGGCCATTTCCGCCCTCATAAGCCAGCACAACCCGCGGCTGGTGCTGCTGCCTTCCACGCCGCTTGGCAAGGACTGGGCGGGACGCATCTGCGGCAGACTGGGGCTGGGCATCAACGCGGACACTGTCGATGTGACCGTAGATGGCGGCAAAGCTACGGCTGTTACTCCCGCGTTCAACGGCTCTTTGCGGGTGAGCGCGCAGTTCAAGACCGAAGGCGAGCAAACGGTGTTGGCAGTGGTGCGTCCAGGGGTGGCTACGGCCACTCGCAGCGAGGGTGCGGCGGCTAACGTGCAGCAGGCACCTGTACCAGGCGATGTGACCCCCGGCATGACCGTGGTGGAGAGCGTGGCCGAGAAGGGTGGGGTGCCCGATCTTGCGGGTGCGCAGGTGATCGTGGCGGGTGGCCGCGGACTGGGCAGCGCCGAAAAGTTCGACATGGTGCGCGAGCTTGCCGACTCGCTGGGTGGGGCCGTGGGCGCTACCCGAGCCATTGTGGACATGGGCTGGATACCCTACTCGTACCAGATCGGACAGACCGGAAAGACGGTGCGGCCCAAGCTGTACGTGGCGGTGGGTATCTCCGGGGAAATCCAGCACAAGGTGGGCATGCAGACCTCCGGCACCATCGTTGCGATCAACAAGGACCCCAATGCGCCGATCTTCCAGTTCTGCGACTTGGCGGTGGTGGGCGACCTGCACCAGGTAGTGCCTGCATTGGTTGCTGAGATCAACCGGCGCAAGGGTACGGCATAGCGAGGAGACGGAACCGCCAAGACGCCAAGGACGCCAAAGACGCCAAGGACGCCAAGAGCGGGCCAAGGTTAAAGTGTAGGGGCACGATGCATCGTGCCCTTGCGCGTTTAAGTTGCTCGCAGCTTGGGTATCAGGTCCGTGGCTATGAGCTCGAAGGTGTCGTTCTGGGTTGAGTTGCCTTGAGGGTACCACTCGGAGGGTGGGTAGTAGCAGATGATCTCGTTCATGCCTGCTTCCCGGTAGTTGCCGACCATATCCTCAAATGCACCTGCGGACTCAAATGGGCTAGCACCTGCAACACGCCCATATACCAGATATGACTTGGTAATTTCGCCGGGGTCGCGACCTACCTGGGCGCAGTACTCATTGAGCATGTCGTTGCGCTGGCGGGTAACTTCTACAGCTTCCTCCGGAGACCCTACGCCCGCGGCATATGTGTTCCACCTATCGGCATACTGAGCGGTGATCTTTAGCATAGCAGGACCGAGCGCGGCAATCGTTATAGGTATGCGGGGCTGTTGGATAGGGGCGGGACGTGTCACCAGACCGTGCACCTGGTAGTGCTTGCCCTCGTAGGTAGTTACTTCGTTGCGCAGCATGCTGTCAATTATCTCCACTGTCTCCCGGAAACGTGACACACGTTCGGCGGGGGTATAGTCTGGAATACCTAGCATGGCAAAGCTAACATCGTGGCTCGTACCCGTGCCGAGACCTAGCTCCAAGCGGCCATTGGAAATGTGGTCTACGGTTAGCGCCTGCCGGGCTAACATCGCAGGATTGCGCAGAGCGAAGGGACTCACGAGCGTGCCAAAGCGTATGGTACTTGTCATGGTGGCGAGCGCGGGTAGCAGGCTCCAGGCTTCGTGCCACGGGCTGCGCGGTTGGCGATGGTTCACGAAGTGATCGGCTACCCAAACGCTATCGAAGCCTAGTTGCTCTAAGTACTGCCAGCGATGTAGGATTGTCGGCCAATCTGTGTTCTGGATGGTTATAATGCCGAACTTCATCTGAGATGGCATCGTCCGCACCTCCGCTGAATTGCCGCCTAGCTTCTGTGTAATGACAAGTTTACCACCGCCTGCAATACGCGCTTGCTACTCTTGTGCTGCCTATTCTCTCCTCCCGAAGTTCAAGATGTTATACTGGATTCGTGCCTATGACCCCTTACACCCCGATGGCAGTTGACGAGCAGCCGGTGGAGAGCGCACGCACGGGGCTGCTGTCGCAGCGGTATGATATGCTCTGGCTGGCGCTCGGCACGTTGCTGGTGACGGTGCTGGCCTTCGTGTTTCGCCAGTGGGGCGCTGACGGCCGCCTGGCTCCGCCACTGGACGACACCTTTATCCACTTCCAGTACGCCCGCCAGTTGGCCGCCGGGCACCCGTTCGAGTACAACACAGGCGATCCGCCTTCGTCCGGGGCCAGTTCCTTCATATACCCGTTCCTGCTCGCGCCGGCTTTTCTCATGGGGCTTGACGGCCAGAAGCCGCTGCTCTTTGCCGACCTGCTCAACTTCCTGGCGCATTTGGGTAGCGTGCTGCTCCTGTACGGGCTGGCGTTGCGGCTCGGCGGGCGTCCTCTGGCCCTCTTTGCCTCAATATTGCTCTTGCTCGACGGTAGGCTGAATTACATCTTTTTGTCGGGCATGGAGACGGGCCTCTTCATCTTCTCGCTGGTGGCGTTCTTCTGGCTGTTATCGCGGGATCTGGATGCGGGGCGGTTCGTCTGGCTCGCGGTGGTTGGCTCGCTCGCGGCGCTGCTGAGGCCGGAAGGTCATATCATCATGTCGGTGCTGTGCGTGCTGGCGCTGGTGTTTGCGTGGCGGCGCGCCGGGAGGCTTCAGTCTCAACACCTGTGGCTGCTGGTGCCTGTAATGGCAGGGCTGATACCTTATCTCGCCAACTTGCTCATGACCGGGCAATTGCAGTTCAACACCGCCGCCTCCAAGTCCATATGGTACCTGCCTTACGCGCCCTTCTACGAGAACCTTTCACTCACGGCGGGCTGGGCCATCACCGAGGTGAAGAACACATACCTGGGGCTGGAGATTGGGAGGTCGCCGTTCCCGCTGCTCGCCCTGCCGGTTGCCGTACTGGGCGCGGGTGTGGCGTTGAGCGGCGCGCGATATCGCTTCGTGCACGTCGCGCTGGTGATTACCTTCTTGCTCGGTACCGCGCTCGCGCTGATGCTGCCGCCCATCCACTTCAACCGCTACCACATGCCCTACGACTTCATCTTCCTGCTCTACCTGGCGATTGGGGTGGTCGCCCTGGTTAGGTTGGCGGTGTTGGCGGTCGGCCTGGCGAGAACGGAACTAAGGGACAAGGGCGAGACGGTGGTGCTGCCCCTGCATAGCTCGCGGCCCATGTGGTGGGCGGGGGCGGCCGTGGCTGTGATGCTCCTGCCGCAGTTCGTGAGCTACTTCTTCGCCCTGGGGGATAGCGCCCGCGATATTTATCACCAGCAGATGGCCTTCAGCGAGTGGGTGAAGCAGTACACCGCGCCGGACGCACGCATAGGCGTGAACGACACCGGGGCGCACAAGTATATCAGCGAGCGCTACGTTATCGACCTGATAGGGCTGACCAACAACCGCCTGCAAGGGGCCTACTTTGGCGGTTGGGGCACCATCTACGACAGGCTGGCGGCCATGCCCGAACAGGAGCGCCCCACCCACCTGCTAATCCACCCCAACGTCTTCCTCAACGGCGTGGACGAGAGCGTGGCCGGTAGCCTGATTACCCCCATGTATTCCATAGGCGTGCAGAACCCCATCATCACGGCGGGGAGCGTGGAGACGCTTTACAGGGTAAATTGGGAGTACGCGCTGCTGAGCGAGTCGCAGACTTACGTGCTACAGCGAGAGAAACAGCCCCTGGACATGCTCAATGTGGGCGACGTGGCCGACGAGAAGCGGCACGGCTACGACATTTCGGCTCGGCAGTCCACCTTCTCAGCGCCCAAGTCCATCGTCACCACGGCGTTCTACGAAGGCAACGAATTCGCCCTTAGCGAGAGCGGTCGCAGGCACTCAGGTTGGGAGGAGTTCGCGGTAAAGAGCGTGCCCGGCCAGCCCCTCACCCTGGTATCGCGCACGCGGCTGCGGCCGGAGGGCGAGCAGACGGTGGTAGTGTCGGCTAACGGCAGGCAGGTGGGCGTTTGGAAGATGACTGACGAGGTCGGCGGAGGTTGGCAGGAGTACGAGTACGCCATCCCGGCTGAGTTCGTCACGGGGGATAGCACGGTCATTCGGCTGGACGCGACGGCTGATCCTGGGGGGCCGGGGTTTGCTAGTTACAGGTATTGGGTGTATGGGCCTTAGTGGAGAGGATAGAATATCGTAATTATCGCCGCAACAGGGGCAGGAAAATTCGTTCTTGTTGCCGAACAGGGCGTCCAACAATTGGCGTCACCGAAGGAACGAGTTCAAAGGCCGACGCCCGGCGATTGAAATCGCGGGCTACACTTTGCGAAGTCCCTGCGGGACTGACTTTATAGTAGGGTGCTTCTTTTAGGGTGAAAATGTTGCTGTTGCAGTCCGCCGCAGGGCGGACTTTGCAAGCTGTAGCCCGCGATTTCAATCGCCGGGCGTCGGCCTTTGCTCCATCTGGATGCCCTCTTTCGCCGGGCATCTCCTGACTACTATGCGAGGTGTGTATTGCTGCAACCCGACTCAGACTGGCGTGCCATGCCAATACTACTCTTGAAGCTTTACCCCAGGATAGTTTATCATCATTCGCAGGGGCTGCTATCCGCCACTTCTATTCTCCCGGCAAAGTAGCGCACCCTCTTTTCCAAGCCTCTTTACGAGTGGGACGTGACCAGTTACGGGTTACGCGTTACGAGTTACTAATCATGTATCACTCGTCACTCACTTTCCTGACAAGGAGCGCACATGGTACCTACAACGGAGTGGTACTTCTACCTCCTGCTCGTGGTTCCGATGCTCGTGTCGGTAGGCTGGTTCCTCTTCAGGGTGAACCAGCTTGTGCAGTTCGCGCTGCTGGGCACCGACAACAAGCGGACAGACGCCTGGGGTACCCGCCTCAAGCTGGTGGGCACCTACGTCTTCGGCCAGCTTCGCATGTACAACCGCAAGTCGTACACCTGGGCGGGCATCGCGCACTTCTTCACCTTCTACGGCTTCCTGGTTATACAGGTGACCACACTGGTGCTGTTCGCGCAGGGTCTCTTCCCCGGCCTGCACGTGCCTTTCTTCAGTGATAACCCCGGCTGGCTGCTCTTCGTTGACATAATACAGTTCTTGGTCCTGGTCGCGATGGCCTCCTTCTTCTGGCGCAGGTTGGTGACCAAGCCGGAGCGCCTTACCGACAGCCTGGGGGCGCTGGGTATACTGGGTGCTATCTCGCTGCTGATGATTTCGGCGCTGGTGTTGCAGGGCATACGCATCAACCTGGGCGACGAGCCTGCCGAGTGGCGGCCCTTCTCCATCGCGGTGGGCAGCCTCTTCGCCGGGCTGAGTCCTGACGTGCAGATTTTCATCCACGGCGTGTCGTACTTCGTGCACCTGTTCATCGTGCTCGGCTTCCTGGTCTATATCGTCTACTCCAAGCACCTGCACATTCTCACCTCCATCCTCAACGTCTTCTTCTACGACCTCACGCCGAAGGGCGCGATGAAGCCGATAACCGACATCGAGGAGCGCATCGAGAACGAGAAGACGTTGGGTGTGGCCTCGATACAGGACCTGGGCTGGAAAGACCTGATGGACACCGTGACCTGTACTGAGTGCGGGCGCTGCCAGGACGCCTGCCCCGCGTGGCTGACCGACAAGCCTCTCTCGCCCAAGAAGCTGATCCTCGACTTGCAGGAGCACTTCCTGGAAGTAGCCCCGGTGCAGTTGGGCAAGGTCGAGAAGAAGGGGCCGTTGCAGATGCTGGCCATGGGCAAGCTAGGCGGCGCGGAGCAGGACCCCGGCCACCAGGCCGAGGAGCTACCGTTGGTCGGCGGCTGGATCATGGACGAGACGCTCTGGTCGTGCACCACCTGCCGGGCCTGCATGGAGGCGTGCCCCGTTTTCATCGAGCACGTGCCCAAGATCACGGGCATGCGCCAGTACCTCGTCATGCAGGAGAGCCGCTTCCCCAGCGAGTTCAACCGCCTCTTCCGCAACCTGGAGCAGCGCGGCAACCCGTGGGAGTTCCCCGCCACCCAGCGCGCCGCCTGGGCCAACGGACTCAACGTACCCGCGTTGAGCGACCTCTACGCCCAGGCCGAAGAAGAAGGCCGCCCCTTGTTCGCCGCCCCCCAACTCGTAACCAAAGTGGAGCGCGAAGCCGTATCCCACGGCGACCCTGCCATCACCACCGAAACCGAACCCCAAAATCCGAAATCCGAAATCCCAAATCCCAAATCGGCCGAGCCTTTGGTCGAGGTACTCTACTTCGTCGGCTGTCTCGGCTCGTTCGACGCCCGGAACCAGAGGATAGCGCAGGCGCTGGCGCAGGTGCTAACGGAGGCGGGAGTGCGCTTCGGCATACTGGGCAAGGAGGAAAGCTGTTGCGGCGACCCCGCGCGGCGGCCCGGCAACGAGTACCTGTTCCAGATGATGGCGCAGGCCAATATCGAGCTGTTCAACACCTACGGGGTGAAGAAGGTGCTCACCTCTTGCCCCCATTGCTTCAACACGCTCAAGAACGAGTACCCGCAGTTCGACGGCAACTACGAGGTGGTGCACCACTCCGAGTTCGTCAACGACCTCATCAAAGAAGGGCGCATCCAGCTTGCCAACAAGGTCGAGCAGGCGATCACGTACCACGACCCCTGCTACCTGGGGCGCTACAACGACGTGTACGATGCTCCCCGCGCCGTGCTTGAGGCGATACCGGGTGTGGAGCTAAAGGAGATGAAGCGCAGCCGCAACAACGCCCTGTGCTGCGGGGCCGGTGGCGGGCGCATGTGGCTGGAAGAGCACGTGGGGCGGCGCATGAACCAGAACCGCATGGCTGACGCGCTGGAAACGGGGGCGCCCACGCTGGCCGCCTCCTGCCCCTTCTGCACCTCCATGTTCGAGGACGGCATCAAGGGCAAGGACGCGGGCGACCAGATACGCCTGATGGACATCGCGGAGCTTGTGTCGCTGTCGATGAGCCGAGACGGCAACGGCCTCAAGCGTGGCGACGGTACGGCACCGGACCCAGGCCCTACCACCAACGCTGACCCTCTGGCTACGGGTGGCGGCGTGGGCGACCCGGCGAAGGAAGAGCCGCCTAGCCTGGCATAGAGTTGACATAAACCCTAAGAGCATGTCGTATGCGTATGGGTGAGTATCAAAATGAGCAGGTCTACATGAGCGAACTATCCGATAACATTAAGCAGTCCGCCGCCGCCGTAAGGGAGCGACTCCCCAACGGCTGGCAGCCTGATGTGCTGGTCATACTCGGCTCCGGGTTGGGCGCGCTGGCCGACGAAGTGGATGCGGTGACCTCCGTTCCGTATGGGGAGATACCGGGCTTCGTGCAGTCGTCGGTGGTGGGGCACGCGGGCAGGCTGGTGTTCGGCACGCTGGAAGGCACCAGGGTGGCGGTGATGCAGGGGCGGGTCCACTTTTACGAGGGGCTTAGCTTGCAGCAGACCACCTTCCCGGTGCGAGTGCTGAAGGAGCTTGGGGCGCACACGCTGGTGGTGACCAACGCCGCCGGTGGCCTCAATCCTGCCTTCACACCCGGTGACTTGATGCTGATAGAGGACCACATCAACATGCTCGGCTGGGGCGGCCAGAACCCCCTTATCGGTTCTAACGACCCCGACCTGGGGCCGCGCTTTCTGCCGATGGACCCGGCCTACGACCCCGACCTGCTCCGCAAGGCGCAAGAGGCCGCCGACGAGTGCAACCTCGACCTGAAGCGCGGCGTATACATTGTGCTCGCCGGGCCGAACTTCGAGACCCGCGCCGAGATGCGGGCGCTACGACAGTGGGGCGGGGACGCGGTTGGCATGTCCACCGTGCCCGAAGTGATAGTGGCGCTACATGGTGGCATGAAGGTTGTAGGCATATCCAATATCACCAACATGGCGCTCCCCGACAACGAAGAGCCGGTCAATCACGAAGACGTGCTGAAGGTGGCGGCAGAGTCGGGGCCAAGATTTATCCGGTTGATGAAAGCATTAGTAAAGCGACTATAGAACTTTGAAACGCGATTCTGAAACGTGAAACCTGGTGGGGTTGAGGTGACAAGTTCCAAATCACTGACCGTATTTCACAAGCCGCACCACGCTTCACGTTTCACGTTTCAGAATCGCGTTTCACGTTTCAGCAACTAAGGAGAAACCGACATGGCAGAGCATAAAGATGACGATGGATTGAGCAAGGCGCTGGGCGTAGTTATCGCGCTGGGGGCGCTGGCGGTTGGCGTGGGTGCGGCCCTGGCGAACAACGAGCGCACGCGCCAGATGCGCGCCGAGATGAAGCAGCGGCTTGACGAGCTTGGCAGGCGGGTGGACGACCTGTCGGGGGAGGCGCAGAAGCGCGCCGGTGGGCTGGCTTACCAGGCGCAGCACGTCATCGAGGAGCGCCGTCCCGAAATCGAGCAGACGATACAGCGTACCCGTGAGGTGGTAACGCAAGGCCTCGACCGGGCCAGGACCGCCGTAGAGCAAGGCGCGGAGAAGGCGCAGGAGTACGTGCAACGGGTTGGATCGCAGGTAGGCGATGCCGCGGGTGAGGCTACCGACTCGGCCAGCGACGTGGTTGGCGTCAGCACCGACGACCTGGGTGACAACGTGGGTGAACTGGCAGCATCGGTGGGTGAGCGCGCCGGAGAAGTCGTAGAGGGCGCGCAGGAGGGCTTGCAGGACGCAGGAGCCATCGTGCAGGACTGGACGGGCGAGGCGGGTCAGCAGCTATCTGAGATGCTGTCCGAGGCAGGCGAGCACGCATCCGACGCAGGCGAGCAGGCCGGCAGCACCGTCCGAGACTGGACCTCCGCCACGTTCGAGACGAGCGATAGTGAAGGTTCCGACGCTGCCTCTGGTGACGGAGGCGAGAGCACCGGCGGGCAGAATTGGTACGAGCAAGAGGGCCAGGGCGATAGCGGTGATAGCGGCGATGGAGGTCAGGCAGAGCAAGGAGAGGAGGGTGGCGGCGTTGGGTACACGCAAGCTACGCTCGGAGACCGCGGCTTTGATGGCGGCGGTGGGACTTCTACCGATAACCCGGACCTGGATGATGCTGATGCCGACATAAATGCGGACGATAATGCCACTAGTGGGGTTGGCTCAACTGACGCTTCAGACGACTTAGGCAACTCGGGTGCTTCCGGCGCGTCACAACCAAGAGGCATAGGTACCGCTCCGCTGATGGAGAACCTGGGCACAGCGGGCCTCGACTCGCTACGCGGCGACGATCTCTCCAGCGGCAACCAGTTCGGCACGGCCACAGAAGACGTGTCAGGCGAGGGCACCTTTACCGAGCAGGCGGCGGGCGAGTCGGGCTACCAGATGAGCGGCTCCATTAGCACGTACGAAAGCGGCTCCACCGGGAGCGAGGGTGGAGAAGGTGGCTATGATGGTGCAGGCGCGGCGGACGCTACGGACGCGACGGACGCGATGGACACGATGGAACAGGGAGATAGCGACATAACACGCATCGACTACGACCAGCAGACCGGCGGCCTGATTTCCTCGGGCAGGGCGGGCTGGGCCAACACAAGCGAGCTTTCGGAGGCCAGTATGAGCGGTGAAGCAGGCGGCGCGGGCGCTCCCGAGTTCGGGGGCGGGGGCGAGACAGAGGGCGGATATGGCAGTTCGGACGCATCGGGCGAGTCCGGCTCGCAACCCGACTTCTCCTCAGGCCAGCAGACTATCCCCTTCCGCAACGACAACCCAGGAGAGAACCTGGAGACGGACAACGAGCCGCCCCACCCAGGCGACACCTCCACCACCGACAGGTCACAGACTCATTAGGAGCTAAACGCCAAGACGCCAAGACGCCAAGACGCGGAGAACGCGCCAAGTTAGACTAGGTTTGGAGAGTAGTAAGAGGAGCAGGGTACGACACCACGTACCCTGCTCCTCTTTCTTGAATAGAAGCTAGCTAAAGAAAGACAGCATGTGATATGAGCACATGGCTCCCCCCTGTCATTTCGAACGGAGTGAGAAATCTCGTCCTCCATGCAGGTGTGACTCCTTTCGTACGAGACTTGTGCCATAGGAAAGGGGTTACTTGTGTAGTGAGGGACGAGATTTCTCACTACGTTCGAAATGACAGTGCGGGGCCATGCGCCCATGTTCGACAATGTTGTTATTACGATAGCTTCTAACAATCCTTACCCTTGGCGCGTCCTTGGCGTCTCCGCGTCTCCGCGTTTAGCTCTTGAACATGTCCCCTGGGTCGAATACAGCTTCCCCGCCGATGATGGTTGCGAGGGGGTGTGCGTCCTTTATCTCCCTGGGGTCGATGGTGAACATGTCGCGGTCGAGTATAAGGAGGTCGGCTGCGGAGCCGGGGGCGAGGGTGCCGGTCACGCCGGGGAGGTAGGGGGCGGAGCGGGCGACCCACTCGGTGTAGGCGCGCACGGCCTCTTCTACCGTGAGGCGCTCTTGCGGGTACCAGCCTTCTTCCGGTTGGTCGTCTGCGTCCCGGCGCGTGACGGCGGCGTGGATGCCCAGGAACGGGTTGGGCGACTCCACCGGCGCGTCCGAGCCGAATGCCAGGTGCGCTCCGGCTTCTAGCAGGCTCCTCCAGGCGTAGCCGTAGCGCGAGCGAGCGCCCCACAGGCGGTCGGCGGCGTGCATGTCGGAGGTGGCATGTATGGGCTGCATGGAGGCCACCACGCCCAGCGCGGCGAACCTGGGGATGTCGTCCGGGTGGACAAGCTGCGCGTGCTCGATGCGGTGCGGCATGTTCGGCGGCAGGGGCCTGGTAATCCGTGACCGCGTCCGCTCGAACGCATCCAGCACGCGGCGGTTGGCGGCGTCACCTATGGCGTGGATGGCGCACGGGATGCCCGCCTCGGCTGCTCGGACGATGGCGTCTTCCATCTCCTCCTGCGGGATGGTGCTGATGCCGTAGTTGCCTGTCGTGCCCTCGAATGGCTCCAGCATCTGGGCGGTCATCGAGCCGAGGGAGCCGTCGCTGAATATCTTCACCGGGCCGGTCCTGAGCCGCTCCGAGCCGAAGCCGGTGCGCAAGCCTATGCGGATCGTCTCATCTAGACGGTAATAAGCGAGCAGGTGCACCACGCGCATCTTTAGCTCGCCGAGGGCGTCAAGCTCTTGCAGGGCATGAAAGGCGTCCGGCCCCTCCGGGCTGTGGAAGCCCACCAGGCCCATGCTCGTGAGCACTTCGAAGCCGTCCCGCATGGCCGCCCGCGCATCGCCCCGCGCCTCGTCTATGGCGTTGCGCACGATGCGGGTGGCGCTCTCGTAGAACATGCCGTTCGGCTCGCCCCTCTCGTCAGTGCCGATAGCCGCGCCCGGCGGCACAGGGGTATCGCGCGTCACCCCCGCCCGTTGCAGCGCCAGGCTGTTCACCCAGCAGCTATGCAGGTCCTTGCGGTCGAGAAAGACCGGGTTCTGCGGGGCCACGCGGTCGAGGTCCTGGCGGGTGGGGTAGTCGGGCGGCGACCAGAGGTTGTTGTTCCACCCGCCGCCAATCACCCAGCGGCCCGGCCCAAGCTCCCGCGCCCTCTCGGCCACGATACGCAACGCCTCCTCTTTGGAGCGCACTCCCTCCAGGTTGACCAGGGCCAGGCTGCGGGCATAGTCGAGGAAGTGAATGTGCGCGTCAATCAGCCCCGGTATGATGGCCCGGCCCCCCGCGTCTATGCGCCTGGTCACGTTCGGCAGGTACTCCAACTCCCGCGAGCTGCTTACGGCTACTATCCTCCCATCGCGCATGGCGATAGCCTCTGATTGGGGCCTGCGGTGGTCCATTGTGTAGACGCGGGCATTGGTGATGATGGTAGTTCCGGGCGTGGGTAGCGTGCTCCAGGATGTCATGTCGTCTCCTCGGATGGGATTGGCCGGATATTATAGCATGGGGAGGGCGCACCGTTCTGGTAATATATGACTTAGTCCTGTACCTTATTTAGAACCTTTCGGCAGCCTTTCCTGTCAAGTGTAAACAGGAGGTGTGAGATGAGGAACAGACTGGTTGCTTGCCTTCTATTGCTGTTCTTGCTTGCGGCCGTGCAGTTTGGATCCCCTCGCACAGCGGCAGCCTGTTCCTGTGCGCCCAAGCCAACAGTTCAAGATGCACTAAACAATGCTGATTTGGTCTTCAGCGGAACTGTAACCTCAGCTCACAAGGTTCAATATAACTTCTGGAATAGCACTTTTCGGACTACGGAAGCTACAATTCAGGTAACGGGTGTGTGGAAAGGTAAAGTGGGTCCGCAGGTGACAATTGCAAGCGAGTCGTGCGGCAGTGGTTTCAGACTTGGTCACCAGTATTTAGTCTATGGGCTCACATATAGAGATGGGCCAGCGTTCACGTTGTTGGGCGTAGAATTCAAGTTACCAGTTGGTCACCAGATACTTGTGGGCGACTTTTGCGGCCGCACACAGTTATTTTCCACCGCCCTGCAAGACCTTGTGGAACTGGGTCCGCCCAGCCAGCCTGCCCAGCCAGGTTTGTTAGACCTGTTGCTGGACAACCTGCTGGCTGTAGTGGCGGGCCTGTTCGCCCTGATCATCGCTATAATCCTGTACCTCATAAGACGCAAGCGCCGTCGAACCTTCAGGCTGAAGCCGTAAGCGCGCCCTGTGCTATAATGCGCGTGCCGGGCGCTAGCATGATGATGACCAGCTTGGAGGGGATGATGGCGGACGCACAATCTGCGGGTGAGGGGCGCGTGGCGGTGGTCGGTACGGGTAGCTGGGGCACCACCCTGGCGATACTGGCCTCGCGGCAGGGACGGCCAACGCACCTGCTGGCCCGCACGCCCGAAGAAGCCTCCCGCCTCGCCTCCGACGGCGAGAACCGCCGGTTCCTTCCCGGCTATCCTTTCCCCCCCGGCCTCGTCACCACCGCCGACCCCGAAGAGGCCCTGCACGGTTGCGACATGCTGCTGATGGTGGTGCCTTCGCAGACGATGCGCGCCAACATCCTCACGCTCAAACCCCATTTGCGCCCCGGCGGGACCATTGTTGTAAGCTGCGCCAAGGGGCTGGAACTGGGCACGATGCTGCGCATGAGCGAAGTGATAGTGCAGGAGCTTGGCCCGGAATGGGACGAATGGGTGGGGGCGCTCTCGGGGCCGAACCTTGCGAAAGAGATCGTGGCGGGCAGGCCCGCTACCACCGTTGTCGCGTCTACAAGCCTCGATACGGCCCGTAAGGCGCAAGAACTGCTGACGGGTGGCCGCTTCCGCGTCTACACCAACCCCGACCTGGTGGGTGTGGAGCTTGCAGGGGCGCTCAAGAACATCATCGCGGTGGCGGCGGGCATGGCCGACGGCATGGAGGCGGGCGACTCCTCCAAGGCGGCGCTCATCACGCGTGGGTTGGTGGAGATCGGGCGGCTGGGGCTGGCTGCCGGGGCCGCGCTCTTCACCTTTGCCGGGCTGGCGGGCCTGGGCGACATGATAGCCACCTGCGCCTCTCCGCTGTCGCGCAACCGCACACTTGGTGAGATGCTGGCGCGGGGCAAGACGCTAGAGCAGGTGAAGGCCGATTTCGGCGGCCAGGTAGCCGAAGGGGTAACCACCACCGTCGCCGCCCGCGAGATGGCCGCGAACAAGGGCGTGGAGATGCCCATCACGGAGCAGCTATACCAGGTGCTGTTCGAAGGCAAGCCGCCCATGTCGGGCCTGAACGCCCTACTCACAAGGGAGCCGACGGACGAGTTCCTGTCGCTGGGGGTTAGCGGCGAGGAAGCCTAGAAATGTCCCAGCTTGGATAGGTCCTCTACAGGCTCTTCTTCTTCGCCTGCGTTGGCGCGGGCCACGTAGTAGTCCAGCATGCGCGTGAGCGGCCTTGCTGTGACCGCCCCGTACACGAGGCCACCAAGCCCGACCGCCAGTATTAGCCCTTCTACAGGCCCGCCTATTCCTCCCAACAAGGATGAGAACAGTATGGCGACGGTTGCGGCTAGAGCACCCGCTATCATGTTCGGGATCACCCAGGCCCCTTGCGGGTCCAGGTGGCGTAGAGCGCTCGGCCTCTGCGCGAAGCCCATCACTACCCCCGCTACGCCTCCGCCCACCACGTAAAACATGATGCCGATAATTACTATGGCTAGCGTACCTACCGTCGGCCCCAGCACCCCGGCAACGATGCCGCCAAGCGTAGAGAACAGCGCCCACTCACCCAGTAGCGGGCGTTTGGTGAAGTATTGCAACACCAGTCCCTGCGTAAGCCCTACCATGAGCCCGTCGAATAGGCCGAGCAGGGCAAAAGGCAACGCCAGGTCCAGCATCGCGCCGGCCTCGCCCGAGCCGCCCCAGGTGACGAACAGGCTCACGATGCCGAACGCACTTACGCCCGCTACGTGTCCGAGGGCGTTCGCCAGTATCCAGTAGAGCCAGGCGTTGCGCATGGACTGCTCGGCTGGCTGAACGTTCGAGGTTTGGTTTGTTGTTTTTTGAAAGGCCATATAGAGGATCGCTCGCTAGTGTAAGGCTGCTTCCAACTTGTAGATGAACTGGAAGCCCGTACAGATATTACATTATGGCACATAACCTGGCAAAGTAGCTCGCGTGAAATCATGGCTCCGGTGTGCTGGTCTCAGGCTCGGGCAGACTCCAGGCGTTCAGGTACTCGCCAGATGCCCAGTAGACGAAGCCATGGGATACTGTAGGCCCTGTCCACGTCCGACCTGCGTCCGGGGGTTCGATTGACCGCAATAATGTGCCGGTATGCTCGTCATAGACGTGCAGCACGCCGTTCAGATTCAGGAATATGAGACCATTAGCAACGGCCATGTTCCCCAATGCGAAAGTGGGGAGACGCACAGGTGCCCAACGATCTGCTCCGGTGGCCGGGTCCACTGCGTACAAGTGGTTACTCTTATCTTTGTACCCTTCAAAGAATAGCGTGCCGCCTTGACCGAACGTCGGGTCGTAAGCTGGGGTCATAGCAATCGCCGCATTTTCGTACCTGGCCCAGATAGGCCCCGCGCTGATGCTGTCGACAGCATAGACGTGAATAGCCCCGTCCTTGTGGATAGCGGCTACCAGGGTGCGACCTTGGTTGTCGCTGAAGATAACTGGAGTGCTGCCCCAGTCCTGGTCGTCGTTCAGCGCTCCCTTCTGGTTAGCCTGTATTACGTCCAGGCTGAGGACATCCAACGACATCAGCGCGCGGTTCAACGGCCCATCATAGCCTTCAAAGTCCTCGCCCGTTGCCACTACAAGAGTCCTGGCGTCGGGGCTGAGAGCGGGCGCGTTCCATACGCCTCCACCTGCCTTGCCCTCTGGAACAATATAACGGCTCGCCACGCGCCTGCCACTGCTCAGGTCGACGCTACGTACTTCTCCGCGCACCGATGGATTGTCGCATTGGGACGAGGCGCCATAGTAGGCCCTACCGTGGGCAAGCAGAGGAGACGCCCAGGCGAAGCCGCTTGGCCCCACGTCAAGGGGGTCGCGCCAGAGCGTTGCGCCCGTATCCGCAGCCAGCCCATAATAAGCGCCATCGCCACCTCCCACGACCACTGTAGAACCTGAAATGGCAGCCGTAGAGCCAATTCCCACTTCAATCCCTACGTCAGCGCAATTTGTAGCTGCGTAGCCCAGGCTGACTTGCCATAGGGGAGCGCCGGACGACGCATCGAACGCAAAGAAGTTGGCCCCAGTAGTCGCGCTTCCACCAATGTAGAGGCGGCCGTTTGCCACGCTGGGCGCGCTGCCTGAGGGTAACCCTCCGGGGTTGACCAACGCCCGCCAGCGCGGTGCCAGACTGTCTATATTGGAGGCAGCCAGCGTTTGCTCGTCTGGGTTGAAGTTGGTGCGGCTATGGTCGCGCCCCAACATGGGCCAATCCCCTGGTGCTGTGGACCTTGTAGCAAGCTCCAGGCCGCTGCCCGGAGTGGTTGTGCCCAAGCCCGGACCTGGGGCCACATAAGCGAGCGCAACAGCCAGTACGAGCAATAGTATTGACGACAGGAAGATTAGAGCGTGTTTACGTTGCATAGCATTCCGCGCCTGGACAGGGTGAGGCCCGTCTCAAGTTCGCTAAACCTCTAATACCAACTCTCTGTGAAGAAGCTGAGATATGGATACTTAGCGCGTACTGCATAGAGCTTTGTATTGCTCAGAAGCCAGGAACAGCGGCACGAAATACGATGCGCTAGGCGACAAATCTAGCTGAAGCGCCTGCTCCGGCGGTACGAAAGTAATTGCCTGGCCTTCTCCCAGCACAATGTCTCCTTGTCGAGCCGCCGTTGCGGCGCAGTAGACAAACCACTCTCTCGTCGTGCTGCTGGGGAAAGGCAGGTGCTGCGTATGCTGGAAGAGAGCCAATGGCCCCCCCGACTGTGAGGCCTGTTTCCTCCAACAACTCGCGCCTCGCGGCGGTTTCCGGCTCCTCTCCCGGTTCGATGCCGCCTCCGGGCAGCGCCCACTTGTCAGGTGCTACCGGGGCACCACTATCGCGGTGCTGTAGGAGGATTCGCCCTGTAGGGTCCACCAGTAACACCGCGGCGATTCGACGCCTTGTATCGCTCACGTGTGGCGCGTCGGGACGAGCATTCCTAGCTTTCCCGGTCGAGAGACTGCACTAGCCTCTCCACTTGCTGCGGGACAGGGTTGAATGGGTCGCGCAGGAGGATGGTCTGCTCGCGGTGGGGACCGACCGACACCATGTCTATGGACGTCTGGAGAACGCCGGTAATGCGGTCCAGGTAACGCCGGGCATTGTCCGGCAGGTCGGACCACTTGCGCGCACCCGAGGTGTCGGCCAGCCAGCCTGGATAATCTTCGTACTGAGGCTCCACTTGCTCAAGCATCTGGATGTCGGCGGGCATATGGTTCAGGTGGGCGTCGTTCACCTTGTAGGCGGTGCAAATCCTGATCGTTTCCATCTTGTCGAGCGCATCCAGCCGGGTAATTGCAAGCCCTGTGACGCCATTCAGCAGGCACACGTACTTGCCCGCCACCGCGTCGAACCAGCCTACTCGCCGGGGGCGGCCGGTGACGGTGCCGTATTCGCGGTGTCCCTCGCCGCCTTGCTCGCGCAGGAAGGTCGCTTGCTCGCCATGCATCTCGGTGGGGAAGGGGCCGGACCCCACGCGCGTCTGGTAGGCCTTGAACACGCCCACGATGGAGCTAAGCCGGTTGGGTGGCGTGCCGGACCCGATGCACATGCCCGCCGCCGTGGGGTTGCTGGAGGTCACGTAAGGGTAGGTGCCGAAATCGAGGTCGAGCAGGGCGGCCTGCGCGCCCTCCAGGAGCACGCTACGGTTGTCGGCGACCGCGCGGGAGATTACAAGCTCGGTGGGCATGATGTGCTTGCGCAACCGCTGCCCCTGCTCCACGAGCCGCAAGTATGTCTTGTGCACGTCAACGGGCTTGGCGTTGTAGACCTGCGACAGGAGAGCGTTCTTGGCTGGTATCACTGAGGACAGCTTGGTGAGCAGCGACTCGTCGTTCAGCAGGTCGCCCATGCGGATGCCGACTCGGGCGGTGCGGTCTACGTAAGCGGGTCCGACGCCCCGGCGAGTGGTGCCTATCGGCCCGGTGCCGGTGCCCTCGCGTGCGTCCTCCTCGAGGCCGTCCAGCAACTTGTGGTATGGCATGATGACGTGGGCGCGGTCGCTTATGAGCAGGCGCGACACGTCCACGCCCGCCGCGGTGAGGGTGTCCATCTCGTCCAGCAGCACCTCGGGGTCCACCACCACGCCGTTGCCGATGATGGAGACGGCCTGCGGGTTGAAGATGCCGGAGGGCGTGAGGCGCAGGCGGAAGGTGCCAAGCTCATTGACGATGGTATGCCCGGCGTTGGTGCCGCCGTTGCAGCGCGCCACCACACCCGCCTGCTCGGAGAGCATGTCAACTATCTTGCCTTTACCTTCGTCGCCCCACTGACAACCTATGACTGCTACTACTGGCACGCTCGTCTCCGGTGTTAAGTTGGTGATTACGCTAGAGGGTACCCGATTTGTTCCATGTCTGCCACTAATTCGTCGAGTGTTAGATGGGGGTTCAGCACTGTAACGATCTCTTGAGTTAGTGGTCGATGCCTATAAATATGGGTGACCTCGTCCAGGTCGATTGGCCTCTCGTAGTAATCCTCAGCCCATGCTTTGTAAGTACCAGGCTCCCCGTCGAGTGTTTGCAATAAATCCCCAGACCCGTCAGGGTCTAAGCCGTCAGGGAAGTTGATATTGCCTCGCTGCCATGCTGTGTCGCTATAAGTGCGCCAGATGCAGAATGTAGTGTCCTCAATCGTAAAGGCTGGTTCCTTAAGAAAGCCCGAGAACACTGGCGGCACCTCATCCAGGACGCCGGGCCAGATACGTTGTCCTTCAGTACCGTACGGGCTCATCACCGATTCATGTGCGAAGCCCTTCAAAATAGCACCTGCTGGGCAGAAGAGCACAAAGTAATCGTCCCCTGACCCGTTACGCATGGAGGCCATCTGCTCGTTTTCGCGCCAGCGGCTATCGAACGAGTAGTAACGACTTTCCCACTCCGGCATGATTATGGCGTCTAGTGTAGCCATCGATTGAGTGAGGCGTTTGAGGCTATCTATATCTGGCAAAGAAGACAGGTCTCTAGTTGATATCAATGCTTATCCTAATCGTAGCAGCCTAACAGCCGGCAGTGTATTCATAGCTTCTTGTGTTCGCCCTTTCAGACGAACAACGGTACATGGTTGAGCCTGGACAGGCGCTCTTCCAATTCCGAGCGCACCACGCTCTCATCGAAGCGGCTGGCGGCATCGAGTACCTTCGGTAGGAGATTGATATCACCCGCGGTGCACAGGAAGATACCGGGCCTCGATAGCGCCCACCAGGTAGCGGCATCTATGTCGTCCTGGTCTTCCAGCGGCCGGTACCAGGTTGAATGCGTGTGCTCGTCGCCGGACCAGGGTTTGTAGGCTATAGACTTGATGGTCTGCACCGCCGTGTTGCGCTCCCGGCAGGTGTCCGCCAGCGCATTGAAGTTTTCGGCGTAATAGTCGTTCTGCATGGTGATGTAGTTGTAGGGCAGCAGCACCGAGTCGAAGTCGAAGCGCTCGAGGCTGCGGCGGTGCGTGGCGGCGATCTGCGTGCCGTGTCCCGTTACGCCGATGCCCCGGATAAGCCCCTGCTGCTTGGCTTCAATAGCCGCTTCCAGCACGCCGCCGGGACTGAGGGCGGTGTCCCACTCAATCGGATCGGCCAGGTTGTGCAACTGCCACAGGTCTATGTGGTCGGTGCCCATGCGGTCGAGCGAACGGTGCAGTTCCTCCCTGGCGGGTCCAGCCTGGCGCTGCCCGGTCTTGGTGGCAACGAAGAAACGATCTCGGTGCTGCTTGAGCCAGGGGGCGATGCGAAGCTCCGCTTCACCGTAACTTGCGGCTACGTCGATGTGGTTGACGCCATACTGGAGCAGCACTTCCAGCGTGCGGTCCGCGTCCTCTTGTGAAACGGAACCGAGGGCGGCTGCCCCAAACACCATGCGAGTGCTCTCATGCCCAAGCCGTCCGAAGGGTAGCGTGGGGATTGGCATGCCTGTTCTCCTAACGGCTGTAAGCTTATGTTGCGAGCTATTTCACCACGCGGAGGTGGTCGCGCCCACTCGCCTGCTTTGGCGGCCTGCCTCTGCGGCGTTGGGCAGGTTGTTGGTCTTCTGCACCTGCCGCCAGGTCGTTGGTGATTTCGGCTCCGGGGTCGGGCTGTTCTGGCTGGTCGCTCTTTTTGGCGCGGCCTTTGCGCTTGGGCTTCGCTTCGGCTTCCTCGTCCTCGGCTGCGACTTTGGTGCGGCCCGCGAGGAAGGTTTCTATGTCGAAGTCGCCGGAGAGCTTCTTCTCATCGAATTCGGCTTGCATTTGGGCCAGCTTCTCGGTGAGGCCGGGCACTACCTCGGCGGCATCGACGATATTATACCTGTAACCCTGCTCGGTCAGGAATAGCTGCCGGTTGGTAGAAAAGTCCTGGTCTTTGGTGTCGCGGGTGACGAGCGAGTAGAAGTTGGCGATGGAGCCGTCCTTCTTGGGGCGAAGGATGCGGCCCAGGCGCTGCGCCTCCTCCTGCCGCGAGCCGAAGGTGCCGGACACCTGTATCGCCACGTTCGCATCGGGCAGGTCGATAGCGAAGTTGGCTACCTTGCTCACCACCAGCATCTTTAGCTGACCGCTACGGAACTGCTCGTATAGCCTGTCGCGCTCCACGTTCGGCGTCTTTCCCGTCACTATGGGCGCGTCGAACCGCTTGCTGATTTCCTTTAGCTGCTCGATATACTGGCCTATCACCAGCACCGAGTCATTCTGGTGCCGCTCCAACAGCACTTCGAGTGCGTCCATCTTTAGCGGGTTCTCGGCGGCGATACGGTACTTGATGCGGCTGTCGTCCACCAGCGTGTAGGCCATGCGCTCCTCAGGGGCGAGGGGCATGCGGACCTCGGTGCACTCGGCGGTGGCTATCCAGCCCTGGGCTTCCAGGTCCTTCCAGGGCACATCGTACTTCTTGGGGCCGATGAGGGAGAACACGTCGGTTTCGCGCCCATCCTCGCGCACCAGCGTGGCGGTGAGGCCCAAACGGCGGCGGGCCTGTATCTCGGCGGTCACGCGGAACACCGGGGCGGGCAGCAAGTGCACCTCGTCGTAGACGATCAGGCCCCAGTCGTGCCGGGTGAACAGGTCAAAGTGCGGGAACTCGCCTATCTCGCCGGTCTGCTCGTTCACCATCGACACCGAGGGCCTGTATGTGAGGATCTGGTAGGTGGTCACGGTGACGGGCTTGATTTCCTTCTTCTCGCCCGTGTACTCGCCCACCTGGTCGGGCGTGAGGTTGGTCTTGTCGAGCAGTTCGGCTATCCACTGGCGCACGGCCGTGGTGGAAGGAGTCAGGATGAGGGTGTGGGTCTGCGCCTGGGACATGGTGCCCATGCCCACCACCGTCTTACCAGCGCCACATGGCAGCACCACCACGCCGCTGCCGCCATGCACCGTGCCCCCGGCCCAGAAGGCGCTCACCGCGTTTTCCTGGTAGGGACGCAGGCCGAACGGTGCGTCGCCCCGAACGCTGCTATCGCGCAACACGATCTCAAGCGTAGCGCCGTCGGTGTAGCCAGCGAGGTCTTCGGCAGGGTAGCCGAATAGGACCAGCGCGTGCTTCACGTGCCCCCTCATGCGCGGGTCGATCTGAAGCGTGTTGCGGTCCGGTTGGCCGAGCACGCAGGGCTGTATCTTCTTGTTGCGGGCGACCTCGGCTATGAGCATGGGGTCTTCCGAGCGTAGCAGCAGGTGGTCGCCGTCTCTAAGGAGCTTGATGCGGCCAAAGCGGGAAACGTAGTCCTTGATGTCGGTGATTACGTTTCCGGGGAGGTCGAACTTGCTGTACCGCTCCAACGTGCCGAGTATCGCCTCTATACTGATGCCCGCGGAGGCGGCGTTCCAGAGGGAGAGGGGCGTGATGCGGTAGGTGTGGATGTGCTCCGGGCTTTTTTCGAGTTCCGCGAAGCGTGCAAGCTCGTCGCGGGTGGCCGAATAGAGCGGGTTATCGACTTCGAGCAGGAGCGAGCGGTCGCTCTGCACGATGAGGGGGTTCTGGGGTTGGTAAGCCATGCTATTCCTCAGCTTTCGGCTTTGGTCGCCAGCTTTCAGCTACTTTGCTGACAATAAATAGGGTCAACGCAGCGTTCTTCCCGCGCACAGTAGACTATCCGCGGATTCTAATTGTACCACAAGGGTATCGGCCTTACCAAAGGGTGGCGGATGTGGAAACTGGGTGCTGGATGTGCAAAACATCTCCTGACGAAGCTGGACCACAGTTATCTTATATCGCTCTCCAGTTGAGCTTCCCCCTATGTCTAAGGCCTTATATACGCCTTCCGTACTCTCCCGGTACTCCATCCTGCCGATCATCCGGCTCCTCGGTTTCCCTTACAGTACACCGTGGACCTCTTACATAAAGAATATAGAACCCCCACTAATATCGTTCGCCCACTCGTCGTCCCAAACAGCACAAATACAAGAGGGAGATTTATTCAGCACGGCATATAGTTAGAGGGGATAGGGAGATGAGAGAACTGCAACAAACAGCATCTGGGGGCAGCCTTGGCAGGGCCAGGGTTGCGAATCCGAAAGCACGACAAGAGAAGCCTTCGTCTCTGCGGGGCACGCTGACACGGGTGGCCTGGCTTGCTATTCTGCTCGGCCTGGTAATCGAGGTCCTGCTGGTCGCGTCTCGTATGGGAGCGTTGCCTTTCGAAGCCGCCGTAGCCGAACTTGTCAACAGGGTGTCCTGGTCGGTGATCGTGTGCGTGGGCCTGGCATTGGGCGATACTCTGAGCGAGGACAAGCCACTGTGGCTCGGTCTGTCAGGGCTGGCTACCGCCCCGCTAGCCTTCACCATAGCGCGTGGTCTTCACAAGGGCGCATCTGAGTTGCTGGAAGCCAAAGCGCCCGCGGAGAATATAGCCCCGTTGCTGGCAGGGAGCATACGCGGGTTGGAGTATATGTGCCTGGGGCTGGCTATATTCTGGCTGAGCCGCCGTGTTCGTGCGTCGGCCCCAACCTACATCGGCACTGGTCTGCTCATCGGCCTGAGCTTTGGGCTTGTGATGCTGGCTCTGAACCCGGCGGCTACGTCGTCCGTGGCTACCATGCTGGTGTGGGGTGTGAACGAGCTGCTCTTCCCCGTGGGCTGCGCACTGGTGCTGTTTGCTTCGCAGGCCCTGGGCGACAAGCTCAAGTAGTAGAACATAGGAGGTCGGCGTTATACTGGGACGCCGACATCCGCTTGGCAGTGTTTCAAAAGGCAGGTGTGCGCTAGACCTGCTCCCCCGGCGTTATCTCCCGCTTGCGCCGCCTGGTGAAGCGGTAGAGCGGCTCGTGCCCCCAGGCGATGATGCGTCCCGCCTCCACGCCGACACCGCCGCGCTCCGTGAGGGCCAGCACGGGGAACATGTACTTGTGGATGTATTCGTAGATGAGCGGGTCGTCCTCTTCGCGGTAGTGCACCCAAATGGCGTGGCCGCCGACCAGGTCCAGTCCGCGTGTGTCGGTCAGCGCCACGTCGTTGGGGTCGTGGCGGGAGGCGGTGAGCACGTTGCGGCCCAGCACGACGGCACCCGCGCTGCCGCCGTAGACAGCCCCACCCTGGGCCACGTACTCTGCCAAGTAGCGGTCGAAGCCCGACGACCGGAGCAGGTCCATCAGCAGAAATGTGTTGCCGCCGCCGATGTATACCGAGTCGAACTCGCCCAACTCCTCCTGCGTGTGCCCCTCAAGTCGCGTCCACATCTCTATCTCGCCCACACCGAGCGGCCTGAACACCCCGGAAACCCAGTCCAGGGCTGAATCGTAATCTGTATGTGGGTTGTCACCCATGGCGATAGGCAGGTACAGCATCCTGCCACTACGCCCGGTCCAGGCAGCGAATATCGTATCGAGCTGGCGCGAGTCGTCCGCGCTCCCGCCCCCGGCGAGCATTACTCGTGGCTCTTTCATTACGTGCTCCTTGGTGCCGGACGATGGACGATGGACGATGGACGATAGTGATGAGGTGATTAGCGACCGGCACTTGTTAGGTCCCTATCAAGCTATTATACTTACTGTGGCCCGCGTGTATCTCGTTCTGCCCTTTCCTGCCTTGTTGCTGGAAGTGCCACTCGTTGGACTTACCATACCAACGGCCTACCGATAATACCCCGCTTGCAGTACCGGCGGGTCTTGTTTGCTATTGATTACCTGTGATATGCTCCTAAACATATGGCACTAACCAGCGACGAAACTCCAATTATCCTCAACCCGACCGTAGTACAGCTTGATGAGCTGGAGACTGACGTTCCTCAGAAGATAGGCACGCCGCTGAAGGTCGTTATAGCCTCCAGTTTTTTGCTGCGCCTGGCGGGTGGCGCGACGGCCTTGTTGTTGGGGGCTTACCTCAAGCAGGTTGTCCAGGCGGATGCAACGCTCATCGGCCTGTTGTACGCGGTATTCTACATAAGCGAGCTTACCCTGTCACCTATTTTCGGTGCGCTTAGCGACTTGCATGGCAGGCGCTTCCTGCTGGTGCTCGGTCCGCTAGTAGGGGTTATCGCGCTGCCGATCTACCCACTTACCACACTGGTTGTGGTGCTGGTGCTGGCGCGCTTGCTGGAGGGGGTGTCTACGGCAGCTAAAGTGCCCAGCGCTCTGGGCTACCTGGCCGATGCGACCTCTGGTTCGGGCAAGAAAATGGCAGCCCTGAGGGGCCGCGTGATGGGCCTGTACGAAATCAGCTTCCTCATCGGCATTGTTGCAGGCAGCGGGTTGGTTTCCCTGCTGTCTGAATTACTTGGATCGTCCCTGACATTCGTAGGTTTTTACATTATCGCCGGTATCTACCTGGCGACCACTGCGCTCCTCTTCTTCATGGTGCCTGAAACTCTGCCGCAAGCCGCACGCGAGCACCAGCAGCAACTTCGAGAGGCGGCAGCAGGCAATCCGCACCCTATCCGCACTATGCTGAGGGAGCGGATCAAATCGTATAGGGAGCTACTAAAGGAACCTACCCTGGTAAGCTTCATGCCCGCGTGGTTGGCCGTGAACGCGGTCGTGGGTCTGTGGTCGGCGCATATCCAACCTCTCATGATACGGGCAGAGGGCGTTGTATCATCAGGTCAACTGTTAGAAAATAACTTCGCGGTGTCGCAGGTAGCCCAGGGTTCTGTTGTAGCGGGCTTGCTCTTCATGGTGGGTATATTCCTCTGGAGCCGCGTGTACGCACGGCTGCGCAAGACCAACATGATGATCGCGGCCCTGGCGGGGCTGTTCATCACATGCTTCGGCCTGCTGGGGATCAACAATAGCTGGCTGCCGTTCGGGGAGCCAATCGGGCAGTGGCCCCTCGCGCCGTTGGTGGTGGGTGGCCTGTTGCTGGTCAGTGGCTTCACCCCCGTAGCTCTGGCCTTCCTGGCGGAGATCTCGGAAGCGCACGTCGCGCACCGTGGGGCCGTGATGGGCCTCTACTCGGTGCTGCTCGCCCTGGGCCAGCTAGTCGGCGCGTTCGGCGGCGGCATCTTCATCCAGCAGATCGGCCTCGGCTTCAACGGCCTCATCCTCGGCAGTTTCCTCCTCGGCGTGGTCGCCTGGATAACAGTCCTGCGCCTCCGCAGTATGTATGGGGTGTAAGGAACAGTTATTAGACGAAAACCGCAAAGGCGCAAAGAGCGCAAAGGACACTAGCAAATAGGGTGGTGTTCGTCTGAAAAAGGACCAGGGTACCAAATGACGTACCCTGGTCCTTTTTGTACTCTCTAAACCATCAACTTCTTAGCTGTCCTTTGCGCTCTTTGCGCCTTTGCGGTTTTCGTCTATTCCTATCACCTACTAACGTTTGGCGATGTCGAAGGGGATGCCGGAGGCGGATTCCTCGTAGCGGGCGAGGATGAAGAGGAGGGAGGAAAGGCGGTTGAGGTAGCGCAGTACCTGGCCTGCGGGCATCTGGCCCTCGTGCACCAGGCGGACGGCGTGGCGCTCGGCGCGCCGCACCATGCCCCGCGCTACGTCTATGGCGGCTGAGGCGGCGCTGGCCCCTGGCAGGATGAACTTCTTGGGGAGTTGCACCTCTTGCTCAAGCTCGCTTATTGTCGCGTCCAGCCAAGCGGCTTGCTCCTCTGTGATGCGGTAGGGCAGTTTCGCCAGCGTTTCGAGGGGCGAGGCCACTTCGGCCATGAGCAGGTAGACGTCGTGCTGGACGTGGTGCAGGACTTCCTTGACGTGCTCCTGCTGGGAGAGGGCGCGGGCCAGGCCCATCATGCTGCTCGCCTCGTCCAGCGTGCCGTACGTTTCGGGCCGCAGGTCGTACTTGGCGACGCGCTCGGCCCCCAGCAGGTCGGTGTATCCATCGTCGCCCGTGCCCAGTCGCTGTCCAAACATGGTGGTCCTCCGGTAATTCTTAATGTTTAATCCTTAATTGGGGGCTGGCAAGTCCTAGCCTGAGCGATTAGTTGGTGGCCTCGGTTAGCGCGGCGATAATCGTGCGGGAGAACGCGGGGAGGTCGGCGGGGCCACGGGAGGTGATCAGGTTGCCGTCGCGCACTACCTCGCGGTCCACGAATTCGGCACCGGCGTTGCGTAGGTCGACCTCCAGGCTGAAGAAGCCGGTGACGGTGCGGCCCCTCACAATGTCGGCGGTTACGAGGAGCCAGCCCGCGTGGCAAATGGCGGCTACCGGCTTTCCCGCCCGATCCATCTCCCGCACGAATCTCACCATTGATTCGTGTCTGCGCATCTTGTCTGGGGAGTAGCCGCCTGGGACTATCACCGCGTCGTAATCGTCCACCGTTACTTCGTCGGAGGACTTGTCACCTTTTACCTCGAAGCCGACTTTGCTCTTGTAGGTCTTACCCGCGACCGGGGCTACTATGTGCACCTCCGCGCCCGCCTCCCGCATCCTGTACAGCGGGTAGATTAGCTCCTGGTCGTCGAACAGGTCCTCGCACAGTAGGGCTATCTTCTTGCCCGTGAGTTCCATATTGCTCCAAACCTTTCTTGCGTTGTGACCGAGTTGCCGCTACAAGCCGGTTTCAGCGCTTCCGAGCCTGGACGCGCCCGCTTGTTCTTGCGTTTCGTGCACGGCTTGCCTTATGGCCCTGGCGACTTTTACAACGTATCGCTTGTTGCTGGAAGGTAAAGCCGTTATCGTGCCGAAAGTGCCTTCTAGAGCAACTAGATATAGCTTGCCTAACATATCGAGCGTAAGGGTCGCAAACAGCACGGAGGCCAGTGCAAGATAATATAACGGGCCTATGATCCTATCAAGACCATCCAGCGACCACTCGAAGTAAGCAAATAACAGGCGCTGGCATAACGCTATGACAAATATGACTGCGGCAACTACTCTTGCTTTGCGCAACCAATCAAAGCTGGGTTTGTCTATTTGCTCAACTGTTGCCGTCCGTATGTTGGCGACAGAGTAGGTTTGGCCGTCCAACTCTACGGTCCCAGGGGTCACGAGTGCGCGGTTGTCGCGGAAATAGGCCGACTCGAGCATATTACGCTACCCAGTACCAGTTGGCGAACCTTATCGTGAAGAGCGCCAGCAGCAGGATGCTGGGCCAGAGGATGATCTGGTGGGCGTAGCGGTTCCTGCCGATGAGGGCCAGCACCATGAACATCGGGAAGAGCACGATCAGGAAGCGCGGGTACGACAGCAACGGGTTGTGGGGCGTGCCTGAGAAGAGTGGGAACAGTATGCCGCTCCACAGGTAGATGCTATAGCTGCCCCTCAGCCAGCGCAACGCCAGCACGCCCAAGAACAGGGCCAGCACCAGCGAAGCGAAGTAGGTCCAACTCTGGTTCTCAGGCTGGAACTGGAAGGGCATACTCGTGGCTACGTTCCAACCGTTGGCAATGGTCTGCCAGGGCCAGGAGAAGTGCCGGTTCCAACCCGTCTGCGCCGTAAGCGGGGCCAGCGCATCACCAAAGCGCAGCGCGGAGAATAGGAGGAAGCCTATGAGCGACAAAACGGGCAGCGCCAGCGAGAACAGGTTGATAGCGCGAGGCCGGGCGGGCGGCATGGCGTCGATCTCGGTGGGCATGGGTGGGTGGTAGGCCCGCCACAACTCCCAGGCGAGGGGCAAAAGCAACAGTAGACCGAAGGAGCGAGTCCACACCGCCAGCGATATAGCGATGGCGGCCATCCACCAGCGTTGGGTGCGGGCCGCTAGCAACGTAGCCACCGCTAACAGCAGGAAGAGCGACTCGCTGTACACCGCCCAGAAGAAGAAGGCCATCGGGAAGGCGGCCAGGTAGAAGATGGTGCGGTGGGCGTCCTCCGGGTGGAAGTCGAGGCGCACCAGCCTGTGGAGCAGCAACATCGCCAGGAGGAAGAAAACACCCGAAATGAGGATGCCCGCCCATATGAACCGCTCGCCAGCCAGCCAGCCGGTGGCCCGCAGTATCCAGGGGTAGAGCGGGAAAAAGGCCGCCGAGCCGTCGTCAGCCCGGTAGCCTTCGGCGGCTATCTTGAGGTACCACTGGCCGTCCCAGCGCGTCCATACGCCCGCCAGCCGGTCTACCCAACCATTCAGGATCGGCCCGCCCGGCGATTCGTACCAGTTGGCGGTGCCCTTGGGTGGCAAGCCCGGCAGCATCACCCCCGCGAGAATAGCCAGCAGGGTCAGGCCGAGGCGCGTTCCGAGCCACACGCTGAACGGCTGGAATGTGAGCAGGGGCAAGGCCCACCCAGGCATAGCGCGGCGCAGTTCGGTGGTTAGCAGGCCGGGGCGTTCCGACACCTCCACCGGGCGGGTGAGGGGGCTTTTGTCGCTCTTCGCTGCCCGCCGTCGCCAGGGTGGAGGCTTGTCGGGCGCGTGCACCGGGGCGGGCACCTGCACCTGCGTGCCGGTCCAGGAGGCCACAGGCATCGGCACCGTCTCCTGAGGTATCTCGCCCGTGTCTGCCCGGTCCTCCGTGGGTATCGCGGCTGTGGCCTTCTCTTTGGGGGCTTCGACCCTGGGCGGCTCTACCGCCTTCTTACCCAAAGGCTCCGCAGTGGGACCTTCCACCAGCGGCATCTTCCTGGTGTCCCCCGTGGCTCCGTCCCGCGCCTCGCTCTCTCTGTTGTCCGTCACGTCCCTGGACATAGTGACCCAGTATAACATAGTCATTCTTGACCAGAGACGGAACCGCCAATACGCCAAGACGCCAAGAATGCGCGAAGATAAATAGGATTATTCACCGCAGAGACGCAGAGAACGCAAAGGCACGCAGAGAAAATTGAGGGTGTTCTTACATGACAACATCTTATAGCAAGACGTTGCACTTACCCCTTCCCGAACAACCAAAATCTCTGCGTAACCTCCGCGCTCTCTGCGTCTCTGCGGTGAATTAACATTCCTTCTCTTGGCGCATTCTCGGCGTCTTTGTGTCTTGGCGTTTCCGTCTAATCAACCTCTGCTGGACATGCGTGGGGCTGCATGCTAAGATGGGGTTGGGGAGAGGGCGCTCCCCGGCATGCAAGGGAGGAATCAGGCAATGGAGCTTGAGGGCAAGGTGGCCTTGGTTACGGGTGGCGGGCGCGGGCTGGGTAGGGCGACGGCTCTCGCGCTGGCCGGACTGGGAGCGCGAGTCGTGGCGCTGGCCCGGTCGCTGCCGGAGGTCGAAGAGACCGCCCGCCTCATACGCGACGAGTACGGGTTCGGGCGCTCGATGGCTATCCGCGCCGACGTGTCGCGTGAGGCTGACGTGGTGGAGGCGTTCGAGCAGGTGCGCAGGCGTTGGGGCGGCGTTGACATCCTGGTGAACAACGCGGGCGAAACGGGAGCTACCAAGCCCATCGCGCAACTCTCCCTGGCCGAGTGGCAGCGCGCCATGTCGGTGAACATGACTGGGGTGTTCCTCTGCTCGCGGGAGGCGCTGCCGTACATGAGCCACAGGAGGTGGGGCCGCATCGTCAACGTGTCGTCGGCTTCAGCGTCGGTAGCGGTGCCTTCGATGGCCCCTTACAGTGTGGCGAAGGCAGGGGTCGAGCACTTCACCCGCATCCTGGCAGCCGAGGTTGGCAACCAGGGCATCGTGGCTGTGGCCCTGCGTCCTGGCATCGTGAACACGCGCATGCAAGAAGATATGCGCACCCGCCCCGCCGAGGCCATCCCACCGGAGCTACGCGCCCTGTACGTCGCCTACGACCGCCGGGGCATGCTGGCTCCCCCGGAACGCCCCGCCCGCTTCATCGCGTACCTGTGCACCGAGCGGGTAGGCAATGTGAACGGCCGCGTGCTCGACGCCGACGAGATGGACGCGCTTCTTACACGATAGTGGCATCGGGGTTGTACCTAAGTGCCCAACATTTAGCACATGCGTGGGTCCTTGTCATTTCGAACGTAGTGAGAAATCTCGTCCCTCCCGCCAATGTTCCCTCTTTCTTACGGTACTGTATGTCTGAAGAAAGTGAGCAACCTGGTTGGTAAAGGACGAGATTTCTCACTACGTTCGAAATGACAAGGAAGGGGCTTGGTTCTACAACGGTAAGATAGGGGCTAGCCGATGGGGCATGAGGCATCGTGCTCACATGCTCATCCAGGCAAGCGAAGTCTAAACACCCTCTACCAGAATCATCCTGCTATTGGTGGTTCGGTGCCTTATAGCTTTGAGAGGGTCGTACTCTTCCGAGTTGTACCACGCCTTCGCCTGCTCCACGCTGTCGAACTGCAGCACCACGATCCGCTTAGGTTGCCAGTCGCCCTCCAGCACCTCCGTCTTGCCACCACGCACCAGGTAGCGACCACCGGAGGCTATTACCGTGGCTGCCGCAGGTGCCTTGTATTCCTCGTACCCCTCCGCGTCGGTAACATCTATCTCAACAATCACGTATGCAGCCATTCCCCCTCCTACATTGGACCTTTTTACTTGCTCTCATTTACACCGCAAACAACAGTAATCTTTGCGCGTCCTTTGCGTCTTTGCGTCTCTGCGTTTCCGTCTCTCGTGATTAACTCTCAGCCCGAAGCCCTTTGATGAAGTTAGTAGAGCGGAGTTCGCGTTCGAGGATGTAGGAGAGGTAGTTCTGGAGGAGGGATTGCAGTTCGTGGTGCAGGTCGGGGTCGATGCGCACTCGGCTCACCGTGGAGTAGGGGTTGCGCTGCATCAGCCTGAGCATCTTCAGGGCGTTCACGGAGAGGTCGCGCCCCACGCCCGGCCTGCGGCAAGAGGCGCACAGCACTCCACCCAGCGCGGGGCTGAAGCTGTTGACGATAGGCTCTATGTCCTTGCGGCACTCCACGCACCGGGTGATTTCGGGCGCGTAACCGAGGTGGCCGAGGAGTTGCAGTTCCAGCCAGCGCAGCACACGGTCGGGGTCGGCGTCGGTGCAGAGCAGACCGAAACTGTCCACCATGAGCTTGTAGACCGCGTAGTTCTCATGCTCGTCGGGGGTGAGGGCGTCCAGTAGCTCGGCGGCGTAGTAGGCGTGGGCCACCCGGTCCAGGTCGTCGTGCAGGGGGCGGTAGCTGTCGAGCGTCTCGCTCTGGGTGACGATGTCGAGGTTGCGGGCCTTGGCAAGGAGCATCTGGTTCCGGGTGAATAGCTCGACGTGCCCGGCCAGGCGGCTGCTTACCTTGCGCACGCCCTTGGCGACGACGCGCAGCTTGCCGAAATGGGGGGTGAAGATGGTGAGGATTTTGTCGGCCTCACCCAGGTCCGAACGCCTGATGACAACCGCTTCGGACTTGTATAAATGCTCTCTCGCGCTCATCTATCTACTCGCTTCTCTAGCTCTGTTTACCTCTGCGCTGGTGTGTTGTGTACCTCTAATTATACCTGATTCCGGCACTTTCATGTGTAGCGGACGGAATCTTTTTCGCAAACGACCAGTCTTGGATTTGAGGACCAAAGCCCCCTACTTGTCATTTCGAACGCAGTGAGAAATCTCGTCCTATGCCGGAATGTTTCCCTTTTCTTCCGGGGTATGCTGCCTAAAGAAGGCAGCTACTTGGGTGCTTACGGACGAGATTTCTCACTGCGTTCGAAATGACAAGTAGGGGCTGATGTGCTGATAATGCGGCGATTGCTGTTGCGATGATGGACTTACTGCGGAGCATTAACAATACCGTAAAATCGCGGCCTGCTACGCCTCCGTGCCTCTCCTGGGCGGGGTGCTGTGCTATACTGCAACATGCGCCGGTTTTTGCATGGGCTGTTGACACTGCTGCTGTTTGCGTTGCTCCTGTCGGGGTGCGAGGTGCCCGCGCCTCCACCTGAGCTGCCGACTGCTACCCCAGGCTCCTCCAACCCCGAAAGCCCCGACTTCCAGGCCGGACATACCCCAGTCCGCATCGAGCTTGATAAGGGCTATACGCCCATAGCGTCGGAGCCTGGCAACATCTTCTTCGTGCGGCCTTCGGGGCTGTGGCGCATATCTCCCGACGGCACTGGCGAGCGACAACTGGCTGCGCTGACGGTCACCAACGCTCCCGAACCTTCGCCTGACGGCAGCCTGGTGGCCTTCACCACGGCCGATGCGGTGTACGTTGTGCCTTCCGGCGGGGGCGAGCCGCGCAAGCTGGCTTCGGGGAACATTGCCGCCGACCAGCGACTCGGCTGGACCCCGGACGGCAAGCGGGTGGGCTACTTTACCTTCGACCCCGAGACGATGGGCAAGGAGCAGGCCTGGGCGGCGTCCGTGGAGGGTGGCGACCCGGTGAACATCATGACGCTCACCGAGTCCGCCGTGTCGCGGGGGCCTGCCTACGAAAAGTCGGTGAGGTGGTCGCCGGACGGCCTGTTCGTGGCGGTATCCGGGGCCAACAACCCGTTCTGGTTGCTGCGGTGGCCGCTCTCGACGGGCAGGGAGGGCGACATTAGAGAGGTGCCCGGCGGCGAGCCTGACTGGTCGCCCGATGGCCGCTCGATCATGTACGCCGAGACGCTGTCGGGGGCGCTACTGGTGTACGGGGTACTGGCGGCAGAGGCCACGCCCTTCCGCAATGAGCTACGCTACGTCGGCACGGGGCTGGGAGAGTACGCCCAGGGTCCGGGGCCGCGCTTCTCCCCGGCCTCCACCGGCGCTGACAGCGACCTTATCGCTTTTCGCAGCCGCACCCAGCAGGGCGAACCGCAGGTAGCCCTCAGGCGGCGCAACGAAGGCGAATTGGAGCCGCTGCCACGTTTCACCAACAACCCTGCCTGGTCGCCCGGTGGCGACCGCCTGGTGGTTGAGACCGGCTCACTCGCGTCGGCCTCGTTCGGCCCGCAGTGGACCCCCAACGGCCTCTCCATTGCCCGCCTGAGCCTCACGGAAGGCCAGCCTCACCAGATGTTTCCCCTTGTAAAAGACGCCATGTGGCCCGCGTGGGGCAGGTGAGGGGTCTCACGTTGCGACGGAGAACTAACTTGCAATAAGCACCTGATTACATGCTTAACGCAGTTACGATCCTGAGGGTGCCGTTGACGATGCTCGTAACGCTGGTGGCATAAGAAGGAAGGATAGGCTCTCGAGCCAAACTGACGAGCCTATCTTTGCAGTAGTTGGAATCTACTTATGACTTATGATTTAGTCTGGGGCCCGTGATACTGCTAGTCATACCCAAACTGCGCACGGCAAGCATAAGGCGTGTAGATAGTCCAGGTGCCGGGCGGCATAGTCCTGTTCTCTGTCCACTGATCGATACGATGTGGCCCCTGAGCTTCCCACCTATCTGGAAGCACTGAGGTCGTGGGCACTGAGACACGGAGTCCACCGAATTGATCGCCTGATGTTCCCGTCACGATCCAACCTTGTCGTGCGGCAAGTGTCTCTGGATGAATACAAGCTGGATCTGGATCAGATATCGAGATCGGTACTGATCGTGAGGTATCCCTATTCTGGGCCCTCTCAGGAAAGATCCTAGAAAGTACAAAGGCAGAGGAGCCGCCGACAACAGCAATTACCAAAGGTATAACCAAGAGCCACCACCATCTGTTTAAGCTATTATTGTCGGTAGTCATAAGATGCTCCTACATACAGAGTTTGTATTCATAGACTACTGTCAGCAGAAAACGTTGTCGCAGTGCGACAGGAGGAATACTCCTATTTGATATACGTAATGCTCATCGAAAGGTTGCGCCCTAGTGCGGATTTACTGTTGAGTCTCCTTAGACATGGGGACTAGGGGCGTGAAGACATACTCCATATTACTTGTCGAGCAGGTCACATCCACTATATAGCCGTAGAACTACATGAGTTCATTCTTGTTGAGCAGCTATACGGCGTCGCAAGTAAGTTGTGTGACCTCTTCATAGTAGTGCAGGCTGCTGCCGAAGAAGTGACCTCTCTTGAAGCTTTGCGCTGGTAAATATCTCATTGAGCGGCATCTTTGGGTGCGTAGGTATACATAATATCGCGGAACAGTAGGTTGTAGCCGTCGCGGATGGCGTCCAGCACGCCGGGGGTGAAGGTGTCGGCCCGGCAGAACTGGGGAGTGCTCACGTCGCAGGAGAGCACCAACAGGCCGAAGCGGCCCTCGCGCAGCATGGTGCGGTAGGCAGCCTCGTCCCAGCGGTTTGTGGCGGCGAGCGCGGTCATGGTGAAGGGGTCGTCATAAGGCGTCTCCTTGCCCGCCAAGGCCACTATGCCGGGGTCGTCCGAGAAGAAGAGCGTGCCGGGGTTCTGGCTGACGTTGTAGACGATCTTGCGGTATTGCTCCCGCACCTCCGCGGGGGGAACGTCCAGGTCGGGGTTGTACCAGCTTGAGGGCGGCGAGGTCACTAGCGCATATATGACAACCGCCACGAGCGCCCCGGCGAGTGCGGCCGTAGCAGTGAGGGGCAGCCTTTCCCGTTCCTCCAGCAGACGGTCAGCGGCCCAGGCAATCGCCGCGCCTACCGCAAGGGAGATAGCTAGCCCCGACATCAGCAGGTGGTTGTGGTCGGCTCCTATTACGGCCCCGGTCGGCAGGAACAGGAACGAGGCCGCGCAGAACAGGGCTATGAGGGAGGGCGCATATCTGCGGTTACCCTCCCTGGAGCCTCGCACGAGCGAGAACAGCCGGAGGCCTACATAGCCCAGCGCCACCAGGATTAGCGGCCATTGGTCCTCCCAGAAGGCGAATTGCAGCAGGCGCGTGAGGGTCACTTCGCTGAGGCGTAGCGAGTGGTAGCTCACCATCTTGAGGAAGAACCAGTGCCCCGTCGCCAGGTCGAGCGCCACGAAGGGCAGCAGCACCGCGCCTCCCATCACGAAGCACCAGCGCAGCCCCAGCCGCCAGTCGCGCAACAGCAGGTATATGGCGGCGGCAACAGGCCCGGCAAGCGCCGTTTGCTTGGTGTAGAAAGCCAGGGAGAAGCATACCGCGCCGAGGAGGAGTGAAACGTGAAACGTGAAACGTGAGGGGGTGTTCTCTGTCTTGCTTCTGGAGCCGATGGCTATGCAGAGCAGGCCCGCCGCTGTGAAGGCGATCATGAGCATGTCGCCCCGGAAGCGGGTGGCCCAAACGGTGGTCTGCGGCAGCGATAGGAAGACGAGGCTGCCCGTAACCCCGGAGGCTGCGGCGAGCAGGAGCCTCTGCCTGGCCCTGTTATAATAGCCCGCAAAAATGACGATTAGCGGGATGAGGGCGGCGGTAAGGAGGGCAGCTATGAGGGAGATTATGCGGCCCTCGCGGAAGATGGAGGTTGGCGCGCCGGCGCCGGAGAAGTCCGGTAATTGCTCCGGGAGGACCGTTGCGGCCAGCCAGTAGTAAACCGGAGGGTAGGGGCCGGAGATGAATTGTTCGGGCGTAATGGGGGAGTAGATGTCGCCGCCGCGCTTTACCAGCAGCGACTCGTACAGTATCAGCCCCTCGGAGCCTGCCCTCGGATAGGGGTAGTCGAGCCAGGCCGACGCCGACTCGACAAAGCGCCCCACAGGTGACAAGAGGAGCAGCAGACAAATCGCCATCACAGCGATTGCGCCCCAAGCCCACGGCCTCGTACTGCTCCTTCCCTCTCCAAGCACGCTCGTGCCGCTATCTGTCATGAGGGCGATTGTATCTTGCCCCGCGCGAACGTGTCAATGTGTCTGCCAAATTCGAAATTCCAAATTCCAATTTCGGAATTACAAGCGGCTGCTATCTGCTGGTCCGCCTCTCCGAGGGACGCGTACCATTGCTTGAGGGGGTGCCGGTGGCGACGGCCGGCGGCGTGGCTGTAGGGTCGCCAACGCCGTACATCTTCCGCGCCAGGGCTGTCAGCAACTCCTCGGTGATTCCCCTGTCAGCCTGGCCGACGAAGGTGGTCACAAGGTCATCCTTCTCCAGCACCATCACGCTAATTGTTCCCTGGCCCGACCAGTAGATACCGGAGTAGTCTCTGTAGAACTCGCCCTCCCAGAAGACCCCCTGGTGTTCGCCAATCGTCACTGCCTTGAATACAATACCGTTGGCTCTTTCGACCGGTACCACTTGCTGCCGGGATTGGAAAACAAAGAGCTGAGTCGTCCGGAACCTTTGGCCGGGCGCTGTCATGCCGACCAGGTAGTTTAGCCTGACGTTAGAGTAGGCTGTTTCACTGGATTCGTCACAAGGTCCCACCGACGCCTCTATCAGGCCAACTCCGTATTCAGCGCTGCCTACAGTCAGGAGGGCTGGGAGGTACTCAATTGGGAAGTCTACTCTCTCCTGTGCGCTGTGCTCATCAAACGCGCCGGTGTACTCTCGGAGTACGTAAGGCAGGGTGTTAGTGACTACCGAGGCCGGACATACGGGGGCTTTATAACCCCTCGGTAGGTTTGGTGCCGCCACTACGCTGCCGTTCTGCCGCACCTCTATCCAGGTGTACGGGCTTTTGGGTGCCGGGAAGAAGGTGTTATAGGCCACCGCCAGCAGAGTGACTACGAGCGTGGTCACGAACAACGCTACCACCATTTGCGGGGCGGTAGTGACCAGCGGAGGCAGGTCGTCCTCCATCTGGGTGAGCACCGGCACGTTCTCGGAGAAGCCCGCGAGGCTCGTGGGGGTCTGCTTGATGGGCTGCTGTCTTGGCGCGGGGAGGCGCTTGCTCAGGCGCTCCAGCGTGTCTTCTTGCAGGCTGGGTGGCAGCGCCTCCAGGCCCGGACGTGGTGCGTGGCGGGCGACGCTGTAGAGGCGGGCGAGGGTGACAAGCTCCGGGTCGTCCTCCATTTGCAGCCAGTTGAGGGGCACGCCGCTGCGAAGCTGATTGAGGGCTTCCTCCATCTTGCGCTCGCCCCTGCCCAGACGCGGGGGGCGCGGCTTGAAGACGGCACGTCTGAGGCGCTCGGTGCCTTTCAGGGGCAGCGTGATGCGACGCAGGCTAGCCATCGAGGCTCCAGTCTTCGGGTTGGGTGGAGTAGGTCCTACCCAGGTGGCGCAAAGCCTGGCGTAGCGAACGCATGGCGGCCCTGCGGCTCACCCCCAGTGCCGAAGCGATCTCCTCCGGTGGCATGTCATCGAACAGGGCCAGGGCCACCGCGGCACCCTGCTTGCCCTTCAGTTCCGCGACCGCCTCCTGGAGTTCTCGCAGGTCGTCGCCTGTGACATCAGCCCGGTCGGAGTGCCTGGGCTTCTTCAGCTTGAGGCGGGCGATCCTCCGGCTGGCGAGACGTAGCAGCCAGTGGCGCATGGGCACGGTCTTTTCGCCGCGAGGGTACCGGCGCATCCCGCGCATGGCGTCATCGAAGGCGTCGGAGGTGATAAGCGCCGCAAGCTCGTCCTTGCCCGGCCCCAGCCTGTGCAGCACGTAGTCGTACACCGGCGCGAGGTGCCTGCGCACCGCCCGCTCCAGGGCGGCCCGGTTGCCGTTGTTTATTTCATTGGCGAGCGCGATGTCCAGTTGCAGACTGGGATCCATGTCCCCTCCGGGGGTTCTGAAACGAGAAACGTGAAACGTGATGCGGCTTGCTAAGTAGGGTACGTGAATGTAACACTTTCGCTTTTGTGGAACCGTGCTTCCCCTTGTCATCCTGAGCGTAGCGAAGGATCAGTAGCCCGTGCTTGACTCTTCCTGTTTGGGTACCGCTTTTAGCACTGCCGCCATCGTCGTGTGAGTTGAGGGCTCTCGCTTACCCACCTGATCCTTCGCTACGCTCAGGATGACAGAAGCGGGAGGGTCGCTCAGGTTGTACGGCTTGTTTCATGCCCTGCTGAGTTGTGTCCTGTATTAACACAACTTATAATGCTGTAGGTTTCACGTCTCTCCTATAGTAGCCTACATTGGCGTCCACAGCCAGTGTGTCGCTATCGTCGCATCACGTTTCACGTTTCACGTTTCAGCACCACGCTTCAGAACCGCCTGTAACTTACCTCGTAAAGGGACTTTGTGACTGTGAGAGCGTTGCTTGCTGCGGTAGGTCGCGGCGCGGGGTGGAAGCTCATGTCCGACCTGCTTGGGAGGGTGTTGCAGTATGCCCTCCTGATGCTGGCTGCCCGCAGTCTAGACCTCGCGGGGTTTGGCGACTTCACCTTCGCTCTCAGCGTCGGCTACATGCTGTCTCAGGTGGCCGACTTCGGCTTGCAACTCTACCTCCAGCGCGAGTTGGCCCGCCTCGCCATACCCGAAGCCAACATGCGCCCCTACTTCACCGACGAGCGTGCGGCGGCTCGGCTGGTGGGCGGTGGACTGGTCATCAAGGCGGGGCTGTCGGCGGTGTCGCTGGCGCTGATGTTTGCCGTGATCGTGCTGGAGCCGGTGGGCAACAAGGGCGCGGTGCTGCTCATCGGCCTGTCTATGATCGCCCTCACCACCCTGGAGTACCTGGCCTACTGCTTCCGGGCGCTACGCAGGCTCAAGAACGAGGCCATTGCTTATTTCATGGGGCGGGCTATCAACCTGCTCCTGGGTGTGGCTCTGCTGTACGCGGGGCTGGATGTGCTGGGGCTGGCGATTGCCGCCAACGTCGCGGCTATTGTAGCTATCGCCTACAGCTACAACCGTTTGCTGACCTACGTCCGCCCTGAGTACACATTCGACCGGGCCTACTGGCGGCGCTCGCTGGGCCAGCCTGCCGCGATGGGCCTGGGCATTGTGTTCAGCATGTTCGCCTTTCGGGTGGACAACCTGCTCATCCCGCCGATTGTGGGTGCGGCACACGCCAGCGAGACCCTGAGCATATACAATGCGGCGTACAAGCTGTTCGAGCTGACCCTTGTCGTGCCCGGCGTGGTGCTGGCCGCCACCTTTTCGCTCCTGTCGAGGGCGGGTGGCTCCGGTGCCTCCGGTGATGCTAGCATGGGAGGGCTACGGCCGGTGCTGGGGCAGACTATGGCCCTGCTGATGGGGTTGGGGGTGCTGGCTTCTCTGGTGTTGGCGGCGGGGGCGGTGCCGCTAACGAGCTTGCTCTACGGCGACAGGTTCGGCGCGGCGGTGCCGGTGCTGCAAGTGCTGGCGCTCGGCTGCATACCGATGTACGCAAGCTACGGCCTCACCCACGCCCTCGTGGCGATGGACCGGCCCCAGGTGTACGCGGCCTTTTCGGGAGTGTGCTTGCTAGCGAACGTGGCTGCCAACCTGCTCCTCATCCCAGGCATGGGGGTGCGGGGCGCGGCCTGGGCGACCTTCCTGACCGAGGCTACCCTGGTGGTCCTGTGCGCGGCGGCTGTCTTGAGGTACATGCGAAGGCCCGGCGCACCTCTGGCCGCACAGACACCACAGGTCGTACAGAGTGAGACAGGGGTAGGAGGCATAGTGTGAGCGCGACGTTGAAAAGACGCGCAACTGCTACGCCGCTGCCTGCGGCCCATGCGCCCGCCTCAAACGTGGCTTCCCGGCTGGAAGTGCTGGCCGACCGCCTGCTGTTTGCCATGCTGTTGCTCGTGCTGCTGGCAAGCCCCTTCGAGATAGGCTACCCTCCGCTGGGCCGCGTGCTGTTTGCCACTTTCACCAACCTGGAAGTCACCCTCTTTTGCCTGGCGGGGGCTTTGCTCTTCCGGCTGGGGGTGTCCACAGAGGCCCGGCGCGCCCTGCTCAAGATGCCGCTGCTTCTGCCCGCCGTGGCGCTCATCCTGGCCTCTGTGGTGTCCACTATCTTCGGGGAGTACAAGTCGCTGGGCGTGCAGTTCGTCTACCGCCTGGTGATGGGCCTGATGGTCTGTGCTTCGGTGTGGCTGGCCTTGCGCGGCAGGCGGCGGGTGCTCACCTCGCTGGGCACCTTTGTTGGCGCGGCCCTCATATCGGCGTGCATCGGCCTGCTGGAGTTCCTGCCGGGCGTCAATCTCGAATACTGGCTCATGCCGTTCAGGCCGCAGCCTACTACCGTGGGAGGCTTGCTCCGCTTGAGTGGCAGCTTCGAGTACGCTAACGGGGCCGCCGTATACTTCGAGATGGCCCTGCCCGTGTTGCTGGGCCTGGCGGTGCTCTTCTCCTCCCGGCGGCTGGTCGAGGGCGTCTTCGGCGAAGGCCGCATCTCCCGCGTACAACTGCGTGCCATACAGGTATTGCTATTTGTCGCCCTCGGGCTGCTGGCTATGGCCCTTATCCTCACGTTCAGTCGCGCTTCGTGGGCGGGCGTCGTCGCGTCGGTGGCGGCTTTCGGGCTGGCGGTATACCTGCGGAGGCGCGTGCGGGGCGACCTCTGGCTGTGGGCGGAGGTGTGGCGGCCTCTCGCCATGTCGGTAGGCGTGCTGGTGCTCGCGGTGGTCTATACCTACCTGACGCACCCGCTGCTGCGCCTGCGCCTCACCGGGGAGAACGACCGAGCGTGGTATAATTACGCCTTGCAACAGGGCAGCATCCCCTCTATTTCGGTCGGGGACGTTGTAACCGTGCCCGTATCATTAACCAACATGGGACCTATGCCGTGGAACGCCGAGCGCGTGCCCAAGGTGCACCTGAGCTACCATTGGAAGAGTCCCGGCGGTGACTTCTACGCGGTCTTTGACGGCCTGCGTACGGCTCTCCCGCACGACGTGGACCCCGGCGGCAGCGTCAGTGTGGAGGCGGTAGTGGAGGCCCCACCGAAGGCCGGTGAGTACATCCTGGAATGGGACCTGGTGCAGGAAGACGTCACATGGTTCTACGAGAAGAGCCGGGTGCGAGTCGAGTCGGAGAAGGTGCGGGTTGGGGAAGCGACGGGGCAGGCTAAAGTGCTTCCGCCCAATACCACCCCGCCCGTGAGCGTGCGGAGAATGGAGGACTCGGATGCCTCCACGGTGCCGAGGGGCGAGTTGTGGCGAGCCGCCTTTGCCATGTTCCGCGACCACCCGATTACGGGGGTCGGCCCCGATGGGTTCCGCAACCTCTACGGCAGGTACGCGGGCAAGACAAGCTGGAACAGGAACATCTACACCAATAACATGTACATCGAGATGTTCACCAACCTGGGCATAGTAGGAGGGCTGGCGTTCTTGTGGCTGGTGGGGCTGGCCCTCTGGCGCACATTGCGCAATGTGCTGGTGCCGTTCGACGGGGGCAACCAGCCTATGTACACAGCGGGGGTGTGGGTAGTTTGCGTGGCGGCGGGCGCGGCCCTGCTCTCGTTCTTCCTGCACGGCATGGTGGACTACTTTCTCTTCTCCACGCCCCTGTACACGATATTCTGGTTCATCATGGCGATAAGCACGCAATGGAGGAATTTGGGAATTGGGATTTCGGATTTCGGATTTGCTCGGACATCAACTAAATCCGAAATCCGAAATCCAAAATCCAAAATCCAAAAGGGGCATCATGCTGGTAGGATTTGAGGCATCTGCTCTGCACGGGCACAAGTCCGGCGTGGGGTACTACACCGAAAACATGATGGCGAGTATCATGGCGGCCTCCCCCGAGAACCGTTACGTCCTCTTTTCGGGCCGCAACGTGCGCAACGACGACTACTTCCCCCTGGGCAGCGAGTTGGAGTACAACGACCGCCATTTCCCCGTTAGGGCCGTCTGGATGCAGACTGTGCTGCCGAGCGCCCTGCGCCAGGTCCGACCCGACCTCTGCCACTTCACCAATTACCTGGCCCCGGTGCAGTGTCCGTGCCCTTCCATCGTCACCATCTACGACATGACGGTGTTCATCACTCCACGCTTCCACACGTTCAAGAAGTTCGTGCTCGACCGGACGCTTCTGCCCATTGTAGCCCGCCGCGCCGACGCGATTGTCACGGTATCCAACAGCGCCCGCAATGACATTCTTCGCTACCTGAAAGTGCCACGCGACAAAGTGCGGGTTATACCCGGCGCGGCTTCTTCGCACTTCAGCCCAACTATGGACCAGGCCAAACTAGACGACGTGCGCCACCGCTACAGTCTGGATGTGCCTTACATCCTGTACGTGGGCACTATCGAGCCTCGCAAGAACCTGGTGCGCCTGGTGAGGGCGTTCGCTCGCCTCAAGAAGCGTGGGTTGCCTCACAAGCTGCTTATCGTGGGTCAAGCTGGGTGGCAGGTCAGCCCCGTTTATGCCGAGGTAGAGCGGCTTTGCCTCACCAAAGACGTAGTCTTCACAGGTTACGTGCCCTTTGAGGACCTACCGCCGCTTTACACTTTGGCCGAGAGCCTGGCTTTTCCGTCGCTATATGAGGGCTTCGGCCTGCCCGTAATCGAAGCGATGGCCTGCGGCACCCCAGTGGTCACTTCTCGTTCGTCCTCATTGCGCGAGATATCCGGTGATGCTGCCTTACTCATAGATCCCCTGTCCGTGGACGAACTGGAGGAGGCTCTCTACCGAATCCATTCCGATCCGAGCCTCCGCGCCAGCCTGCGCGAAAAAGGCATAGCCCGCGCGGCCCTCTTCACCTGGGAGACCACCGCCCGCTCCACGCTGGACCTGTACAAGCAGGTGCGTTCCAGGTCGGTAGGCGTCCAGGGGCAGGAGGCCGGTGTGAGGGAGAGGGAGCGGCACGAGACTGTGGTGGGGGATTACTAAGACTCCACCTCGTCCGGCCTCCTCACTGGTGCGGAAATTATTCTGACCTGTTCCTTATGCGTAGTTTAGTGCCCAAAGCAAGTGTGATGAGCGCAACCGTAAGGAGCACCACGACGTAACCCTTCGGCCCGTCCCCAGAGCCACTGTCTGGCATCCCTATAAGGCTTTCCGGCGGAGACCAATGCGTTGGACGAGGCCAGGACACCTTGAAGGAAGCCACAAGTTCATCCAACAGGCGTAGATCAGGGTTGAAGGACCCACTCTCCGCACGCTCCAGTGCATCCGCAACAATCCGGGCTTGTTCTTCGACGCTTTCGTTGGCGGGAGCAACCGGAGGCGTCGCTAGGAAGGCGGGAAAAACGGCACTTATGAACACCCGCGGACCAATGAAGGAGTCCTTTCCAATGCCTTCGAATATGTAGAAGGTATTTTCCTTCGTAGGGGGTGAAGCATCCTGGGTAATCTGTGCTAGGTAGCGCACTCCTGACCCATTACTGAAGCGTATATATTCCTGCTTCGCTAGGTAGACATTGGCCGCGTTGATGAGCGGAAGGAGTGGTGGCCTAGTCACTGGCTGGCCGGGTTGCCAGGTTGGTGGCGTCCAGGTAGGTCGGTCCCGCAACACTGCCTCAAGATCATTTATCTCCCTTAGCCATAGATCCTCTTGTCCTACTGGAAAGGGCGAGCGATAGACACCCTCGACGTCAAAGATTGGGAAAACATAAATGGTAGGACCTAACCCGAACCCACCAGGATACGGGTAGCCGCTAAACTGAATTTTCATATACTTGGGGTGTGCCTGCCAATAGGGCTCGCCAGGAAGGATTTGGTGCTCGGGCACATCATCGCACACTATGGTGTGTCCGAGAGCCGTGTCATAGGTAAACCGGAGCACACCACAGCCCGTTTCGCGTTTTTCGCCTTCAGCAAAGCTAGTGTAGCTTAAGGCGGGTAGCTGTAGGAGCAAGGAAGCAGGTAAGATCGTAGCAAGCGCCATTAACTTGTTTAGCTTCATAGATCCCCTCCAAATCAATTGTTGTGATGCACAATCAAAATCCCCAGTAGTGACTACAATCGACTATTGCAACGGGCTAAATCCTACGCCCAATTCTACCTCGTCTTGGAAGAGTATGATTCCGTATCTTTGCTGGTGGCGAAGACATCACGCAACTTTAGTGATCTAACCTGTAGTTGTGGCCCCCTGCTATAATACCCTCAATGAAGCCTCTGACGATTGGCGTGGCGGGCGGGAGCGGGTCGGGCAAGAGCACCGTGGTGCACGCCCTGATGCAGGCCGTGGGACAGGAGAACACCGCCTTCCTGCCGCACGATGCCTATTACCGCGACTATCGCCACCTCTCTATCGAGGAGTGCACGCAGGTCAACTGGGACCACCCCGACGCACTCGAAACCGACCTAATGGCGCGGCACCTGGCGCAACTCGCCGCCTGGCAGCCCGTAGAGCGCCCGCTGTACGACTTCCGCGACTACACCCGCATGCCTGAGACCGAGCGCGTGGAACCGCGGCCCGTGATCATTGTCGAGGGCATACTTATCCTGGTAGAACCCGACCTGCGCGATATGCTTGACATAAAAGCCTTCGTGGACACCGATGCCGACATCAGGTTCATCCGACGGTTGCAGCGCGACATGCTGGAACGGGGCCGCTCTGTCTCCTCGGTCGTGGAGCAGTACCTCGGCACCGTTCGCCCCATGCACCTCGACTTCGTGGAGCCAAGCAAGCGTTACGCCGACATCATCATCCCTCGTGGAGGGCACAACCGCGTGGCAATCGAGATGCTGGTAGCCAGGGTCAGGTCCGCGCTGGCTGCTGGCAAGTAGATTGCTGTATAACGGAGAATTACACTAACAAGGAGCGTGCGCGAGTTGTTAGTTGTCAGTTGTTAGTTGTTAGTGAAGAAGCTAACTCTAACAACTACCAACTAACAACTGACAACTAATATGATCCAGACTCCCGAATGGGTACGTGACGCCGTCTTTTACCAGATTTTCCCCGACAGGTTCGCCAAAAGCCCCACGCTGAATAAGCCCAGCAACCTTGAGCCGTGGGACTCCCCGCCCACTTCGCATGGCTTCAAGGGTGGCGACCTCATAGGCGTGGTGGAGCACCTGGACCACCTGCTGGAACTGGGGGTCAATGCCATCTATTTCTGCCCCGTCTTCCAGTCGGCGGCGAACCATCGCTACCACACCTACTATTATTTCAACGTGGACCCACTACTGGGAGGCAACCAGGCGTTGCGGGTGCTGCTCGATGAGGCGCACAGGCGCGGCATGCGGGTGATCCTCGATGGGGTGTTCAACCACGCCAGCCGGGGCTTCTTCCAGTTCCACGACATACTGGAGAACGGCAGGCATTCGCCGTACATCGACTGGTTCACGGTGCGCAGTCTGCCCCTCAACGCCTACGACGAGCGCACGCCACCCAACTATGACGCCTGGTGGTCGCTGCACGCCCTGCCCAAGTTCAACACCTCCAACGCCGCCGTGCGCGAGTACCTGATGCGGGTGGGCGAGTTCTGGGTGCAGTTCGGCATCGACGGCTGGCGGCTCGACGTGCCCGCCGAGATAAACGACGATAGCTTCTGGCAGGAGTTCCGCAAGCGCGTCAAAGCCATCAACCCGGACACTTACATAGTCGGGGAGATCTGGCACGAGGCCCGGCGCTGGCTCCAGGGCGACCAATTCGACGCGGTGATGAACTACCTTTTCACCAAGCTGTGCATCGAGTTCTTCATCGGGCGCAACGTCGACCCCGCGCTCGTAGAGGGTTCTTCGCTCGCGCCCCTGCGGCATATCGAGGCGGCGGAGTTCGGCAGGGAGATTGACGCTCTCCTCAAGCTCTACAGCCGCGAGATTACCGAGGTGCAGATGAACCTGCTCGACAGCCACGACACCGCCCGCTACCTGACGATGGCAAGGGGAGACCAGACGGCTCTGCGCCTTGCCACCCTGTTCCAGATGGCCTACCCCGGCGCGCCTTCGGTCTACTACGCCGACGAGATTGGCATGGCGGGCGGAAGGGACCCGCTCTCCCGCGCCTCCTTTCCCTGGGACCGCTCTGCCTGGGACACCGACCTGCTCGATTTCTTCAAGCGCGCCATAGCCCTGCGGCACGCCCACCCGGCGCTACGTCGTGGCGATTACCACACGCTCTTCGCCCACGGGTCCGTCTACGTCATGGCAAGGAGCCTCGGCCAGGACGTGGTAGTGGTGGCGTTCAACACGGGCAGCGAGCCGCTGGCGGGGGCCATTCCAGTGGCTCCCTTCCTGCAAAATGGTATGCAACTACGAGATGAGTGGACGGGCCAGACCTTACAGGTCGAGGGCGGGCTGCTGTCCCTGAGCATGCCCGCTCGCTCCGGCTCGGTGTTGACCTTGACCGGCGCGGTGCCGGGTGGCGTCACGGGTTAGCGATGCCAGGTAGTTACGCAGATAAAGACCGCTTCCTTGAGGACCTGGCCCGGCAGGTGCAGCTAAGGGGCGGTAGTCAGGACGCCGAACGCGTGCTGAGGGCCATCTTCGAGCACGAGCAGGAGGCGGGCGCAGACCCCATGACCGAGAGGGTGCTTGCCCGAATCGTTCGCATGCCCGTGCCTGTGGTCGCGGCCCTCCGGCGGGAGCTAGAGCGTGCCGAGTTGCTGGAGCCGGGCCTCTCCATCCAGATGACGCCCAACGCGAGGCATACTCTGGCCGAGGGGTGGGGCTGGCAGCCCTTGCAGCAGACCGCTTTCCTTCCTTCCGCGCCTCCTCCCGCGCGTTCCGAGAAGGTTCGGCCCCAGGAGCCGCAGGTGTCGCAGGTGTGCGGGGCGTGTGGCGGCACCGGGGTAGCCCCCTCCGGCCCGCCGTGGGATGCCGTGCTGGAGGGCCTGCAAAAGCACTTTCTGGGCAAGCCGCGCAAGGTATCGGCCGGAGGAAGGGCCAGGAGTCAGCCCACGCCCGACACCAACCTGTGCCGCGCCGCCCTGATGCACGAGCAAGGGACCCTGGCGGGCAAGGACGTGCTGGTGATGGGCGAGGACGTAACCACGGCAGCCGCAATTGCTCTGGCGGGCAAGGCGCTATCACCATCTGGGAGGTTGGCGCGCCGCCTGGTGGCCCTGCACTCCGACGATAAGGTGTTACGGCAGTTGAGAGACATTGCCGTGGGCGAAGGTCTCATCATCGGGCTGGTGACGCACGACCTGCGCCGCCCGCTGATGCAGGACTTGCAAGGTGAGTTCGACACCGTGTTTGTGGACGCACCGCAGGCTTACGCGGGGGTGGTGCTGGCGCTGTCCAGGGCCATTGACGCCGCGAACGGGGAGGGCACCATATTCCTCTCTTATGGTTCCGAGCACCCCGGCGACTTGCTTGAGGTGCAACGCGCAATACTGGAGGCGGGCCTGCTCATAGCCCAGGTAATCCCCGGCTTCGACCAGTATTCCACCGGGAGCCGCGACCTCTACGTGCTGCGCCTGACCGAGGACACCTTGCCCCTGGTCGAGGGCGACTACACAGGGGAGGCCACGGAGGAGCGCCAGACCTACGCCTGCACCCAATGCGGCCGCCAGCTAACTGTGGGCGGGGAGGCCAGCGGGCGTTTCGCCACCCTCACCGACCTGGAGGAGGCAGGCTGCCCCACCTGCGGAGGCCGCATCTTCACCCTCATCCCCGGCCACCACGCGGGCGGCAACGGCACGCGCCAGGAACAGTAAGAGCCGTATCTAAACGCCAAGACGCGGAGACGCCAAGGACGCGCAGAGATTTAGCAGGTGTTCTAAGTACAAAGAGGAGCAGGATACATGTGTCGTACCCTGCTCCTTTTTATACTCTCCAAACCTTAATCCTCTTGGCGCGTCCTTGGCGTCTCCGCGTCTTGGCGTTTAGCGTCTCTTTCAGTTAGGATTGCCAGCCCAGAGGGACTGGTCGCAGAGGGGGCGGTATCCGCAGGCTCGACAGCGGGCGGGATTGTCGTGGTTGCGGTCTACTTCCGTCGTGCGGGCGGCGTGGCGCATATCATCCAGCACCGAGATGAGGTAGGCGCGGGTCTCTTTGTTGTAGTCTACCTGGAAGGTGTTGTTGCTGTAGCGCAGCAGGCCATACGCCGGGCGCTTGCCTTCCGTCTCCTCTATGAGCAGGCAGTAAGCGAGCACTTGCAACAGGTGCGACTCGTGCGGCTCGTCCTCCGTGCGCCCCGGCTTTACCTCCACCGGCACCAACCCGCGCCCGGTCCGCACGATGTAATCAGGCGTGCCCGCAAGCCCATACCGTGCCGAGTAAAGCGGTTTGCCCGGAGTACCACCGGCCCCCGTATCCGACTGCACCACCCCACCGGAAGGCAGCCCGCTCTCCCGCCTCAACCGCGCCGAGTACCCGAGCGCCAGCACCGCCAGCACCAGCAAAGCTATTCCAATCAGTACAAACGCTGCTATTCCCATAGGGTTCTGAAACGAGAAACGAGAAACGTGATGCGGTTAAGGTAACATGGTCCCGAACAAGCAGCAGGGCCGCCTCACGTAAGTATAGGCGACCCTCTTGCTGTCTGGTACTAAATTACCCTAACCGCATCACGTTTCTCGTTTCTCGTTTCAGAACCTATCTCGGCCCTGCGTTGCGCACCTCGTCGGTCACCTGGTTGGCGAACTTGTTGAAGTTGTCCTTGAAGCGCTGGGCGAGGTTGCGGGCGGCCTGGTCGTAGGCGTCCTTGTCCTGCCAGGTGTTGCGCGGGGTGAGCACTTCGCTTGGCACGCCGGGGCAACTGGTGGGCACCTGTAGGCCAAAGATGGGATCGATGACGGTGGGCACCTGCGCCAGAGAACCGTCCAGGGCGGCGCTCACCATGGCGCGAGTGTGGGCGATGCTCATGCGCTTACCCTGGCCGTACGCCCCACCCGACCAGCCGGTGTTCACCAGCCACACGTCAGCCCCGTGCTGCCGTATCTTCTCACCCAGCAGGCGGGCGTACGTCATGGGCGGCAGGGGCAGGAAGGGCGAGCCGAAGCAGGCCGAGAAGTTCGGCTCGGGCTCGGTGACGCCACGCTCGGTGCCCGCCAGCTTGGCTGTATAGCCGGACAGGAAGTAGTACATCGCCTGCTCCGGGGTCAGCCTGGCTATCGGCGGCATCACCCCGAAAGCGTCGGCGGTGAGCATCATGATGTTCTTGGGGTGCGCGCCGGTGCCCGTGGGTGAGGCGTTCGGGATGAAGTGGATTGGGTAGGCCGAGCGGGTATTCTCGGTCTTTTCCGCGCTTTCCAGGTTCAACTCGCGAGTCTCGGGGTGCATCACCACGTTTTCCAGCAGCGCGCCGAAGCGGTGGGAGGCGGCCCAGATGTCGGGTTCGGCCTTCTGCGACAGCTTGATTACCTTTGCATAGCATCCACCCTCGAAGTTGAACACTCCGGTATCGCTCCAGCCGTGCTCGTCGTCGCCTATGAGGGTGCGGTTGGGGTCCGCGGAGAGGGTGGTCTTGCCGGTGCCCGACAGCCCGAAGAAGAGGGCCGTGTCGCCGTTCTTGCCTATATTGGCCGAGCAGTGCATCGAGAGCACGCCGTTTACTGGCAGCACATAGTTCATCACGGTGAACATCGACTTCTTGATCTCGCCACCGTACTCGGTGCCGCCTATGAGCACCAGCCTTTGGGCGAGGTTGAGGGCGATGAACGTCTCGGTGCGGGTGCCTTCTTCGTCGGGTTTGGCGTGGAACGAGGGCACGTCCACCACGGTGAAGTCAGGCTCGAAGCCGACGCGCTCTGCCTCGGTGGGCCTGATGAAGAGGTTGCGGGCGAAGAGGTTGGACCATGCAAACTGGGTGTAAATGCGCACCTTCAGGCGGTAGTTGGGGTCCGCTCCGACGTACACGTCCTGCACGTAGAGCTTCAACGCCTTGTCGCGAATGTACTCCGTGAGTCTTCCGCGAATCGCGTCGAACTTCTCCTCAGAGAGAGGCTGGTTCACCGCGCCCCACGCTATGTTGTCCAGGCTGGAAGGCTCCTGCACGACGAACTTGTCCTTGGGGGAGCGTCCCGTGTACTGGCCGGTGCTTACAACCAACGGCCCCTCGGCTGCGAGGCTGCCTTCGTTGTTGCGAATGGCTTCTTCTACGAGCTGCGCGGTGTTAAGGTTATGCCTCGCGGGGTCTATCTCGATACCTAAATCGATAGCAACCGGCCTGTCTGTGACTTGCATAAGTCAACCTCCTTGTTGTACTTGCCCACATTATGAGCGTGGCAGTGTCTAGCAGTGGCCTATTCAATTACGTCCGTTACAGTCTCTAGCCCGGTAAAGAGCAAGTTCTGAGCCTGTCCTGGCTTCATCGCCAACTGGTATTGTAAGCCACAACCTGCTACCTTGACAAGCCACATTCTGAGTAGCTCGTGACGGGTCAAAGTAGGAGATTTGGATCATCTCCCACCTTGTCATTCTGAACGTAGTGAAGAATCTCGTCCATCTCTCAGGTGGTACCCCTTTCTTATGAGACATACTGACCTTTTGAAACGTGGTATTTGGGTACTGCGGGACGAGATTCTTCACTACGTTCAGAATGACAAGGTGGGGTATAGTATAGGCAAGCACCAATGTCAAACGAAGATTCTACAGACCCCATCAAGGGGCAAATAATCCGCCTTTACGCCGACGTTGCCACGGTGCAGATAGGCGACGAAAAGGTGACGATCCCAATACGGGGTAAGCTCTTCAAGGAGGACCCCCCGGCCGTTGGCGACTGGGTGGAGTTGCAAGGCAAAAGGGACCACTACGTCATCGCGTCGGTGCTGCCCCGCCAGAGCGTGCTGGCTCGGAGGGCGACGGGCACGCGGCTCAAGCGCCAGGTGCTCATCGCCAATGTGGACCAGGTGGTGGTGGTCTTCGCGGCTGCCCTGCCCCCTCCAAACATCCCCATGCTCGACCGCTTCCTGGTGGTAGCCGAGGCCAATCACCTGGGGGCGCGGGTGGTTATCAACAAGATCGAGCTGGCCGCCAGCCTGGACGACGTGCGCGCCATGTTCGAGCCGGTGAGCATGGCGGGCTACCCGGTGCATTTCACCAGCGTAAAGCAAAACGTGGGGCTTGAAGAGCTACACGAGGCGCTGATAGGCAAAGCATCGGTGCTGACCGGGCCGTCGGGCGTGGGCAAGTCGAGCATGCTCAACGCGCTGTACCCCGGCCTCAACCTGCGCGTGGGGCAGGTGAGCGCGGCTTACGGCACGGGGCGGCACACCACGGTCGGCGGCTACCTGATACAATTGCCCGACGGCGCTTCGGTGGCCGACACCGCCGGTCTGCGCGAGGTGGGCGTCTGGATGGTGCCGCCGGAGGAACTTCCCGACTGCTTCCCCGAATTCCGCCCCCACCTGGACGATTGCCGCTTCAGCGACTGCGCCCACATGGCCGAACCCGGCTGCGCGATACAGGCCGCCGTAGAAGCAGGCGAAATCCACGAGCTGCGCTACGAAAGCTACGTCCAACTCCGCGAGGAAGCCGAAGCCACCTTCCCGAGGTGGTAGCTCCTCAGCCCCTGTATTAGCCTGCCCCCCTTAGGCGCTGGACCTATTCTCGCAGGTAAAGCCACTTACTGCCGAAGTCCTCAAGTCCATACTTCCGCCTATTCTGTTCCCGCTGGTGAATAGAAGGACTTGAGCCGGAACTATATAAGTCACAGCCGCCATATATAGTGTAGGGCCGCTTTTCTGTTCCCAACGTTGGCATGTAACTCTCGAAATTGCGCTGCCCCAAAGTAGTGAAAGGACAGGACACACATATAGGGAGGCAGCTATGTTCAGGCGTAGGTCAGTCCAATTGTCCATTGTGGTGTTGCTGGTTGTAGGCGTACCTTTGTTAGCGCCTACATCGATGCATGGGCAAAGGGGCTGTGTCAAATTTCCAGAAACCGGCTACGACATTTGCTACCAATTCCTCGACTACTGGCAGCAGCACGGGGGACTCGCCCAGCAAGGCTACCCAATCAGCGGCAGGTTCGAGGAGCGCAGCCCCGTGGACGGCAAGGCCTACATGGTGCAGTACTTCGAGCGAGCGGTATTCGAAGCCCACCCCGAAAACGAGCCACCGCATGACTTGCTGCTCTCGCTACTCGGGAACGCTGCCTACAAGCAGAAATACCCCGCAGGCGCGCCCAACCAGGAGCCTAACAGTAGCCTCGGTTCTGTGCTGTTCAAGGAGACTGGCAAGAGGCTAGGCGGGCGGTTCTTGCAGTACTGGCAGGAGAATGGCGGCCTAACGCAGCAGGGCTTCCCTGTCTCAGACGAGTTCTTGGAGAAGTCTGAATTAGACGGTAAGACTTACCGCGTGCAGTACTTTGAGCGTGCGGTGTTTGAGTTACACCCTGAGAACCAGCCCCCGCACGATGTATTACTCAGCCAGCTTGGCACCGCTCGCTTGAAGGCGCGCATGGGCAACATGGTAAGCGTCCCGACAGGTGATGGTGCCACGCTGAGCGCCTCGATATACGGGGCTGGCAAGACCGCCGTAATATTGTCGCCACAGTGCCAGCAGACCGGGCGATACGGTTGGACCGACTTCGCGCTCACTCTGGCTTCGCGCGGCTACATGGCAATTGCGTATGACTACAGGGGTGTCAACCTGTCCAGGAGGTTATCAGGTGCGCGGCCTGATGTTAGTTTGGGGCTGGTGGACCTGCACGCGATTGCGGAATTCGCGAGGGAACGGGGTGCTACCGGTCTCGTGCTGGCCGGTGCAAGCTGCGGAGGCACCTATTCCGTGGCCTCGGTCGCTACCGAGAAGCCCCTGGCCCTGATCGTCATGGCCTCGCCCGCGTCATTCACCGGCTTCGAAATCCCAGCTTCGCAATTGCCTACTGTCGCAGTCCCCAAGCTGTTCATCTCCACCGAAGACGACCGCCTAACTCCTGATATGACCGAGATGTACGACGCCATGCCCAACCCCAAAGAGAAGCACATCTACCCAGGCAGCGAGCACGGCACCGACATCTTCCTCACCGAGCACGCCGACGACCTATCCCAACGCCTGTTCGCCTTCATCGAGCGGCACGCGCCTGCTAGATAGTAGACGCCAAGACGCCAAGACGCCAAGACGCCAAGACGCCAAGACGCCAAGGACGCGCCAAGTAGATTAAGGTTCGGAATATAGAAAAGGACCAGGGTACGACATTACGTACCCTGGTCCTTTCGCTTAGAACACCCTGCTTAATCTCTGCGCGTCCTTGGCGTCTCCGCATCTTGGCGTTTAGCGTCTATTGTTTGCCGCAATATGGACAGGCTGCCCAACGCACGCTAATCGGGCGGCCGCAGTTTTCGCATTCGTCGCGGAGCTTGGTGCGGCAGTGGGGGCAGTAGAGGAACTCCGCGCTGACCCGGCGCTTGCAGGAGGGGCAGATTTCGCTGTCCTCGATGTCCTGAAGCAGGTACTCCTCTTCCAGGGCGCGCTCGTAGGCCTCAGACAGAGTTTCTTTTGGCTTCAGGATGTTGTAGATGATGATGCCCGCGAACGGCACCAGCGCCACCAGCGCGATAGCCAGCACTATCGATATGATGTCGCGGGTGCGGGCCGTAATGTCGCGGAAGGTCCAGACGATGGTAGCGAAATAGAGGGCCAGTATGTAGGACCCCATGCAGGCTAGCAATAGGGTAAGCGGACCACGTAGCGCGTCTAAGAAATCACTCATTAAGCGGTTCTATCCTCAAGATGTGGCTGCCCCATGCTTTGCAATTGCAGTACCACCATTCTCCGGGCACCGGATGCCCCTTTCACAGAAAAGCGGCCGCAGTGCAAGTCTGGGCCACTTCTGCTATCCATTATACACATGCGCGCAAGGACGTGACGAATTTTGGACGGCATCGCCAAGACGCCAAGGGCGCCAAGAACGCGCTAAGAGAATAATGGTTTGGAGGATACAAAAAGGACCAGGGTACATGATGTCGTACTCTGGTCCTTTTACTTAAGAACACCCTTATTACCTTGGTGCGTTCTTGGCGTCCTTGGCGTCTTGGCGGTTCCGTCTCTGTGTTACAACGGCTCGAAGTGCTCCACGTCGAGCACCCAGACGGTAGCGCCGCCGACTTGCACTTCGATGGGGCGGGGCATGTAGAACTCGGTGGGGTCGAAGGCGGAGGGGTAGGAGGAGACGTATTCGGCGCGGGTGTGGCAGTTTTCGGCAAGCAGGTCCAGCACCTTGTCGGTCTGGCTGTCATCGACGCCCATGAGGTAGGT
>JALZHG010000017.1 GCA_030914045.1 Chloroflexota bacterium | reverse complement strand
GGCCAACGCCATCGCGGGAGTCGCGGGCCAGAACATCTTCACCATAGACCCCGGAGAGGTCCAGGCCCGCCTGGCTTCCAGGGCCGCGCTGCTCAAGGGCGTCACCGTGGAGACGCTGCTGCCCAACCACGTCATCATCAGCGTGCAGGAGCGCCGCCCCGCCGTGGTGTGGGTGCTGGGCGATGGCACGCCCCTGCTCGCCAGCGACGACCACATGGTGGTGGGCAACGCCAGCACGCTTGAGGGCTTCGTCACCGTGTTCGATCGTGGCCCCATGACCGACTCGCTCAAGGTAGGCGCGCCCATGCCCGTGCAGATGCGCGACGCCGTGGACACCGCCCAGCAGATTTACCTCACCCTCCCCGCCGCCACCGGACTGCAACTCCGCCAGCTAGAGTACGCCCCCGACAACGGCATCAGCGCCATCACCGCCGTAGGCCAGCGCATCGAGTTCGGCACTGGCGAAAAGCTGGAGCAAAAGATCAAGGTAGTGCAAGCGGTAATCGCCCGCGCCACCCAGGAAAACCAGACCTGGTCCACCCTCGATGTGCGCTCCGTAGACAGGCCCTCCCTCAAACGCTGACCTTCCGACTTTAGCTTGTCCGCCTATGCGTGACCATAACTTCCCTGCCAGTGCGATGGCCTTCGCGATGCCTGATACGGTACTCTGCTTCCCTTTGTCATTCTGAGCGCAGCGAAGAATCTCGTCCTTCAGCACCCAAATACCACCTTTCTCATGCGGTACGCTCCCATAAGAAAAGGGGAACACCTAGATATAGGATGAGATTCTTCGCTACGCTCAGAATGACAAAATGAGGCTTTGGTCCCGGTCTTCGGCCATGCCCAGCCGAAGGCGCAACGCGGATTACCCGCCCTACGTCATAACCATCAGCTATAATAGACGTACTGGCGTCAGCCACTCCCCTACAGGCCAAGGAAAGCCCATGCCGGACACCCATCCCGCAACCCCGCCCGAACACAAACTCAGCCCCGACTTCTGGAAGCTGTGGCTTGGGCAGGCCATCTCCGCGCTGGGTAGCTCCTTCACTGGCTTCGCGCTGCCCCTGCTCGTCTACAACCTCACCGGCTCCGCCCTTAACCTCGCCTACGCCACCGCCGCCCACTTCGTCCCTTACCTGCTCTTCGGCCTCTTCATAGGGGCCTGGTCCGACCGCACCGACCGCAAGCGGCTCATGGTCTGGACCGACATAGGACGCGGCGTGCTGATAGCCACCGTGCCGCTATTGGCTACCATAAACATGCTCGACGTGCTGTGGATTTACCTGGTGCTGTTCGTCAATTCGATATTCGCGATTGCCTTCGACGCCGCCAAGTTCGCCGCCGTGCCCAGCCTGGTGGACAAAGACGACCTCGTGACCGCGAACGGCCGGATCCAGGCCAGCTACTCCACGATGACGATCCTGGGGCCGCTGACGGCAGGTCTGCTGGTCGCCGTCATGCCCATCTACGAGCTCCTCGTGATAGATGCGCTCTCGTTCGCGGTGTCCACCGCCTCGCTGCTCCTGATCCGGGGTGCTTTCAATGCGCCTGGCAAGTCGCGTGGAACGAGCATCATGCAGGACGTAGGGGAGGGCCTGCGCTACGTCTTCGGCCACCCTGTGCTGCGCAACATCTCCTTTATGATGGCGATGGTCAACTTCGTGGGCATCACCGTCTACGCACAGCAGGTGCTCTATGCCAAGGAGCAGCTAGGGGCGGACGACTCCCAGGTGGCGATTTTGCGGGCGGCGGGCAGCCTCGGGGTAATTGTGCTCGCGCTGGTCGCGGGCAGGCTGCGCAAGCGCCTATCCTTCAGCCGTGTCGCGCTCGGGGCCTTGATGCTCAGTGGCGTGATGACAATCGGCCTGGCCTTCACCACCAACTACTGGGTTGCCGTCGTCTTCGTCGCGCTCTTCTCCGGCCTCGGCATCATGTTCAACATCAACACCAACAGCCTGCGCCAGGCCATCGCCCCCAACCACATGCTGGGCCGCGTGGTGACTATCGCCGGGGTGCTCGCGTGGTCCGCCAACCCCGTGGGCGCTTTCGTCGGCGGTCTGCTAATAGAGCGCACGCAGAACGTCGGGCTGGTCTTCGCAGGCATCGGCGTCGTAACCGTCATCATCCCGGTGCTCTTCGCGTTCGGCCCCCTCGGACGCGCCGAGAAGTACCTCCCCCAGGACATGCCCGCAGACCAGTCCCAACCCCAGCCTAATGTCGAGCAACCTGTGGAGCGCATAGAGGTCGAACAGCCCCGCGATAAAGTAGGCACAGCCCGCTGATAGCTGATACCCTGGTGAGACGACTTCTAGCCTCCCGCCTCCCAGTCGCTCCTGAGCACCCCGTACATATACACGTCCCAGTACTTGCCCAGCACGTACTGGTACCCCCTCAACAGCCCCTCCCGCCGCATACCCGCCTTCTCCAGCACCCGCATCGAGCCTATATTGTCGGGCAGCACAATCGCCTGCACCCTGTTCAGCCCCATCTCCCCGAACGCGAACCCCAGCACCCCACGCACCGCCTCCGTCGCCAGCCCCTGGCCCCAGTAGTTGCGGTTCAGCGCGTAGCCAATCTCAGCCCGACGGTTCATGCGGCTGTACGGACCCAGCCCGATCCTGCCGATCATCTTGCGGTCCGCCCTGTGCTCGATAGCCCAGCTAATCTCACTGCCTGCCGCGTATCCTTCAACCGCGTCCGCGAGATCGGCCCGGCTCTCCTCCAGGCTCTGTAAGGGCGGCCACAGCCCACGGAAGGCTATCTCCTCGTCCCGCCCGTACTCGAACATGTCCTCGGCGTCCTCCATACGCAACTTCCGCAGCACCAGCCGCTCCGTCTCCATGCCAGGCAAGTCGCGCAGGATATCATCAACGCTCACACGTCACTCCTTGGGCTTGAATGCCCATACCAAACAAGCAGTATGCACCACCAATGTTACACAAGCCCCAATCAAAACGACCAGGGTACACTATGCCGTACCCTGGTCCACTCTCCACTCTCCAAACCTTAATCTACTTGGCGCGTCCTTGGCGTCTCCGCGTCTTGGCGTTTCCGTCTCTTCCCTACGGCACCGACCGCCCAAAGCTGAACAGCGTCTGCAACAGTTGGAATATAAACGGCAAGCTTATAGCCAGCATCAAAATCGCGTAAAACCACCGCACCCACTTGCTAGGTGCGTAGGGGTCATCGTTGCGGTAGGGCGTGTAGTCTTCGTACTCGTCCTCGAACTCAAACTCGTCCTTGTGACGGAAGCTAGGCCTCGCCGCCGAGCGGTCGTACATCTGCTGCCAGTACGACCCACCCTTTTCTTCCTCTTCTTCTTGCTCACCCGCCTTGCGCTTGCCGTCCGACCAGTACCAGTCCTCCGGCGGCTTCCCCATGCTGCGCCTCAGCATCTGCCGGGCGCGCACATCACTCTCCGTCGGCAGCACGCTCCAACCTTGCGGCAGGCCCTGTCGCGGCTCCCCGTCCTCCGCACCCGCCTCATCACGCTCAGCGTTGAAGTCCTCCCAGTCCTGCTCCACCAGGTTCCCACCGGGCGGCGAGTCCACCAGCTGTCGGGCCTCGCGCACCATGCTGAACGGCACCCGTATATCGTGCGGCACGTAATCGTTGTGGCTGAAATGGGCGATGTCCGCGCTTGCCGAGCGCATCATCACCACCGGGATGCCCGCGTCCTCCAGCTGGTTCTTGATGAGATTTCCCAGGATAGCGTTCGGCACGTTGGTGACCACCGTCCACCTGGGGTCCTCATCATCGCTCAACTGCCCCCGCACCACCTCCAGCTTCTCGGGCTGCACCCCAACCGGGGTATTGCAATCGGGGCAGACCTCCACCCACTGCTCATACTCATACCCACAAGAAGGACAGATCCTGCGCGACTCGGTGCTCATAGCACCATTATACGTGATTGGGGGATCTGAAACGTGAAACGTGAAACGTGATGCGGCTTGCTCAACAGGGTACGTGAAAGTGACAATGCCCCTGTTGCGGAACAAAAGGTAGTTTTTGTCATTCTGAACGCAGTGAAGAATCTCGTCCCTCACCACCCAAATACCACCTTTCTATTCAGCTAAACCGCCGACTGAGTACGCACCTTACTTTCCATACCCATCCGTTACCCTACCACGCCCTCTCCTCCCCACCACCCACAAGCCCACAAACCCCAGCCCAGCCCCCAACACCGCCACAATAGACACCCCTCGCCCCAGCACCCACGACCCCGGCCTGAACTGCATCGACACCGTCTGCTCCCCAGCCTCTACCCTCACCGCTCGGAACGCATAGTTCGCGGGCAATACCTCGACGGCCCTGCCGTCAATCGTCGCCTCCCACCCCGGATAAAACGCGTCCGTCAGCACCAACCACCCCGGCGCGTCCGCCCTCACCCTGATTTCCACCTCGTTGGGTGTGTACCGCGTCACCCGCGCGAACTCGCTGCTCGGCGCGCCGTCCGGCCTCGGCTCTGCCGTACCCAGCAGGTCGCTCTCCACCGGCTCCCCGCTCTCCAGCACCACCGTATGCCGCACGTCGATGTCCTGCCGCCACATTACGATTGAAATGTCCTCGCGCCTGCTCTCCACCCGCGAGGCGTGCACCAGGAAAGCGCGGGGCAGCGCGTTCAGGTTGCGGTAGAGCGCGAACGGCCCCTGCCTCTCTTCCAGCACCCACTTCGGTTGGTTGGCGTGCAACCCCACCGTTGGCGACACCACCTGCATGCTCGCCCCGAACAGGTCGTACAGCGGGCTGTCGGTGCGTGACTTCGCCTCGTTCCAGAGGAAGTTGTACCGCTCAAGTTGCAACGGGTTGAACGCGCCCCCCGTATCGTACAGCGTATAAGCCCCCTTCGCCGACACTAGCAGCGCGGTAGACGGCTGCCACACATCGTGCACGTTGGTGTCGGTATCGATCCGCTGTTGCAGCCCCACACTGTCGCTCTGCGTGCCCTTTGCCAGTGCCGCGATCGTATCGAAATTTTGGTAGCCCCGCAATATGTTGCTCCTGGTAGGATTGAACGCCGAGTTGGGCGAGAATAGGTCCAGCACCAGCACCAGGAAGATAAAGCCTCCCGCCACGGCAGGCTGCATTCGCCCCTTATAAGCGGCCCAGCCAAACCCCGCCGTAATCGTCAGCCAGATGAGCAGCATCCCCAGGTCGTTTACCGCGTATGGCAGCCGCCCCGGCGTCAACTGGTGCACTAGCAGTTCGCGGTAGAACATCGGCAGTATCAACACCGCCACAGCGACTAGCGCCCCGCTCAGCCCCACCAGCCACCACATAGCGTTGCGCCGTTGCGCCTGATCCTCCCTGCTTCCGAAAGCCGCCACCAACGCATCCAGCCCGAACCCAGCCAATCCCGCCAGCCCGAACCCCAGCAACTCCAACATGCGCCCCGCGTCCCTCAGCTTGCTGAAGCCCGGTGCGACCTTATACAGCCACGCCCCCACGATAGACAGGTCGCCCACCATCGTCACGAAAGCCAGCCCCACCAGCAGCGCGAAAAAGCCCACCAGGCGCGCCCGCCGCAATACCACCCCCGCGGCCGCCAGCGCCAGCGTCACCACCCCACAGTAACCCCAGTTCTCCGTCGTCTGCCAGGGGCCGAAGAAATAGGTAGTCGGGTTGGTGCCATAAACCCTCGGCAAAAAGAGGTTGAGCAGGCTGACGGGTTGCGCGGGGAACTCACTCGCCTCCTCGTAGCTCACCGCCGCCCTTATCGAGTAGTTGCTCAACTCCAGGCTCGGCAGCAACTGCACCGCCGCGATGCCGAGCGCCAGCCCCACCGCCAACCCACCTTTTAGCACCCAGAGCACGGCCCCCCGCACCGTCAGCCGCTCCTGCCCCAGGAACAAATACAACCACAGTATCCCAGCCGCCAGCATCCCGTACGCGAATATCTGCACGTGCCCCGCGAGCGCCGCCACACCCATGCTCAGCCCCGCCCCAATGCCCCACGCCCACCCCGACATACCCTTTGTGACCAGCGCCCGCCGCAGCAGCAGCAACTCCAACGGCAGCCACGCCGCCACGAGTATCATCGGCATGTGCCCCAGGTGCGCCGTCATAAACCCGCAGAAGGCGAACACCACCGCCCCCGCGAGCGCCCCCAGCCTCCGCAGCCCAATATCCCTGAGGAAGAGGTAAGTGAAAGCGGAGGCCAGCCAGTAGTGGGCGATTAGAAGCCACTCCAGGTGCGCGTAATCTACGTCAAAGAAGAGGAATAGCAGCCAGTTGAGAGGGTAAAAGAGGCCCATCTGCACGTCGGCGGCAAACGGCATGCCCGAAAAGAGGTGTGGGTTCCACAGGGGGATGCTGCCGTTCTGTATCTGCGCGGCGGCGAACGCGTAACCGGGGAAGTACAGCGAAACGAGGTCGCCCCCGCCCTCCGGCATGTACGTGCCTTCGGTCAGGGGCCGCCAGAAGAACCCGCCCGTCAGCAGCGCCAGTAGCCCCAGCGCCCCAACGTCCAGGTGCAGCGTGGGCCTGCCGGGACGCCCCCTGTGCCACCAGTAAGCGAGAAAGAACGCGACTCCAAAGACCAGCAATAGCACGACCGCCCCAACCGGGTGCAACAGGCCGGGCAGGTTTACCGTGTCGTTCAAATCTCTTCCCTAGTGGCGGACGCCGGGCTGGCGGCGGGCTGCGCCCCAGGCGAGCGGAACGTCCCAAAGCCCACGCCAAGCTGTATCATGCCGATGATGCCCAGGACAGCCACGGGAGCCAGCCCGATGAAGTGGTAGAACAGCGCGAACGACTGCGCCACCCCCCTCGGCTGCCCCAGCGCCTCAAGCACCGTAATCACCGCCAGCTCAAACGTGCCCACCGACCCCGGTGCGGCGGGCACCACCATTATCAGGTTGGCCGCCACCACCAGCACCGCCGCCGCCAGCGGGCTTACCGTGATGTTGAACGACAGCAGCATCAGGTACACGGTCAGCACGTTGAAACCCCACGTTCCCAGCGACCAGAGCACGACCTTCAACGCTACCGGCGGGTCCGACATCGGCGCGAACCCCTGCAACACCTCGCTCGTGGCTCTCTCGATGCGCTCCCCAAACCGCGCCGGCAGCTTCGACGCCACAAAGTGCGCGATCCCGTGCGCTATCCCCGGCTTCAGCACCAGGGCCAGCAAGAACACCGCGCCCACCGTGACTACCACCCCTAATGTCAAAGCGGGCCCTTGCATATTGGGCGGCACTTCCACGAACGGCAAGCTGATACCGAGTAACAGCAGCAGCGTAAGCACGTCCAGCACCTTCTCCACCACGATGGTAGAGAACACCCTCGGCATCGGAATGCCCGACCGCGACCCCGCGATAATCCCCCGCGCCACCTCGCCCATGCGGAACGGCAGCGGAATATACGAGATCATCAGCGCCCCGAACAACAGCCCAAACGGCGCGCGCTCCTCGTCCGGGTGAAACAGCACCCGCCACCGCCACACCTTCGCCAGGAACGTAACGACAAACGGCGCGAGCATCAACCCGAACCACACCCACTGTATCCGCCCCATGGCGTCCCAAACGTCCCCAAAGTCAAACTCGCGGAACGCAAAAAACAGCGACACCACGCTAACAATCACGCCCACCAGCAGAACTACAAGTCGCTTCACCGCTTCGCGGAATTTTTAATTCTTAATTTTTAATTCTTAATTGTGATTCCCGGACAGTCTCAATGCTGCTGGTGGTAAGGGTAATTAAGAATTAAAAATTAAGAATTAAAAATTCACCGGCCCCCTTCCATCACCTTGCTATACTTGTCCACCAGTTCCCTCGCCTTGTCGCGGCTGGTCCGCACCAGGTCCTCTTGCAGCAGGTCCCAGTTCGGGCGCTCGTGGTAGTCCAGGTGGTAAATCACGTTATCCCCCTGCACGTGAGTTGAACGGCCGAGCATGGGGAAAAGTTCTGTCAGAAACGCTATCTCCCACACCTTCTTCGACACTCGCTGCCTGTCCAGCACGTCCACCGTCGTCTCGTAATACTCCAGCAGGATATTGCGCACCAGCCTGTCCTGGTAAATCGCCCCGCCCGGCGAGTAGTGCGGCCTGCCGCCCAGCGCCGTCCGCCGGGTCGCCACGTTCTTGCAGTAGGGCGCGAGCCACCCGTAGCCGGGGTTCCCGCCAATCCATTCTAGCATGCGCGTAATGGCGCGCGACGGCATAACCACATCGTCGTCCATGAAGCAGATGTTGCCGCCCTTCAGCGCCTCCAGCAGCGCCAACCTGCCCAGGCTGAACGCCCGCTTGTCGTCGTGCGAGTGCTCGTAGGTACAGGTAATCCCCCGGTCCGCCGCCAGCCGCAGGGTAGACTGCACCTCCGCGCTGTTGATAATCGGCTTCGGGGCCGTGTCCACAATATGAATGCGGATGCGACTCTCGTCCTGCAACAACAACGACGACAGCGACATCGAAAACGTCGGCTTGCCAATCGTCAGTATGCCTATCTCCAACAACGGCTGAGAGGCCGTCCTCACGCTGGCAGGTTCCAGATTAACCGTCTCAATAGGGCGAGTGTACTGCCCGCCATGCTCCGAAGAGTGGGTCACTATCTCCCCCAAAACACAAGATGGAATTCATAAACGCCAACCACTAACCACTCTTACGCCGCACGGCCACCTGCGCCCCGCCCCGTGCTTTGCGCTTCTTCAACTCGACATAAACAATGTACCACATACCGAGGGCGGCTATCCCCGCCAGCGTATCAATGGTAACGTCCTCCCAGTGGAACTCCCGCCCCGGCACGGTGCCCTGGTGCACCTCGTCGCTCACAGCGTACAGGCCCGATATCGTCGCGCCCCAGACCCACACGCGCCGTAGCAAAGCGCGCGACCGGCTAGCCCCACCCGCCGCCCAAGTGCCCAGCAACGCTCTCCCCACCAATAAAGCCAGCACGGCGTACTCGAATATGTGCGCCAGCTTACGCAGCCCCTGCCACTCCGGCACCTTCGGCGTGGCCGTCCAGGTGTTCACCGAAGAGACATAGAAAATTGCCCCCATCCAGATGAGGGCAGGCCCCCACAAGAAGACCACATCGCGTGCGGATAGCCTACGCCTGCGCTGCCCGTCATTTTCAGCGTCGGTCCTAATCATCGGTCCATTGAGGATAGCAGAGGGGTAGGGGAGTGTCAAGCACGCGGGTGAACTGATGAGTTGCTAAGGGATACCCCATATTTGCACCGTGCCGTCACCAAGGCCCGACGCGAGAAACCTTCCATCGGGCGAAAAAGCTATGCCATAGCCAGAATACTCCGACGGTAAGGTCTGCAACAATTCGCCATCGGAGACTCGCCACAAGTTCATGCTCCCCATTCCTGTCGCCAGTACTGTGCCATCTGGAGAAAATGCTACGTCATACGCCGGAGTAAGGATCGTGCGCAAGGCTTCTCCGTCTGATACCCGCCACAATTTCACTCTTCCGCCCTCGCTCGCAGATGCCAAAACCTGACCGTCCGGAGAGAATGCCACACTTCGCAGGGCGCCTTTATGTCCGCCCAACGTATGTAGGAGGGTCTGATCGGAGATACGCCACACACGTACGTCGCCGTACATTTCGGCAGCAGCCAGGGTCTGCCCATCTGGAGAGAACGCCACGTTCCACACCGCGTCAGTGTGCCCCGGTAATGTGGAAATAGCTTTGCCATCATCAGCACTCAGCAACCCTACAGCGCCCACAGGGCCACTGGCAGCCAACGTCTTCCCGTCGGGCGAAAACGCCACAGAATACAGCACAAAGTCCGGTCCTTGCAGAGGAAATAACGCCTCGCCGTCGGACGCACGCCACAACTGTGATGTAGTCTTTCTGCCTCCAGTGGCTAACGTCTGCCCGTCAGGAGAGAAAGCTACACTGCTGAGGAAGGCGAACTCACCTGTTGCTATCGGCGGATTAATCGTGAGTTGTAGCGAGCCGTCCCGCACGGACCACAGTCTTATAGGGCTGTCATGTGCGACAGCCGCTAACGTCTGGCTGTCTGGTGAAAAGGCCACGTCCCATACCCCACCTGGGTGACCTCCCAGTTCAGCCAGGAGCGTCACGCTCTGAGCGTTGCCCGCAGTTATGGCTTGAGAAGATTCGATTGTAGGGTATGGCGGCGTTGTTGACGATGTATCGCAGCCCGACACGGCAGCAGCCAACCCGAGCAGCCCAGCCACCTTAGCCATACCGGCCAGCCAGGACCTTTGCTTCTTCTCCCTCCGATGATAGGTTTGTATCTCGCCGTTCGCACCTGAATATCTCATTGAGCAGCCCCTCCTCCAAGCCCGCGGGTCTGGATATGCTAAATCGCAACTCTCACCTTAACGCGCTAACTTACTCCTGGTAGCACATGGGCTCTTGTCATGTCTATCCTCCGCACTCAGTTGCCACCCATTGCACCTTTCGCGTGTCGGTTAGCAATGCAGTACGCACGATTTCGATAATTGGTGACTCGCACTTCCCCCTGCTATAATTGCCCTGCCACAAATCTAATCGAAACTCCCCAAAACCCTGCAACATCTTCGATAATACTTGCGTATATAGGGGTGTGCAAGAGGAGGCACGTTTCGATGAATAAAAGCGGTGTGGCTGCTTTGACTTTCCCCGGTTCTCCGGTGTCGGGCTTTACCCTCAACGGCTGGGACTCCCTGTTCGGGTCTCGCGCGGGCATCGCCAACAATCCCGGACGATCCAACGGGAACCCGGCCAACAGGACAGTTACCATGCCGTCACCCGATGCCGGCAACCTGCCCCGCACCACGGAGCAGGGTGTCCAGGCCTCTCAGGACCTGGCGCAAACGGGCGCTAATGTAAATACTTACGCCGGGACCCCGGCTGCCGAGCCTGTCGTGCTGACCTCAGCCGAGCAGGACCGGCTTCTCGTGCAGGCCGCCCTCGGTGGCGACCAGCTTGCTTTCGGCGAGCTAGTCACCCGCTACCAGGCAGCCGTGTACAACATGGCCTACCGTATGCTGGGCGACCCCACCGAGGCCGAAGACGCCGCCCAGGAGGTGTTCGTGCGGGCCTGGAACCAGCTACACACGTTCCAACTCGACCGCCGCTTCTCCACATGGCTCTTGTCCATCGCCTCGCACTACAGCATCGACCTGCTTAGACGGCGCAAGCCCCAGGCCCCGCTGGACGACGTGGCACTTTACGTGCAGAGCGACGACCCGGAACCGGAGGAGCTTGCCCTCAAGTCCGAGCAGAGCGCGATGGTCAGGCAGTTGCTCAACACTCTGCCCGACAAGTACCGCTCCGTCACCGTGCTGCGCTACTACAACGACCTGTCATACGACGAGATAGCCCGCGTCACCGGCCTCACGGAGAGCGCCGTCAAAACGCAACTGCACCGCGCCAGGAAGATGCTGGCCGAAGAACTGGCCCAGGTAAACGGGAGAAGGTAACACTATGGACTATGCATACGCATGCTACCCTTCATACTTTATAGACTGTAGCTCCTCCCTGCCGGAAGGGGGTGCGCTCTGATGTCTTGCCGTCCTGTCTACGACGAAATGATGTCCCTCAAGCTGGACGACCTCCTCGACCCCGAGGACGACCGCAGCTTGCACGCCCACCTCGCTGAGTGCGCCGCTTGCGCCCTCACCTGGCAGGTGATGTCCGAGGCCGACGCTCTCCTTTGCGCCTCGGCCGCCGCCCCGGTCCCGGTGCCCGCCACCTTCCATGCCGCGGTTATGCTCAAGGTCTCCCGGGCGCAGGTATATCGGCCCCAGGTAGCCGAGCTAGCGCCTTCCCCGGTACCCGTACCCGCCCTTGGCTCGATCCTCCCGGCCTCTCCATCGCGGCTCCCCGTGGTAACGGGCGGCCTCGGCCTGGACGAAGACGCCTGGGAGGAGTGGCAGCGCCGCTTGAGCCAGTACCTGCGTGGCGCGGCTGCCGTCGGCCTGTCCGTCGCTGGCACCGCTGGTCTCGTGCTGGCCCTCACGCTCTCGGGCGTCATGGAGGTGGAAGGGCCGTTCGCCGGGTTCCTCGCGATGATGCGCACCTTCCTCGCGGCTGTGAACACCTGGCTCGGTTCCGTCTTCAATGGCGTGGGCGCGGGCACGGTGGCGGGCGTGTCGCTGGTGATGGGCGTCATGGTCCTGGTGGCCTGGCAAATGGTAGCCGCGTATCACCGCACCGCCGGCATGGAAAATGGCGGCCTCGGCCAACTGGCGGAAGCCGCGTAAGCATTACCGCATATAGAGGTAAACAGAGACGATTTTGGCTAGAGAAACCGCCATGCATACCCAAAACAGCACAAAAAAGAAGATCACCTGGGCGCTCCCGCTGCTCTCCATACTGGCCGCGGTGGCCCTCCTGGTATTCACGTACTCCATCACACACGTATCCACGTTTGCCTCCCAGCTAACCCAGGCGGAGACCTCCAGGAGCGCCGTGGGCGAAGACCTGCACATCGAGCGGGGAGAAGTGGTGCAGGGCGATGCCACCGTCACCGACGGCGACATCACCGTGGACGGCGAAGTGCGCGGCAACGTGGTGGTCGTGCAGGGCAACGCCTACATCAACGGCAAGGTGGCGGGCGACGTGTCCGCGATGCGGGGCGACGTCAAGCTCATGCCCGGCAGCAGCGTCACGGGCAACGTGCTCGTGCTGGCCGGCGGCAAGGTGGAGCGAGACCCCGGTGCCAGCATTGGCGGCGAGATAAGCACGGTTGACCTCCCGCTCCTGCCCCTCAACGCCTTTGCGGGTATGCCCTCCTCCCTCGAACAGCCTCACATGCCTTCCGAGCGATTTGGCGGCATGTTCGACGTATTCGGCAGGGCGGCCACGCTGGTGCTCGTGCTGGGCATGGGTCTGCTCCTTGCGGTGTTCGTGCTGGCCTTCGCCCTGGTCGTGCCGCAACGCCTCCAGGTATCGAGTGCCACCCTGGAAGCCGCTCCCGGCCCCTCTATAACAGTTGGCCTCATTGTAGCCCTCCTGCTATGGCCCGCGTTCGGCGTCGTCAGCATGGCTCTCACGCTCACTATAGTGGGCATCGTCCTGGTGCCGGTAGTCGGTATAGCCGTGGCTCTCGCCCTCCTGTTCGGCCTGGCGAACGTCAGCCTCTGGCTCGGCAGGCGCGTCTACGAGTCGGTGCGGCACGAGACCCGCCCTCTCAACGTCCACCAGCGCGTGATGCTGGAAACCCTGTTTGGCCTGGGCGTCATCCTGGCCGCGACCCTCTTCCCCACCCTGCTGCTCCCCGGCTGGATAAGCTCCCTGCTTTGGGTGCTCGTCTACCTGGCAGCCTGCCTCGGCCTCGGCGCGGGCGTAATGAGCCGCTTCGGCACCCTCGTCCCGCCGACCCGCCAACCCGCTGCTGTGCGGCAGGTATAGAGACGAAAACGCCAAGACGCCAAGGACGCCAAGGGCGCCAAGAGTATAGAAGGTTTAAAGAGTACAAAAAGGACCAGAGTACGTGATTTCGTACTCTGGTCCTTTGCTTAGTACCAAACAATCCTTAACTTGGCGCGTCCTCTGCGTCTTGGCGTCTTGGCGTTTCCGTCTCTATACCTATCGAACCCAGGCAATAGCATCGCCCACGCGCACTTCGCCTTCGAGCAGCACCGTGCACAGCACCCCGCGCCTGCCCATTAGCTCCTTGACCATCTGCTTGTGGTACACCATCAGGTTCGCGCAGGGATCGTTCTGCTTCCCCACGCGCAAAATCACCTTCGGCTCGCCGCGCTCGTCCAGCACGTGGATCTCGTCACCTCCCGTCACCTCGCTGAGGTCGCCCAGCCCCTCGGCCAGGATGTTCTCGCCCAGCCCGCCCGCCGGGATGTTGGGGATGCCCAGCTTCTCGCAGGCCACCCGCGTGCCGTCCGCGCCCACAACCGTAATGGGCCTGTTGTTCGGCACCACGCGACCCCGGCTGACGCGCGTCTCGCCATAGTGCCGGTCGCCCGGAATGCCCCACTTCGTCACCTGCGCCGACTCGCGCACTTCCTTGCCCACCCCATTGATAAGCTCCGCGCTGTAGCACACCGCCGACACAGTCCCGGTCGCCAGCACCTTCTTAGCCTCTTGCTCCGTCGCATTCATCGCCATAGTTAAGCTCCATCGCGGGCCAATCGTAGCATCCGCCACGCGCCGCGTACAAAGTCCCATGCCTTGCCGCTGCCTCCAGTATACACCTCCCCCGCCCACCTTTCCAACCCCTTCAACCCGACTTCCGGCTGTGTCAAAGTGCGCTAGCAACGCCCACTCTCTCCCTCTGTCATTCTGAGCGTAGCGAAGGATCAGTAACCTGTTCTTGATTGTTGGTATGATGCACCAATGTTCCTAATGCCTACAGCATCCACAACGTTGAGGACTCTCGCCTACCCACCTGATCCTTCGCTACGCTCAGGATGACAAGGGGGAGTGTGGCCGTTGCTATCCGGCTTTCATCCAAACATGGTGTGTAAACTGTGTAGGCTGTGCATTCGGACATTTGCACAAAAAGACCCCCAATCTTTCTGCGTTTATAACATAGGACCGCGCAACCCCACGTGCTATACTGGCCTCGTTGGAAGCTGTAGAGCATCTTCCAGCTTTGTTTTTCAAATCGAGCTAACATTTCGGAGGTTTACGAGATGGTCCAAGAGTTGGAGGCCAGGGTGAACGGTTTTCACGGCAAGGTAGAGCCTAAGCGCGTGTGGACGCCCGAATCGGCGGGCAACAAGCCCTCGGCGGTGTCCGAGATCCTGTCTCGCGCCGAGAAAGAGAAGATTCGCTTCGTCAATTTGCAGTTTACCGACCTGATGGGCATCGTCAAGTCAGTGGCGATACCGCTGCACCAGTTCGAGGACGCCTGCCTCAACGGCAAGTGGTTCGACGGCTCCTCCATCGAGGGTTTCGCCCGCATCGCGGAGTCGGACATGTTCCTGGTGCCCGACCTCTCGACCTGGGCCGTGATGCCCTGGGAGGTGGCCGAAGAGAGCACCGCCCGCGCCATCTGCTGGGTCTACAACCCCAACGGCGACCTGTTCGAGGGAGACCCGCGCCACGTACTGGCCCGCGCCCTCGACTACGCGGCGGCCCTCGGTTACAAGCTGAACACCGGCCCGGAGCTTGAGTTCTTCCTCTTCCGCATGGTCAACGGCAAGCCGAGCGAAGAGACACACGATATGGGCGGCTACTTCGACCTGACAGGCGACATGGGCGCGGACGTCCGCAAGGACATGGTGAACGCCCTCGAAGGCATGGGCATCAAGGTCGAGACTTCTCACCACGAAGTCGCCCGCGGCCAGCACGAGATTGACTTCGAGTACGCCCACGCCCTCACCACAGCCGACAGCGCGGTGACGTTGAAGTACACCCTGAAGGCCATTGCCGCGCAGCACGGCCTGCACTGCACCTTCATGCCGAAGCCGATCTTTGGCATCAACGGTTCGGGCATGCACACCCACCAGAGCCTCGCGGGGCTTGACGACCCGACCAACAAGTTCGCGGACGCGGACGATCCCTACGGCCTCTCCCCCATCGCCAAGCAGTACATCGCCGGGCAGCTAAAGCACGCTCGCGGCATGTGTGCGGTGCTGGCCCCGCTGGTGAACTCCTACAAGAGGCTCGTGCCCGGCTACGAGGCCCCGGTCTACATCTCCTGGGCGCGCACCAACCGCTCGGCCCTGATTCGCGTGCCGAAGAACCGCCCCGGCAAGCCGCAGGCCGCCCGCGTCGAGCTACGTTGCCCCGATCCTTCCGCCAACCCCTACCTGGCGTTCGCCGTAATGCTGCGGGCGGGCCTGGAAGGTATCGAGAAGGGCTACGAGGCCCCCGATCCCGTGGAGGAGAACCTCTACCACTTCGACGAGAGCGAAAGGGTGCGCCGCAACATTCAGACGCTGCCCGGCTCGCTGGACGAGGCGTTGCGGGAGATGGAGAAGGACGAATTGGTGCGCGAGACGCTCGGCGACCACATCACCGAGCGCCTGCTGGAAGCCAAGCGTGCCGAATGGGACGACTTCCGCATGCGCGTCACCCAGTGGGAGATCGACCGCTATCTGGACATTTATTAATCCTGGAGTTGGGACTACGCTATCTGACCCGGCCCGGACTTCCGAGATTGAAAGAGAAGAGCCACTCCGCAAAGGAGTGGCTCTTCCTATATGCTACGCCTTGGCTGAAGTCACTCAGGCGAGGCAGGTGTAACGCAGCCGGGGAAGAAGGTTTCGGCCACGATCTTGGCGGTTTGTCCCCTGGTGACATTGTTGTTCACTCGGAAGTATGGGCGAGCTGCGCCATCACACGGTTCCGCGGCTCCCGTGGCCGGGTTGGTGCCCCCACAGGGATAGCCGCTGACGACGCCCCGGTTGTATAGACGCTGCACCCACACGAAGAATGGTGCATCTGTCGGTACGTCGGTGAACTGCTGAGCACCTGGGTCTTCGTTGAAGCCTGCTGCTTCAGAGACTATCTTGGTGAGTTGCCCGCGTGTGGTGTTGTTGTTGGGGCGGAAGTATGCCCGATTGCCAGGAGCCACGCACGGTTCAGCGGCTCCCGTGGCAGGGTTGGTGCCTCCGCAGGGGTAGCCTGCAATAGCCCCCGTATTTGCAAGCTGCTGTATCCACAGGTAGAAGGGGCTGTCCTCGGGTACGTCCTCGAACTTGCGAGTACCCGCAGGGTCGCTTAGTTCCGCCGCAAGGGCCACCATCTTGGATATCTGTCCCCGCGTGACGTTGAAGCCCGGACGGAAGTAGGAGCCGGGGCACGGCTCACCTGGAGCACCACAGGGATACCCTGAGATGACACCCCTGCATGCTATGCACCTCACGAAGGAGTAGAACGTAGAGCCGGACGGCACGTCGTTGAACTGAACTGCGCACGCGGTGGCCGTGGCAACTCCGCCCGGTGGCGTGGGTGTTGGGGTGGCTGTGACGCTCGGGTTGGCTGTATTAGTGGTTGTGACTGTGTTGGTGGGGGTATGCGTCAGAGTGGGAGTAGAAGTTCGCGTATTTGTGGAGGTGCTGGTGGGTGTGTTGGTTATGGTGGGTGTGGATGTTCGTGTGGGCGTCCTGGTAGCTGTTCTAGTGCGCGTGGGGGTGGGAGTAAAGGTGCTACTAACCGCGCAAGAGGCCAGACCATTGACGATGACCGAGTAGTTCTTGGCAGTGCCGGTGTTCTCGTTAAGCTCGTTAACAACCACAAAGAAAAAACTGCCCGATGGAATGGTGACTGAGTAGTCGCCTGGACCGTCACGTTTGCCGAGGTAGGTGGAGCTATTACAAATGAGGGTCGGATCAAATGAGTTCTTATGTGCGGCGCTCTGAAGTTGGCTAGCGTGGGTGCCGGTCAGAGTAATCGTCACACATACAGGCGATGCGGTACTGTTAGAGTAGGTATAAACATCATAATGGTAGAATCCTCCCCCTCCTCCTTCGCACTCGCCGCCGGTATCACAACTGGTAGCCGGGTCTCCGGTCCAGCGAGGACTAAGTCCAGGATCAAGCTCGGTTATCGAACCGTTGTTTTGGCAGGCAACCTGCGGAGCGTGAGGCTGCAGCCTCACGCCGGAGTGTGAGGTACCTGCCGATGCGCTGGCAACTCCGGCTGAAGAGCCTGCCGGCGATACGCTCACCGCTAACGCCGTTACGAACACCAGCGCCAACCCGAGTACGAATAGCCAAATAGGGCGGCGAGTCCCGTGGTACGTTTCCAATGGCAAAACCCTCCTTCCTTTGAAGAAAAGACGGTAAGCGGACCAGGCCTGTGAAATAGTGCGCCCGTAACTTTCACATGCGAAAGATAGCCCGTACCAGGGAGTCCGATTGGCATCTAACTGTGCCTGGCGGCATAAAGGCAGGAGGGTTGGCGAGGGAGTAAGTCGCCGTTGTTGGACCGCGTATAGAGATTCTGCGAGATGCCGCGTAAAGCCACGAACTTCCGCTGTGCGCCCAAAGCAGGTACCCTGGTGCAGCAATTCTAGCAAAGGGTACCTGCTTCGTCAATAGGTATAGTGTGGGAGCGGAATGCTATGCCTCGTCGCGGCGTTCCAGGTCCGGCGCGGGGTTGGCTGTGGCCGGCTCGTTGACCGGGCGGCGGCGCAGGAAGGGCACCGCTATGGCTATGAGGATCGCGGGTATCGCGATGAGCCACCAGGAGAAGCCCATGCCTGTACCGTCCTGGCCCCCGGTGTTGCCCGCTACATTGCCGCCCTGGGTGCTGCCTTGCTGGTCGTCTCCCGGCGGGTTCTGCTGGCTGTTAGTCGAGTTATTGGTGGTGCCCGAGTTGCTGTTGTTGTCCGTGCTGCCACCGTTCAACGGCTGGTCCTCCTCGCTCCCGCCCTGCTGGTTGGTCACGTCCGTCTGGGCGGTGGGGTCGCCCTGCTGTAAGAGGATGGTCTTGCCGCCTGCCGAGGCCGGTGCTGCCTGTGCCATACCGGGGAGCGCGACCAGGGCCAGCAAGGCCAGCGCGAATATGGCCCCAGCCAGCCCCAAAGCAGATAAAAAGCGAACATCCTTACGTCGTACGGTTGTAGCACCGTGTGGCTTGTCGTGGTTCTTCATGCCTGTATCTCCAGTTCTGTTGAGTGCATAGCGGGTTGCGTGAGGTCTGCCATGTATCAAGCAATGGCTATGCCATGTGGACGATGGACGATAGGAGTAATGAGGACTGAGTAACTAACCCAACATCCTTGCTAACAATAACCTCTATGCCCATCTCCAGAGGTCTTGACGCCGCCGCACTAATAAGCTACAAAGTAACCATTCCAGGAGTCGAGGAGCCAACCCGATGAACAATTCTCCCGCCGGTGCCGCTAAGACAGGCCCCGCAGTCGCCATACCCGACACCACCGAGCTGACAAGCGCCCTCTCCGGCGAGCTAGTCCTCCCCGGCCACGCTGACTACGAAAGTGCGCGCAGGTCGTGGAACAAGGCGTTCGACTGCCACCCCGTTGCTATCATTCGCTGCCGCAGCACAGCCGACGTGGTCCGGGCCGTACGCTTCGCCACGGAAAACAACCTCCCTGTGGGCGTGCGTAGCGGCGGCCATAGCGCCTCCGGCCTCTGCGTGGTAGATGACGGCGTGGTCGTAGACCTGTCCCTCATGAGCGACTTATCCATCGATCCGGAGCGACGTATCGCCAGGGTAGGGCCGGGCCTCACCTGGGGAGAGTACACAGGCCGGGCGGCGGAGTACGGCCTCGCCACCCCCGGCGGCGATAGCGGCACGGTGGGCGTGGGCGGCCTTACCCTGGGCGGCGGCATCGGCTGGCTCGCGCGCAAGTACGGCATGACCATAGACCACCTGCTCTCCGCCGAGGTCGTCACCGCCGATGGGCGGGTGCTCACCGCCAGCGAAACGGAACACCCCGATCTCTTCTGGGCCATACGTGGCGGGGGCGGCAACTTCGGTATCGTCACCTCGTTCGAGTTTGGCCTGGTCCCCGTCGGCCTCATACTTGGGGGCATGTTAGGATTCCCCGCTGACCCTGCCCTACTTACTTCCTACCTGCGCATCGCAGCCGAAGCCCCGGACGAACTCAGCACCATCCTGATGCTGATGTTAGCCCCACCCATGCCGATGATACCCGCCGAGTACCACGGCAAGCCCGTAGTTGCCTTATCGTTCTGCTACGCGGGCGACCCACAGGAAGGCCAGAAGGTAATCGCTCCCCTGCTCAGCATGGGTACGCCTATCATGCAGATGGTCCAGCCGATGCCCTACCCGGTCCTCTTCCAGTTTTCCGCTGAAGGTGCCACCAGCCGCCCCGCCAGCGTGCGCTCGCACTTCCTGGACGACCTGGATGACGCGACAGCCGCCGCCCTTGTCGAGCACATAAGCCGGGCCACCTCCCGCCAGGGCATCCTCCAGTTCCGCGTGTTAGGTGGCGCTTTGTCTCGCCAACCTTCAGACAGCACCGCTTTCGGCCACCGCGACAAACCCTACATGGCAACCATCATCAATGCCTGGATGGGCGCTCCCGCCGACCCATCACAGGTCGCAGAACACAGGGCGTGGACCGAACAAGCCTGGCACCTGCTCAAGCCCCACTCCACCGGGGCCTACGTCAACTTCCTGGGTGACGAACCTGAAGAAGCCACAAAGCAAGCCTACCCGCCCAACACCTACGCCCGCCTCGCCCAGATCAAACAACGCTACGATCCCACCAACCTCTTCAAAGGCAACCGCAACATCCCGCCGGCCCCTCCGCTCTAGCCTTCATCCAACAACCCGGTTGCAGGGGCACGCGACAGCGTGCCCCACGATAATTGAACTGCCGGATATTAGCACCCAAATCTCTGCCCTTGTCACTTCTCACTCCGTTCGAAATGACAGGGTAGGGCTTGGTACTACAACGTCAACATAATTGCTCCTCCTGGAGCACTGAGCCTTATACGCTAACTAACATCCTCGCCCCAAAGTTGACAGACCACCCCGCCTACTTTATAATTTGTTTTTGACTGCCTATTGAGCAGGCGCGCAAACATCTATAGTTTGCCGCCCGGAGCAAGGTCAATTTCGCCGCTCCCGCTCGCCAAGCTCACGACTACAGCAGCACGCGTGGCCGGGCTGCGCATGATCCAAAAATCCCAACACCCGGAATAAGAGCAAACATGGAATGTCACAGGTAAGAAGTACGCAGCAGCAAGCGCCATGGGCGTTCGCCCGGTACTTCCTACCTCGCTTTTAGTACACCTGAGAGGAGAACTTCTTTGCGTCAGAACCCCTTAGCCTGGCTGGCCGGCATCATCGTCGTCACAATGCTCGCCGGTTACGTAGATATGTCCAACATCATCGGGCAGGGCAACCCCGACTGTGAGAACCCTGGGTTCTTCTGCAAGGACGTAAGAACCCGCCTGGGCCTTGACCTCCAGGGTGGCTTGCAGTTAGTCTTGCAGGCCGAGCCTCGTAACCCCGAAAATCCCGTTACTTCAGAGCAGTTAGAGTCGGCCCGCCGCATCCTGGAAGACCGAGTCAATGCCATCGGTGCCTCCGAGCCTGTGGTCCAGACCGCCGAGGGCAACCGCATCCTGGTGGAACTCCCTGGCATCCAGAACCTCGAAGAAGCCACCAACATCATCCAGCAGACAGCGTTCCTCGAGATCGTCAGTAGCGGCGCTGTTCCCATCCCTGAAGGCACCTGGATTTGTACGACTGAAGGCTGCCCCTCGCGCTCTCAACTTAACGCCGGTGCCAGCCCCACAGCGGCTGCCCCCCAGCCGTCAGCGAGCGTCGCCGTAACGGGCACAGGCTCTATTACTGCCACCCAAACGGTAACCGGCACGAGCGTGGCCGCTACCACCCCGACCCCTGAGGCCAGCCCCACCCCCGTTAGCCAGGAGTATCAAACCATCATCACCGGCGACAAGATTGACGGTAGCCGCGTGCTAATGCAGTTCGACCCCACCACAGGCCAGCCACTCGTGGCTTTCGCATTGAAGGACGATGGACCGCGCATCTTTGGCGATTTCACACAGGCTAACGTAGGCAACTACATGCCTATCGTGCTCGATAAGAAGGTGATCAGTTCCCCCCGCATCGAAAGCCCTATCCCCAACGGCGACGGCCAGATTACCGGCCTCAACGTGAATGAAGCGCGTGCGCTGGCCCTCCAGTTGAAGTACGGCGCGCTGCCGGTTTCCCTCAGTCCCGTCGAGTCGCGCAAGATTTCCGCGACATTGGGCCAGGAAGCCATAGACAAGAGCATCACGGCGGGCATCATCGGTCTTGGCTTGGTGGTCCTGTTCATGATCGTCTACTACCGCTTGCCCGGCGTGCTCGCCAGCTTGGCCCTCATCATCTACTCGATCATCACTTACGCCATCTTCAAGCTCGTGCCGGTCACCCTCACACTGGCGGGTATCGCCGGCTTCATCCTGTCTATCGGTATGGCGGTTGACGCCAACGTGCTTATTTTCGCACGCCTCAAAGAAGAGCTAAGATCGGGCAAGACCCTTTCTGCCGCGGTGGAGGCGGGCTTCGACCACGCCTGGCCCTCCATTCGCGATAGCAACGTCGCGACCCTCATGACCTGCGCGATCCTGTTCTGGTTCGGCTCTACCTTCGGTGGCGCGTCCATCATCAAGGGCTTCGCGCTCACCCTGGCGATTGGCGTTGTCGTCTCGCTCTTCACCGCCATTACGGTCACGCGCACCTTCCTGCGGGCCATCGTGGGCACTGGCCTCTCCCGCAGCAGGTGGGCCTTCTTCCTGGACCAGGCCCAAAGCCCCTCCGGCAGGACCACCGAAGCTTAGTTTAGTTATGAGTTGTGAGTGTTGAGTGTTGAGTTAGCTTGCGGAAACTCAACACTCAACACTCACAACTCAACACTCCAACGAGGTATCAATGATAGATCTTGTAAGCAAGCGTTTTCTATACCTGGCATTCTCACTGCTAATCATCATACCCGGCCTCATCGCCATCTTCCTCGGCGGCCTCAAGGCGGGTATAGACTTTACCGGCGGCACTCGCTGGGAGGTAAGGCCCGTCGCCGAGTACGCCACGGCCACCGAGCGCTTCTCTGCCTTGCTCGACGAGCAGGGCTTCGACGGCGCGCTGGTCAAGGGCGGTACCCTGAGCCTGCTCAGCGCTACCCAACCCACCACAGACACCACCGAAGGCACGGTAGACACCATCATCATGGACCTGCCCGGCCAACTGTCGGCCGAGGACAAGGCCCGCCTGGAGAACGTGCTGGTGGAAGAGGGCCTGGTAGCCGGTAGCCTGGTAACAGAGGAAGTGTCGACTATTACGGACACCAATACCCTCACCCCCACGGTGCTCCCCAGCGGCACGGTCACAGGCACCCAAACCGTCACGGGCACTCAAGCGGTGGCCGCCACAGGCACCGTCACCGGCACCGCTGCAACCGGTGGCACTGGTGCGGGCACTACGGGCGGCGGGCAGGGCCAGACGGTCACGCGCTACAGCGTAGACGAGGCTTCTGAGATCGACTTCCGCTCGGTAGGTCCGACTGTGGGCCGGGAATTGGTAGGCCGCGCCTTCTGGGCTATTATGATTGCCTCCCTCGCCATCCTGCTCTACCTGACCCTGGTTTTCCGCAAGGTGCCCAACGCCTTCCGCTATGGCGTCTGCGCTATCGTCGCCCTCCTGCACGACGTGCTGGTGGTGCTCGGCATCTTCGCCATACTCGGCCTCCTGTTCGACGTGGAGATCGACGCGCTCTTCATCACGGCGCTGCTCACCGTTATCGGTTTCTCCGTGCACGACACCATCGTGGTGTTCGACCGCACCCGCGAGAACATCATCAAGCGCCGCTTCGAGCGGTTCGAGGACGTGGTGAACTACTCGCTGGTGCAGACGCTGGCCCGCTCCATCAACACCTCGATCACGGTGCTGCTGACCCTCTTCGCCCTCTACCTCTTCGGCGGCGCGAGCATCCGCAACTTCGTCCTCACCCTGCTCATCGGCATCCTGTCGGGTACCTTCTCCTCCATCTTCACCGCCTCGATGCTGCTGGTGGTCTGGGAGAAGCGTGAGTGGGGCCGCATGTTCGGCCGCAGCGCCCCACCGCCCGCCGAAGGCCCCGGCCGCCGAGCCGCAACCGCAAGGCGGTAAGAAGTACCGAGTTCTGAGTACCGAGTGCCGAGTAAGTAATCATACTGTACTCGGCACTCGGTACTCTTTACACAATTGCCTACTTGACGAGAATGTGATACAATTCACGCGCCCTGCCCGGTTACATGTGTGTGGCCGGGCAGTTGATGTAAACGGATAGTACCGCTTGCATCGTATACGGTCCCCGGTTAAGGAGTGTGGCAACGGGGCCACGCATCTAATATCGCAAACTTTTGGAGGAGAGGAGAACTGATGAATCATAATGACGTTGTAACACTGCTAACGTGGTTCGTGCCTGTCGCGGGCATCATAGCAGTGGCCTTCGCCATCTACCTGGCGCGTGACGTGCTGGGCCGGGACACGGGTACCCCGGAGATGCAGGAGATCGCCAGCACCATCGTAGAGGGTGCTATGGCTTTCCTCAAGCGCCAGTACACGACCATCGCCATACTCTCGGTGGTCACGGCTGTGCTGGTGGGCATACTGCTAGCTGTCATCCCCGGTGCCACTCAGGGTACCACTGTTGGGAACCTCGACCTGGGCATGATGACCTCTGTGGCGTTCCTTTTGGGCGCTGCGGCCTCGGCAGTTTCGGGCTACATAGGCATGTACGTGGCTGTCCGGGCCAACCTGCGTACCGCCGCCGCCGCCCGCAATTCCCTGGGTGAGGCCCTCACCGTGGCCCTCAGGGGTGGCGCGGTGTCAGGCTTCCTGGTGGTCGCCCTGTCGCTGCTGGGCGTCTTCCTCATCTACTTCGCCTACGCTGCCTTTGCAAACACCCCTGAAGACCCCAACGGAGGGCTGGCCCAAGCGCCGTTCCTCATCGTGGGCTTCGGCTTCGGCGCGTCGTTCGTTGCCCTGTTCGCCCAGCTTGGCGGTGGTATTTACACCAAGGCCGCCGACGTGGGCGCCGACCTCGTGGGTAAGGTGGAAGCCGGTATCCCCGAAGACGACCCCCGCAACCCCGCCGTTATAGCCGACCTCGTGGGCGACAACGTGGGCGACTGCGCCGGGCGCGGTGCCGACCTCTTCGAGTCGACCGCAGCCGAGAACATCGGCGCAATGATCCTGGGCGTGCTACTGTATGAGATCACCGGCCGCACCAATGTGGCCTGGATACTCTTCCCGCTGGTGATACGCGCCTTCGGCCTGGTAGCTTCCCTGGTGGGTATTCTCTCGGCCCGCGTCTCCGGTCGTGGCGGGCAGGACGTGACCGACAAGGCAGCCCTCGCCGCCCTCAACAACGGCTACTACATCATGGCGGCGGTCTCAGCGGTTGCGATGATGCTGGTAAGCTGGATCATGCTCCCCGAATCGGCCGCGAACGGTTGGTCGTCGGGCATCTGGTATGGCCTGGCGGGTATCATAGGTATTCTGACCTCTATAGCCTTCGTATTCATCACCCAGTACTACACGGCAGGCTCCTGGCGGCCCGTGCGCGAGATCGCCGACGCCGCCCGTACCGGTCCCGCCACCACGATCATCTCCGGTATCGCGGTCGGCTTCGAGACAACCTTCCTGCCCACCATAACCATAGTCGCGGCGCTTTTCAGCTCGTACTGGCTGGGTACGATGGGCAACCCGTCGGACCTGGCGGAAGTAGGCATCCACGTGCCTGGCGTGGAGGGTACATTCGGCGTGAACACCTCCGTGGCGGCCGGTATCTTCGGTACTGCCGTGGCGACTATGGGCATGCTCATGTCCTGCGCCTACATCCTCGCTATGGACACCTTCGGCCCCATCACCGACAACGCCGGTGGCATCACCGAGATGTCCCACCAGGCCAAGGAAGTTCGCGATATCACGGACGGCCTGGACGCGGTGGGCAACACCACCAAGGCCCTGACCAAGGGCTACGCGGTAGGCTCGGCGGCGCTCGCTGCCTTCCTGCTCTTCTCGGCCTACCTGGACAAGGTGCGCCAGGTGCAGCCCAATACAGAGTTGGTGAAGGGCCAGGTGCCCATCAACCTGTCGCAGATAGAGGTGTTCGCGGGGGCGTTCATCGGCGCTATGCTCGTCTTCCTCTTCTCCTCTCTCGCTATCCGTGCGGTAGGTCGCGCGGCAGGCCAGATGATCGAGGAAGTCCGCCGACAGTTCCGCGCCGACCCCGGCATCATGCTCGGCACCTCACGCCCCGACTACGCCCGCGCCGTGGACATCTCGGCCCGCGCCGCTCTCCGAGAGATGATCGCGCCCGGCCTCCTGGCTGTGGCGACGCCCGTGTTGGTAGGCGTCCTCCTGGGTTGGGAGGCGGCTGGTGGTCTCCTCATGGTGGGCACCATCGTTGGCGTGCTGATGGCTAACGTGCTCAACAACGGCGGTGGCGCGTGGGACAACGCCAAGAAGTTCATCGAGTCGGGCGGCCTCAAGGACCCCGACGGCACCGTTCTCGGCAAGGGCACCGAAGCTCACAAGGCCTCGGTAGTGGGCGACACGGTAGGCGACCCCTTCAAGGACACCGCCGGCCCGTCCCTCCACGTGCTTATCAAGCTGCTCTCGACCATCACCCTGGTGCTGGCCCCACTCTTCATCCGCTAGAGCGGCAAACAAGGACTACACGAAGAAGGGGTGCTGACTTAGGCCAGCACCCCTTCTTCGTATGGCTCAGGACAGCTATTTTGTGTTCAGTTCAAAGCTGATATGGTCGTAGCCGCTATCGACTACAAGCTCGACCGGCACCATGTCTGCGGGGGTATCGAAAATCGGCATAACGTGGTCACCGCTGGTACCGCCCAGCCATTCTGTCTCGAAGGCCGGGGCGCGTAGCTCCATCGGCAGTTCGAATAGGCTAAAATCGAAGGTATACTTCGGGTCCGTGGCTGCGTCCTGGTACATTCTACCCTGCGTATCGATGACGTACCATCTGAAGCCCGCCAGCGTATTGCCAACCTTGGAGCTAATCTCCATATCTATGAACCAGAACCTGCCGTTATGTGGCCGAACCACCTGCTGGGTAGCACCCGTGGTCGTAATCACGTCGAAGGCTAGGACCTGCTTGACGGTGAGGTACCAATCGGAAATCGTCCCGCTTTCACCCCATGCTACCGGTGGGTTCTCACGTAACCCCGGCGTCTGCCTGTAGCTCTGAGCAACTTGTGCCAGCGCTGTTACGGTGGCACTCGCCTCTGCCTGCGTCCGCGCAAGTTGGGCATTGCTCACCCGCTCCGCAGTCTTGTACCCCTGCTCGTAAGCGACGCGGTAAACAAGCGCGCCTGCGCTCATCACAGAAACAGCTAGTAACACCAGGAGTGCCCATCGTCTTGTGCGCGCAATCTGCATCAGCACCTAACAAGGCCCCCTCTCCCTCACAAACGCTTCGAAATCGCCCCTGATACCTGGGTGCTCCACAACCTCCAGCGCCTCGTGCGCTGTCACCCACCTGTAGTCGCTGTGCTCCCCCGAAAGCCTCACCTCGTCCGACTCGGTCCTGCACCAGAAGATGATCCCAACCAACTCGTTTTCCGCCCTTCTCTCACCCCTGTACAGGTGGAACACGCTTATCGGCTTCACAATCTCCACCGTAAGCCCGCACTCCTCCCCAATCTCCCGCCTGAGCGCGTCCTCCGGCTCCTCGAACTGGTGCACCCTGCCCGTCACATCTTCCCAGACCCCGCCGCTATAGTCCGCTGCCTCCGACCGCTTGATCAAGAGCACTCTGCCGCTGGGCGCGTGCTCTATCACCGCTCCCACCGCCACCATGAACCTGCCAATGACCGCTACTGCCTCACCCATGTCACACGCTCGTGGAGCCGCTGGCCCCCATCACCGGCGCGTTCAGCACCTTCTCGATAAACCGCTTCGCATCCTCGTCCCGGTCCGACACGTCCACGTCCACCCGTATCTTCTCGTTAGGACCGGCAGGCCACACCGTCACCCAGACCAACCCATCGCCAAAGAACGAAATCTGGTTCCCCTGGTGCGCGCTCAACTTCATCCCCAGCCCGCCTTCCTCCTGCCCGAAGAAGCCCTTAGCCGCCTCAAATATCGCCGCCCGCTCCATCCGCGTATGCGTCTCGTACCTCACGACCCCATACCTCCCTCTGCCCTTTGGGAATTAGTAATTAGTAATTACGAATTACGAATTACCAATTACGAGCACCGCCCCACAAACAATGATGATTGCGCATCCTCTACATCTCCACGCTTCTGTCAACTAATTCGTAATTCGTAATTACCCCGCCCACGTGCCGCTCTTGCCGCCTTCTTTGTGCACCAGCCGCACGTTCTGTATGCTCGCTCCTCGCTCTATCGCTTTGAGCATGTCGTAGATGGTCAGCGCGGCCACCGACACAGCCGTCAACGCCTCCATCTCCACGCCTGTGGGGCCGGTAGTCTTAGCCCGCGCCTCTACCTCGATGCCCCACTCCTTCAACTCGAACTCCACCTTCACCGACGTGAGCATAATCGGGTGACACAGCGGGATCAGTTCCGGCGTCTTCTTGGCCGCCATAATGCCCGCCACACGGGCCACCGCCAGCACGTCGCCCTTGGCCGCCCGCCCCTCGCGTACTACGCTCAACGTCTCAGGGCTGAGCCGCACCTCCACGCGCGCCACCGCCACCCGCTCCGTGTCCGGCTTCGCCCCCACATCCACCATGACAGCGTGCCCGCTCTCGTCCAGGTGGGTCAGCTTGCCTTGCTCGTCTTGCATATTGCTCATTTAGTCTGTCACACCTATCATGCCTTAGTAGGTCCCGGCCCCAAAGCATAAAGTCCCTGTAGGGGGACTTCGTAAGCGTTGCCCGAGGTTTCAACCGCCAGGAGCGCTAATAAGCGTTCTTCCCTCGGACCATCGTCCAAATAGTCCTGACAATAATCTTCAGGTCGAACAGCACCGACCAGTTCTCCACGTAGTACAGGTCGGCCTGCGTGCGCGTTGCTATATCGCTATCCCCCCGCAGCCCGTTGACCTGCGCCCAGCCCGTAAGCCCGGCCTTCTCCCGGTGCCTGCGCAGGTATTTGGGTATCCTCTGCGCGAACTCCTGCACGTAAGCGGGCTGCTCCGGCCTCGGCCCTACTACGCTCATCTCTCCGACCAGCACGTTATAGAACTGTGGCAGCTCGTCCAGCGAGAAACGGCGCAGGAAGGTGCCGATGCTCGTGCGGCGCGGGTCGTTACGCACCGTCCACCCCGGCAGCCCATCCTTCAGCTTCGGCGTCTCCTCATCGTCCACTTTCACCTTCATCGTGCGGAACTTGACCAACTGGAAAGGCTTACCGTCCAGCCCCACGCGCTCCTGGATGAAGAACACCGGGCCAGGGCTTGTCAGCTTGATAGCCAGCGCGATAACCAGCATGAGTGGGGAGGTGAGCACCAGCACGATCAGGCTGAACACGATGTCGAAGGCGCGCTTCATACGCCGGTTCCACCCGCGTAGCGCCACGTCCTTGACGCTCAACAACGGCAGACCGCTCAACTCGCCTACGCTCACTTCATTCTGGGTCATCAGTTGGAAGGCGTCAGGATATATCTTCACCGACACCGTCTCATCCTCCAGCAGGCCCAGGATGTCGCGTAGCTGTTTGTCGGAGGCCCCTGTTAGCGCGAGTATGACCTCTTCGACGTTGTGCTTGCGGACCAGTACCGGCAGCTTATTCAGGTTGCCCAGTATCGGCGCGCGCAGCTTATGCCCGCCTGCCGCCGTCTCCGCCGCAGCCACCTCAACCAGCCCCACGACCGTGTAGCCCAGGGTGCTGTGGTGGCGCAATCGCTCTTCGACCATCTGCGCCGTTGGCCCCGTGCCCACGATAAGCACCCGCGCTCTGTCGAACCCACGCCTGCGCAGCGTGCCCAGCCCTGCGCTGTACACCAGCCGCATCGCCGTGACAAACAGCACCGTAAGCACCCAGCCCGTGAGGAGCACCTGGCGCGAGTAGTTGAACTTGTCTTCGCCCAACAGGAGGGAGCTTACGGCCACCGAGGCGAGGGTGCCCATAGAGACCGCCAGCGCGATCTTGTAGAACTCGTCCACCCGGGACGCTCCACGCTTCAGGTTGTACAGCTTGCTCAGGTAGAAACTGACGATGATGCTTCCGATTGTTACGCCCAGCATCGTGAGATACACAGGGCTGTCGCTCGGCGCGAGTTGCTGCCCTTCCTCCACCGACTTGATGGCGTAGGCTGTGGCAAATGCCCCGGCCACCGCCACTATATCCAGCAGCATCTCCACCAGCACCAGCACTACCGGCGTCAACTTGGCCGGTTGCTTGGGCAAGGGCGGCAACGACGGGATCTGTACCGGCTCATCAACGCTAACCCGACCCTGCCGCACGTCCCGCCGCGCCCGCGCTACCCGCTCCGCCTCCGCGGGCGACAATGGCACCGGCACCGCCGAAGGCGTAGGTAGGGGCGCGGCCTCAAGCACCTCACCAGACGACGCGAGACCACCAGCCCCTCGCCCACCCTTGGACGACACAGCCGCAGGCTCAGCTATCGGCGCTTGGCTGGAGGCCATCATCTGTGCTCTATTCGGGCCGTTGTTGCGCCCGTTGGAATGTCCGTTGGGTGGTCTCATATACAGCTTCTACGCGTTTACACGCGAATCCTGCACCTCTTATTTGGCCTATTAGCTAATATTACACATTGCTAAGTCACCCTCTTGTGCTCGGTCGACCTCATCGCGTTCTGCAACAGGGCGATTGTGCCCCTCACCGCGATCCCCAGGGTGACTACAGCATTTATTATTCCAGGTCTGCTCTCAGCGTAGTGCTTGCGATAAAAGACGTGCATCGCCCGATAGAACTCGCGTATCGAGCGGCCACTCTGCTTCCGGCTGCTCGCTCCCTTGTGATGGAGCACGCGCACTGCCGGGTAGTAGAACACCTTCCACCCCCGCTCCTTGGCCCTGAAAGCCAGGTCCAGGTCCTCCCCGTACATGAAGAACCGCTCATCGAACAACCCCACCTGCTCGAGCGCACGCCCTCTCACCAGCATGTACGCGCCCATCACCGAGTCCACTTCAGCCGTCTCGTCCTCGCCCAGGAACGTGAGGTTGTACTTCGATACGAGCTTGCTGTTCGGGAACACTTTGCTCAATCCCGTCAGTTTGAAGAATGAGGACGCAGGCGTCGGAAACGAACGGCGGCAGGCCAGGTCCAGTGTGCCATCCAGCTTGACCACCTTCGGCCCCACGACCCCCACTTGCGGACGCTCCTCCAGAAAGCGCACCGTTTCCTCGAACGCCTCCTTCGGCACTACCGTGTCCGGGTTGAGAAACAACACGTAGTCGCATGGGAAGCGTAGCGGTGAATCACCACTTGCGGGCACCTCTGAGCGGGGCTGCGACACATCCCCAGGCCCCGAAAGATGCAGCGCCTCGCCGCCGCCCGCCTCCGGCAGCGACTCTAGCCCCGCCAGCCAGCGCAAAGCCAGGTTGTTGGCATAGCCGAAACCACCGTTGCGGTCGCTGGAAATAAGCGTTGCCTGCGGGTACCGGCGCGCAACCAATTCGAGGCTGCCGTCAGAGGAGCGGTTGTCTACGACGAGGACGTGGAAGGGGAAGGACGTTTGGCTGGCGAACACCGACTCCAGGCAGGCATCCAGCAAATCCCGTGTATTATAGTTGACAATAACAACAGCCAGATTTGGCATGGCAGTATTATACCAGACTAGCGCAAGGCTCCTACGAACACGTCCGTTGTGGGAAAACCCTCACATAGCTACAACGCTGCGGCCATGTCCAGGTTGTAGGTCGGGCGCGGACTGGGTCGGTGACTGCGCTGTCACGGTAAACGGGGGCTGTAGAGTTGTGACCTGTACGCCCGGCAGGATTCGAACCTGCGACATTCCGCTTAGAAGGCGGACGCTCTATCCCCTGAGCTACGGGCGCAAAGTGTGCCAACTGTTATAATAAGATATCCCGCGCACGAGTGTCAATATGGAGGCTCCTCCCAAATGACGCCCATACACGTAGCCCAACGGCCCCCGGACGACCCGCACGAACTCTCCCTGCGCCTCTTCGAGCCGTCGCAGGCAGACTACGAGGCCCTCGCCGCCATACGCAACGCCACCCTCCAGGCCACTACCCTCCCCGAGGACTACCGGCCCATGTCTGCCGAGGAGATACGGCAATACTACTACCGCGCCGACTTCGACCTTGCCTCCAACGCCTGGCTCATGTTCCACCGCGAAGAGCCGATGGCCGCCGCCGTGGTCTACCCCACCGTCATTTTCACCGATAGGCCGCCCGGCAACTTCGACATGTACGTGGTCCCCGCCTACTGGCGACACGGCCTCGGATCGCGACTCCTGGCCCACCTGGAGCAGGCCGCCCTTCAGCGGGGCCACCGCGTGCTGGAAACCACCGTCGCCGCCGAGGACGAGCAATCGAAAGGCTTCCTCTCCCGCAAGGGCTTCCAGGTAGTCAGCCACGCCCTCCACCTGGTCCGACCCAACACGGACGACCTGCCTCCCGTGCAGCTTGCCGATGGCTACGCCCTGCGCTCCCTGGCCGACCTGCGCGAGCCGCCCGAGTTCTACATGGATGCCACCAACCGCCTCGGCTCCTACGACTCCAACTACACCCTCCTCCGCCCCGAGGAACTGGAACGCACCGCCACGTCGCCCGCCTGGGACCCCGCCGGTATACTCTTCCTACTGGACCCCCACGAGCGCATAGTGGGCGTAATCCGCGCCAGTGGGGCCGGTTCAGGGCAGGGCCGGGGCTACCTCCACGAAATCCGCCTGGAACCCTCATCAAGGGGCAAGGGCCTGGGCACCGCCATGGTGGCCGCCGCCCTCCACTACCTTGCCGAACGTGGCGTCTCGCGGGTAGAGTTAGATACAGCGGGCGAGAACACCGCCGCCCAGGCCCTCGCCCTCCGCTCCGGCTTTACCCTGGCCCGGCATTGGCTGCACTTCTTGAAGTCCCTCGCCACTCGCGAAGGCTAATGCACTACTCTATTGGCGGTAAGCAATTCATCATGTTCGACCACATACATACTATGGATCGACCTAATGACAACACCATCCATAAGTCCTCAACACAGACCATGTTGAATACTATCAGTCCCCGGAGGGGGACTTCGCAAGGTGTAGCCCTCGATTTCAATCGACGGGCGTCGTCCTTGCTACTCTGTTCCTTCGGCTGTATCAATCGCAGCGCGTCGTCTTCGCATAGTGCTACAAACGCGCTTAACGGGTGGAACCGCCCGGCATCGCCCTTCGCAAACTGAGCCTTATAGGAGCGCCCCATGACCGCACCCACCGAAGAAAGCACCACGCCCCAGGCCATCCCTGCCCTCCTCACCACGCTCCAGCTAGACGACCCCGCCGCCGAGGAAGCTCTCCGCTTGGCCCTCGAAGAACCCGGCACCGTCCCTCTGCTCGACTGGGCCAGGCAGCGTGGTGCGTACCACTCCGAGCAGGGGCACGATCTACAGTCGGTAATCGCGGAAGCCACCTCTATAGCCCAGTCTCTCTCAGAACTGCGCCCCGAAGCGAACTTGCTGGTGCCTATCGTAAGCGCCGCCACGGAAGGCTACCTGGAAGCGCAGGGGAAGCATACCGAAACCCTCTCCGAGCGCGAGTTGCGCGACCGCGTGGCCGAACTTACCGCCCTCCACCGCATCAACAGCGCCGCCAACTCCTCCCTCAACCTGGGCGACATGCTCCACGAAACGGTGCAGGCCGTCGTCGCCGTCACCCACGCCGACATCTGCTCCATCTACCTCTACGAGGCGGAGTGGGACCAATTGGTCCTCACAGCCACCAGCGGGCTAAGCCGAGACGCGGTCGGCAGGGTGCGGCTGCGGCTGGGCGAGGGCATCGCGGGCTGGGCGGCGATGGCGGGCAAGCCGATTGCCGTCCGCAACGCCTGGGACCACCCCCGCTTCAAGTACGTGCCCACCCTGGGCGAGGAAAGAGCCGTTTCCACCCTCGTCATACCCGTGGTGCTCTTCACCAAGGAAAAGCTGGTCGGCGTGATCGTGGTCAACACCTACGAGGAGCGCAGCTTCACCGACAACGAGATCAAGTTCCTGGAAACGGTCGCGGGAGAGATCGCCATCGCCATCGAGAACGCCCGCCTCTACGAGCAGACTGATGCCAAGCTGCGCCAGAAGGTAGCCGAGCTTTCCACGCTACAGGGCGTGTCGGCCCACATCGCCGCCACCCTCAACCTCTCCGAGGTGCTCACTCTCATTGCCTACCAGGCCGCCCACTTGGTGTACGCCGACGCCGCCACCATCTACGAGGTCCACCCCGGCACCGACACGTTGAACCTCGTGGCCCAGTACGACTTGCAGGACCCCAAGCACAGCATCCACCAGGCCAAGGCGGTGCCCACGCTCGCGCTCGACATGCAAAGCAGCGGCCTCGCCAGGGCCATCATGACCGGCATACCCTCGCAACTCTCCCCAGGCACAGACGCCGACCTCGGCGTGCCCTTCGCCCACGGCGACTACCAGTCGATGTTCTGCGTGCCCCTCGTGGCCCCGCGCGGCATCATGGGCGGCATCTGCCTCTACAACGTCACCCCGAAGGTCTTCAACGAAGACGAGGTCCGCCTCCTGGACGCCTTCGCCCACGAGGCCGCCATTGCCCTGGAGAACTCCCGCCTCTACGACGCCGCCCTGCGCGGCCTCAGGACCAAGTCCACCATGCTCCAGGAGATGAACCACCGCGTGCGCAACAACCTGCAAACCGTGGCGGGCCTGCTCTCCATGCAACTCCGCCGCATGGCCCCGCAGGGAGAGGCCGCCACAGCCGTCCGCGAGAGCATTTCCCGCATCCAGAGCATGGCCGCCGTGCACGACCTCATGGTCAGCGGCGACACCGACGTGCAATCAATCACCATCTACGAGGTGGCCCGCAAGGTGGTCGAGGCGGCCGTCTCCACCCTGCTTAGCCCGGCGTTCAAGCTGGACCTCCAGATCGACCCGGTGGAGGCCGACAGCATCCGCGTAGGCTCGCACGAAGCCACCCTCCTGGCCCTGCTGTTCAACGAGCTTGCCTCCAACGCCATCCTCCACGGCTTCGCGGGCCGCGAGCAGGGCAGACTTACCCTGCGCGCCTGGACCAGCCGGGGCCTCGGTGACACCCCAACAACCGAGGGCGTAACAAAAGTCCCGCGCACCTGCGAAGTCACGATAGAGGTAGCCAACGACGGCACCGGCCTCCCCGAGGACTTCGACCCGGAGAAAAGCGCCAACCTCGGCCTCAACATAGTGCGCACCCTGGTGAACAGCGACCTGCGAGGCAAATTCAAAATAGCCCCCGGCGGGGACGGCAGCGGCGTGGTCACCACCATTACCTTCACCCCGACCCAGCAGACCACCCTGCCCGTACCCACAAACCCCTAACACCCAGCCCCATGAATACTACAAGTCACCTCACTAATACCAATGACGAAGTGAGTACAAGGCCCTCCCTCTGTCATTCTGAACGCAGTGAAGAATCTCGTCCCTCACCACCCAAATACCACCTTTCCTTCAGCATCACAGCACCATACACAAAGAAGTCCCCATAGAGGACTTCGTAATAGTAGCTTGCGGATTGATCCGCCCGAAAATAATTACCTACCCACCTCCATATTCATACTGCGTATTGCGCTCTCCAGCCTCGGACGCACCCCAGCCCGACGCGTGGCGCTCCACTACCTCCGCCAACTGGTCCAGGTCGAACGGCTTGCCGATATATTCGTCGGCCCCCATTTCAACAGCCCTCTGCAAGTCCACCGGGCGGCTCAACGCGGTTACCGCCACCACGGGTATGCCCGCCGTGCGTTCCTGCGACTTCAGCTTGCGAATCGTCTCAAAGCCGTCGAGCACTGGCATCATCAGGTCCATCAGTATCAGCCGGGGCCTGTACTCGCTCGCCAGACGCAAAGCCTCTTCACCATCGGCCGCCAGCATCGCCCTGTACCCCAGTATGTCTTCCACCACCGCGCGCATAATCTCCCGGTTATCCGGCTCATCCTCCACAATCAGCACGAGCCTCTCACCCTCGGACCCTGGGACCATCAATCCCCCCAAACTCACTAAGTAGGCGTGTTTGTTATCGAACCTAAGTAACGACCTATCTAAAATATAGCAGAAACCCCACGTGCAGGCTAAGAAATGCAAGCCGGGCCGCAACCCTTCCCCGCGCTGCAATAATAGTGCCATAGAGACCCTGTTCCCCCGTCATCCTGAGCCCCCCGCTGTCATCCTGAGCGCAGCGAAGGATCTCAAGAAGGTGAGTAGATAGTCTGCTGAATTGCCACCCCAATGCCCACCCTTGTCATTTCGAACGCAGTGAGAAATCTCGTCCCACGCCGAAGCGTTCCCCCTTTCCACCTCAACACCAACCCCCACGCGACACGCCCCCGCCCTCTGCGGTAAAATAACCCCATGAGCGCCATTAGCGACAACAAGCCCCTACCCTCCCAACACCCCAGGACACCCGTAGGCCGCCTCACAAACGTCGTAAAAGCCTACCCAATGGGCCACCGCGAATACGTCGCCCTGCGCGGCGTAGACCTCACTCTCCACGCGGGCGAGTTCACCGCCATAGTGGGCCCATCCGGCAGCGGCAAGTCCACCATCCTCAACATGATAACCGGCATAGACCGCCCCACCAGCGGCGAAGTAATCATGGCCGGTATGCCCCTCCACCGCATGTCCGAAAACGAGCTAGCCCGCTGGCGCGGTGCGAATATCGGCATCGTCTTCCAGTTCTTTCAGCTACTCCCCACCCTCACCGCCCTCGAAAACGTCATGCTCCCGATGGACTTCCTCAATTCCTACGGCTCCCGCCGCCGCGAGCGCGCCCTGTCACTCCTCTCCCTCGTCGGCCTCGCCGCGCGCGCCGACCACCTCCCCAGCGAGCTTTCGGGCGGCGAGCAACAGCGCGTAGCCATAGCCCGCGCCCTCGCCAACGACCCTCCCATCCTCATAGCCGACGAACCCACCGGCAACCTCGACACCGCCACCGGCGAGAACATCATGCAACTACTCCTCCAACTCAGCTACCAGGGCAAGTCCGTCGTCTTCGTCACCCACGACGTACACCTGGCCTCCCACGCGCAACGCGTAATCCGCGTCCAGGACGGCCAAATCGTCTCCGACGAACTCCAAGCGTGAGTCTGAAACGTGAAACGAGAAACGTGATGGGGCTTGCTACGTCTGGTTCGTGAATGTGTTGCCCTCTCTTACTCGGAACCATACTCCCCACATGTGATCCTTAGCGTAGCGAAGGCATGTGGCATGCGGGAGTCTGTGACAATTTCAACCCACGCCGCTTTCCTGTAACGACCTGCTATAATAGACGGACTCCTACACGTCCATCGAATCGGTCCTTGTCACAGGAAGGGGTTTTCTATGCACAACCTTCCATCGGGCACGGTGACCTTTCTCTTCACCGACATAGAGGGAAGCACCGTCCTTTGGGAGCGGCATCCCGAGCAGGCGCGCACAGCCCTTAGCCGGCACGACGAGATCGTCGAAGATGTAGTAGCCCGGCATGATGGGCTGCTCGTACGCCCACGCGGCGAAGGTGACAGCCGTTTCGCTGTCTTCCCGCGGGCCACCGATGCCACGGCTGCCGCTGCCGCATTGCAGAAGGTCCTCTATACCGAGCCGTGGCCGGTAGATGCGCCCATTCGCGTGCGCATCGCTCTGCACACCGGGGAAGCCGATCTGCGTGAGGGCGATTACTACGGTACCGCCGTCAACCGCTGTGCTCGGCTTCGCTCGGCGGCGCACGGTGGACAGACCCTCCTCTCCGGCACCACATATGATCTTGTGTGCGATGGGGTGCCGTCAGGACTGGAACTGCGCGATCTTGGAGAGCACAGCCTGAAGGACCTGCAAAGGCCGGAGCATATTTTCCAGCTCACTGTACCGGGCCTCCCTTCCGAGTTCCCTCCGCTCAAGACCCTCAATTCTTTGCCCAATAATCTCCCTCCTCAGCGCAGCCCACTCGTGGGCCGTGAGAAGGAGCTTACAGCCATTCGCACGCTCCTCCTGCGTGCTGAGGTTGGGCTTCTCACCCTTACCGGTCCTGGAGGCATCGGTAAGACACGCCTCTCCCTGCAAGTGGCTGCTGACTTGATTGAACAGTTCGCCGATGGTGTCTTCTTTGTCCCTCTCGAGGCGGTGAACGACTCCCACCTCGTGGCGTCCATCATCGCGCAGACCTTTGGTGTGCGCGAAGGGGAAGGGCGGCCATTGATCGCAAGCCTCAAAGACTACTTCGCCAACAAACAGATGCTCCTCGTGCTGGACAACTTCGAGCAGGCGTTGCGGGCGGCCCCGGTAGTCGCCGAGATCGTATCAGCATCGCCGGGCATGAAAGTGCTTGTCACCAGCCGGTCAAGGCTGCACGTAGCGGGCGAGCATGAGTTCATGGTGCCTCCCTTGTCCCTTCCCCACCGGGGCCAACCTCCTGATCTTGCCATCCTGACGCAATATGGGGCGGTGCGACTCTTCATCGAGCGTGCAGTGGCGATCAAGGCCGACTTCGAGGTGACCAATGAAAATGCTGCGGCGGTGGCTGAGATCTGCGCCCGCCTGGATGGACTGCCCCTGGCGATAGAACTGGCAGCATCGCGAGTTAAGATACTGCCTCCAAAGGCGATGCTTGGGCGATTGCAGAATCGGCTGAAACTGTTGACAAGCGGGGAAAGGGACCTGCCTTCGCGCCAGCAGACGTTGCGCGGAGCGATAGATTGGAGCTACAACCTCCTGGGCGGCGACGAGCAGATACTCTTCCGGCGACTGTCGATCTTCGCCGGTGGGTGCTCGCTAAACGCTCTGGAGGCTCTCGGCCAGCGTGGGCTGGACCTGGACGTGCTCGACGGCCTGGAATCGCTGGTGGATAAGAGCCTATTACGGCAAGAGGAGCAGGAGAACGGCGAACCCCGCTTCAGGATGCTGGAGACGATCAGAGAATATGCGCTGGAACGTCTGCAGGAAAGTGGTGAGGAGGAAGACGTAGCCCAGGAGCATGCGGGCATCTACGTGGCGCTGGCCGAGGAATCGGAGCCGCAGTTGCACCAATCCGAGCAGCTAGAGTGCTTCAAGCGGCTTGAGGCAGAGCACGACAACCTGCGCGCGGCGCTTTCCTGGTTGCTGAAGAAAGAAGAGGTCGAGTCAGCCCTGAGACTCGCCACCTCGCTGTGGCACTTCTGGTGGGTACGAGGCCACCTGACCGAGGGACGTAAGTGGCTTGAGGCGACGCTCGAATTAGCTGCGGCGAAAGGCGATAAGAGCCCTGAGCACGCCAAGGCGTTATATGCCCTGGCCGTACTTTGCCGCAGCTTCAGTGAGTTTCCCCTGGTGGTACGCTACGCAAAAGAGAGTGCCGCGCTGGCACTGGAAATCAACGACCTGCGAAGCCTGGGCTGGGCGCTGTCGGTGCAGGGAATCGGGCTACTCTTGCAGGGGCAGCCGGCCCCGGCTCGCTCAATAGTCGAGGAGGCGGCCAGGACAGTACGGGAGGCAGGGTATGGGGGCTGGGACCTGGCAAACGTACTGATGAGGTATGCGATGATACTCGCAGGCCAGCGTGACATGGCATCCGCCCAGGCAACAATGGAGGCAGCGCTGGCGATCTTCCGGCAGATAGGAGACAGGTGGGGTACGTCGCAGGCTCTGAACACAATGGGCGACATGGCCCGTATGCAAGGTCACTACGACCGTGCAAGCACTCTATACACGGAGAGCCTGCACCTTTACCGCGAGCTGGGCGTGAAGAGGGACGTTCCGGCCTCGCTGCATAATCTTGGGCGCGTCGCCCTGGGAAGAGGTGACAACGTCAGGGCGAAGGAGTTCTTTATGGAGGGTCTTACTCTCCACCAGGAACTTGGCAACAAGCATGGTACCGGTGAGTGCCTGGTTGGGTTGGCAGGTGTGGCCGCCGCGATGCAGCAGCCTGTACGAGCCGCGCGACTCCTTGGCATTGCTACGGCGTTGCAGGAGACGATGGGAGACACGATGTGGCTGTCGGAGCGCGCCACTTACGAGCGCTACGTAGCCGAGACCCGCGCCCAGTTAGACGAAGCGAGTTGGAGCGCAGCCCTGGACGAGGGGCACGCTATGAGCCCCGGGGAAGCCATCGAATACGCATTGGAGCGCAGTGCCGCTAGCCAGCAGTAGGCTGCCGGGTTCGCAACACGACTGTCAGGCGACTTATACCTTCCAACCCTTTTCATGCCACCTGATACTCAGGTTACACGTTTCAGCACTTCGCTACTTAATCTTCCCCTCGTCCTGCAACTCCTTCGCCGCGTCATGAATATTATCCGCCGCCTGCTCCGGGTCAATCCGAGCCGCCTTAGCCGCCCGCCTCAAATCATCCAGCGTAATATTGTCCGGGTTCCCGTGGTCCTCGTTCGGCTCCCCACACCCACAAGACATGCACATTTCATCAACCTCCTAACAATCTCCGGGCTAAACACCCTCCGCCCATCCTCCCGCAAGATACAGGCCAAACCACCCAAAGCAAAAGGACCAGAGTACGATATCCCGTACCCCGGCCCTTCCTGCACTCTCCAAACAATCCTAAACCTTTGCGCGTCCTTAGCGTTCTTTGCGTCTTTGCGTTTCCGTCTTTTCTAATCGCACTTACTTCCGAGGCCGCACGGCCGCCGTAAAGTGCGAACCCCAGTACGCGCTCCACAACTCGCTCACCTTCACCCCGGTCCGCTCGTTCTCGGCGTGCACGAACTTGCCGCCACCGATATAAATGCCCGCGTGCGACAGCCCCCGCTTGTACGTGTTCGAGAAGAACACCAGGTCGCCCGGCTGCAACTCCTTCGTGCTAACGCGCGGCCCGCTGGCGAGTTGCCCTTCCATATTGCGGCTCATCTTCACGCCCGACTTGTTCAGCACGTAGTACACGAACCCACTGCAATCGAACCCCGAAGGTGACGTGCCACCGAACCGGTACCTGTACCCCACGTACTTCATCGCCGTGTTCACAATCGTGTCCGCGCTACCCGACACCGCCACCGGGGCCTCGATTTTAGCCACTGGCTGCTCGACGGCAGCCTGCACCACAGGCTTAGCTTCAGCAGGAGCAGCCGGAGCAGCCGGAGCGGCGGGCGCAGCCGGGGCCGCCTTGCTCTCAGTCCTGGCGGCGGTGGTCACTTCCGTAACAGCCTGCGACTGCGCCAGGTACTGCGCCATCGCCCACCCTGTCACGCCGTTGGCTGAAACCTGGTACCAGGCGATCCCCTCGCCGTCAGTCACCGGCCCCTTCTTCACCGCGACGACCGTGTTGGGTGCCAGCTTCGTAATTACGCTGCCCTGCCTGGTGGCGTCGGTGCGCACGCGCAGGGGGTCGCCGTCCGTGTTGGCTACCTTGCCAAACCCCACGATCTTGGCGGTAGGCTTGGCTTCTGGCTTGGCGGCAGGTTTAGCAGTCGTAGTCGTCGCGCTCTCGGTCGTGCTCGGCTTGGCCGCCGGGACCGTTCCCTCCTTGCCTTCCAGGTACCCGGCCACGATCCAGCCCGTGCCGTTCGGCCCCTTTACCTTGAACCAGCGGTAGTTGTTCTCATCCCGCTCCGGCCCCGCGAGCACCGACAGTACCTGCCCCTCGTAAGCCTCGCCTACCTGCTCGTTGCTCTTGCCCGCCCCGCTGCGCATCCGTATCGTGTCGCCGTCCGTGTTGACCACCACGACCTTGCCGCCCACCGTGATAGGCTCCGCGGCAAAAGCGGGCCGCGCGCTGCCGAAGAATGAGCTTAGGAGAATGACCGCTGATAACACTACCGCGCCGGTGGCCGTCTTGATGCGTCTGTTGAGAGACAATTGGTTCCTCCAGGCTGGGACTTTGCCGCACAAAATAAAGGCGCTCTATATAGTCTGGGCTGCTTATGCTGCCTGTATTTTGTTGCGACGCTTTCCGGGTAATCAGTGAGAGAGTACGTGTGTTCCGGTTGCTGCTAAAGGCGCGTGCGCCTAACTGCAACCGGGGTAGGGAAGACCCTGTTTGTCCTTCAAAATGCTGAAGCGAACGCTCAACCTCTCAGCTATGTCGTGGGCTCGCATGTAGGGCGCTGGAGAGGGGTCGTCTTTGGGGGAGAAGTTCTGACCGTGTGAGGGCGTGCCGCGCAGCAAGTCTCTGCCGAGCTTGCCCCGGCGCAGCGCGAAGGCCACGATCATGTAGAGAGCGCAGCGCACAGAAGCCGGTAGCATAGCGCCCCGCTTCCCGTACACCATTCCACCCGCTGCCAGTAACAGGCACAGGTGCCGCAACTCCACCACTGTAGCCATGCGCCCCCTTCATGCGAGGGACTTACATAATGTAGTCCCTAAAGTCAGTGTTGGGAAGATAGCATACAGCGGCTTGAAAATACAACGCTCGGCCTACGTAATTCTCCGTAATTTTGTACTATACAGACTACGTAAGCTTACGCACCCACTTGCTTTGGCCTCAAAACATCTTACAATCTGTCTCAAAAACGCAGCTAACTCCTACATCGGCACCCAAAACCACACCCTGTCATTCTGAGCGTAGCGAAGAATCTCACCCCTAACCACCCAAGTATCACCCTTCCTACAGCCACACCCCACCTTACTCAGGAAAAAGCAATGCACCAACCGCCAACACTTTTACACGTGATTTACCCGCAGGACGTGGAAAACCTATGATCGCCACAGGTCACTGGCTTCGTCAACTATGGACATCCTACAGGGCAGCCGTCATCAAGCCCCACCCCTCGAAGTACGAGGCCGAGCTACCCCGCGCCAACTGGCCCGCCGTTTGGTTCGGCCTCTTCGTGGTGGGGCTTACCGGCGCTCTCACTTCAGTAGTGATAGCCTGGCTCATGGAAGATACATACAAACGCCTGACTGATTTGCTCAAGGCGACCAACCTCGACCCCTCGCTCGCGCAGGTCTTGTGGGACCTCGCCTTCTGGGGCGGGCCGTTGCGGGTCTTCATCTCGCCCTTCGTTACCTTCTTCCTGGGCGCACTCTTCTTGGCGTGGATGTCGCGCCTGTTCGGTGGGCGCGGCCGGGCAGCCTCCTTCAAACAGAACTTCCTGTTCCACTGCTACTTGCTATCCCTGGTATACACACCCTTGCGCACGGTCATGACACTGCTGAGCATCATACCTTTCGTGGGTAACGTCCTGTCCCTCGTAGCCTTCTACTACCAGGTATATTGCAGCGGCGTGACCCTGCAAGTTTCGCATGGCCTTAGTAGGCGCAACAGTCAATGGGTCGTGTGGTTGCCACAGGTAGTGTGGTACATTATTACCACCGGCCTGACGTTGTTTGCGATCTTTTACCTGCTGTTCGCGAGCCTCGGTAAGACGTTGGGTAGCACAATCATATACACTCCATAGTGTGCATGTAGCACCTGAATGGAGCAAAAAGAAAGAGGGTCCGCACAATCGCGGACCCTCTTCTTATTAGCAACCGTGAAACGTTATTACTGGTCGCTACCGTGGCTGGTCGAAGGATTGTAGTCGTTGGCGCTCGTCGCCATGTAGCTGCTCGACCCCGAGTCGGCGTTGGCGGTGTCGTCACCCTCGTAACGGAAGGCGTCCTCGCCGTAATCGTCGAAATCGTCCTCGTCGTTGCGCTTCAGGAAGAAGTAGGCCGCGCCACCGATAGCGCCCACCAGCAGGAGCAGAGGCAGGGGCAGCCCGCCCTTCTTCTTGTGTCCGTTGCTGCTGACCTCAGCCGCGACTTCCGCCTTGTCCTTCGAGCTTTCCAGCTTGGTGTCTACCGTCTGCTGACGCTCCTTCTGGGACTGCTCGTCGTACCAGCGCATCTCGTCCGACTTGTTTTCCAGGTTCTTGCGGACCAGGTTCAGCGCCTTGGCATCCTCGATCTCGTCAATGTGGTCGATATACCGCTTGATGCCCCGCTCGGCACCCACGCGCATACCCTCGACACTTGTGTCGTCGCGCATGCCCGTAATCCTGCCCCACAGCGTAGCTTGGCCCTTGCCGGTGCCCACCTCGTAGGTAAGCGGCTCCCCGCCAAGTTCCTCCAGCCGGTCGTTCAGCCGCTCGGCCTGCTTGGCGTGCTGGTCCCGGAACTTGCGGTACTGCTTGCGTAGCTTGCTGTCCTCGGCCTCGTCCATCGCCGCGTCGAGAGCCGCGATAGCCATATACTCTGTCTTTACCAGCTCCTCAAGTGCTTTGAGGGTCTTCTTGTTGCTCATTTACGTTGCCTCCTAAAGTTTTGCCGGGTGGCAGCAGCGCCACCCACGTTCACGCCCATTATGGCTCATACATTCCTATAGGGGCAAGCAAGAAGGGTGCCAGGAAGGTTTCTTGTCTCACGTTGCTGACCTACGCTACCTCTCGCCTCACTGTAGTCGCCGCCAGCACCGCCACCACCGCCGCGAACCCCACTAGCACCACCAGCGGCACCCAGTTACTCGCCAGCGTCCGTCCTCGGATCATGATGTCCGTCAGCGCATCAATCGCATAAGTCAGTGGCATCAACCGCGCCACGCCCTGCAACCACCCCGGCATCTCCTGTACAGGCCAGAGCAGCCCCGAGAGCAACACCTGTGGCAGTATCACAATCGGGATGAACTGTATAGCCTGCAACTCGTTTCTTGCGAATGCGGACAGCAATATCCCCAGGTTCACCGCCCCCAGCACCAGCGCCAGCGTCACCACGAAGATCGACGCCAGGTTGCCGCTGAACTTCACCTGCAACGCGTACACTGTGAACAGCACCAGCACCACCGCCTGCAACACCGAGAAGAACCCGAACCCCAGCATGTACCCCAACACCAGTTCTAGCCGCGTTACAGGCGAAGCTGACAGCCGTTCCATCGTCCCTTGCGTCCTCTCCCTCAAAAACGACACGCTGGTCAGTAGAAAGATCATGAAGAACCCGATGTAAGCGATGAACATCGGCGCGAAGAAATCCAGCATCTCCAGGTCCTCGGTCCCGTACAGCCGCGTCACTTGGATGTCTAACGGTGGCTCGGACGGCACCGCAGAGGCGAACGCAGGGGGCACAAGCTGCCTGAACACCACCGTCACCTCACCCATGATCGCTTGCGACACCGCCGCGAGCGCCCCGCTAGCCTCCCCAGGGTTCGACCCTTCAACTGTAACCTCTATGTTAGTCTTGCGGTTCGCAATCAACTCCTGCGAGAAGTCCGGCCCGAAGAGGATAGCCACCTGCTGCGACCCGTCCCGCACAGCCTCGATAGCCGCCTCCCTCGGTAGCTCCGTCACCACTAAATCGCTGTTGGCTTTCAGGCTGTCAACCAGGGGAGCCGCCGCACTCTCCTGTCCCGCCGCCCGGCTGTCCTCGTTTACAATCGCCACCCTGGTGACCTCGTTCTCCTGAGACCGGAACACGTACCCGAATATTGACATAATCAGTATCGGCGCTACGAACAGCAGCCCCAGGCTCCTGTGGTCGTGCCTGAACTGCGAAATCACCCGCCCCGTAATCGCGAATATGCGTGCAAGGCTCATAACGCTGCCTCCGCTACTTTCTCCCGGCTCGACAGCGCCAGGAAGGCGTCCTCAAGGTCCTCGCTGCCACCCAGTGCCTTCAATTCCTCAGGTGTCCCTTCCGCCAGCAGCACGCCGTTTCTTATCAAACCCAGGCGGTCGCAGCGGTCCGCTTCGTCCATCACGTGGCTCGACACCACGATGGTCACCCCGCGCGCGTTCAGCATCCTGAAATAGCCCCAGAACGTCTGCCTCAACTGCGGGTCCACCCCCACTGTAGGCTCGTCCAGCAGCACCAGGTCGGGGTTGTGCACCAGCGTGCAAGCCAGCGACACCCTCTGCTTCATCCCCCCGCTCAGCGTGCCCACCGCCGAGGCCTTGCGGTCCAGCAGCTCCACCAGTTCGAGCACCTCCCGCACCCGGCTGTGTCGAGCCTCCTTCTCCTTCAGCCCGAATATCCGCGCGAAGAACTCTACGTTCTCCCACACCGACAGGTCGCTGTAGAGTGCTTGCTGCTGCGTCATATACCCCAGGTGGGGCAGCACCTTCGACGCCTCGGCGGGCACCCGGTGCCCCATGACCACTAGTTCCCCCGAAGTAGGCCGCACCAGCCCCGCCATCATCCTGATAAAAGTCGTCTTCCCCGACCCATTCGGCCCCAGCAGCCCGTACGTCTCCCCACGCCGTATGGCCAGGCTCAAGCCATCCAGCGCCAGCACCTCCCCGAACTTCTTCACCAGTCCTCGCGCCTCCACCATCGGTGCTTCCATGGCACCTGCTCTCGATCCATCTCCATTTGCCATGACAAGATATCCTCCCTCTCCTCCTGATTGACTGGTCAATCAACAAGCAACAGAAAAAAAGATGCTACCCCTCTCCTTATCATCCTTCCCCATCGTCTATCGTCTGTCGTCCATCGTCCACCCTCATACCTCGCAAGAAAACGTCCAAATGCGCTTCGATCATCGTACGTGGGTCCAGCGTTCCCGAATCCGGCTGCACGAACACCTCCCTGGTAACCGCATACGCCAGTATAGGCCCCATGAAGATGCGCACCGCGGCGCCGGGCGGCATCTTCCGCAACGTACCCTTCTCCATCTGGTGCTCCATGTACTGCCGCAGGAACTTGAAACCCCGGCCCGGCCCGATCTTGTTGAACAGGTCGGCCATCGCCGGGTGCTTGAACGACTCCCCCAGCAGCAGCTTGAACATCGCCACGCTCGACCTATGGTTGAACGCCGACACGAACGCCTCCGCGAAGGCGCGTAGCACCACCTCAGGTGGCTTCTCCATCATCTCCTCGGCATTAGTAATCAACTGCAAGGCAGGCGCGCGCTGCTCCAGCACCTGCCTGAACAGGTCCGTCTTGTCCTTGAAATAGTGATATATAAGCCCAGGCGACCCTATCTTCGCCGCCTCGGCAATATCCTTGTTAGTGGCCCTCTCGAACCCCTTGGTCGAGAACACCTGCAACGCCCCGTCAATAATCTGCTGGCGCCGAGTCTCATAGTCCTGCTCATCACGTGGCGGCATCTGTCCCCTCATGATACTTGATTGACCGGTCAATCAATATGATACACCCGCCTGAGCTTCAAGTCAATACCACTTTAGTAGCCAAAAGCAAGAGGGGCACGATGTCTCGTGCCCCTCCACCCAAACCGTCTAAACCTTAGCGCGTTCTTAGCGTGATGCGGTTCCGTCTATTCTTGCCCCATCTCACAACTCATATACGTGAGGGCCACCATCTTCGACACCTGCCCCCGCGTGGCATTGGCATTCGGCCTGAAGTACTTCAAGTTCCCTTCCCCACACGGCTCACCGTCCCCACCACACGGATACCCGCTGATTATGCCCCGCAAAGCCAGCCTGTAAGCCTCCGCATAGAACGGCACTCCCTCCGGCATATCCTCGAACGTCTGCTTGCTCGGCTCTTCCGAGAACCCCTGCGAGGCCGAGATGATCTTGGCTATCTGCCCACGCGTGGCATTCGCCGCCGGGCGGAAGTACTTGTAGTTCTCCGGCCCGCAAGGCTCCCCAGGACCGCCGCAGTCGTACCCGCTGATAATGCTCAACTGCGCCAGCCGCTGAATATAGTCGTAGAAAGTGTGCCCCACAGGCACGTCCTCGAACAAGCGCGATCCTGGGTTGTTGTTCAGCGGAATAGCGTTCGAGATGAGCTTCGACAGTTGCCCCCGTGTGATAGGGTTGTTCGGCCCAAAGGTGCCGTCGGGATACCCGCTAATCACGTCAGCGCACACCAGGCACTGTACGTGCGAGTAGTACGGGCTACCAGGCGGTACGTCGGGGAACTCCTTGCACTCCATCGGCATGCTTGGGGGCTGCTCCTGCTTCGTAGCACCACTCCCCTTGCCCTCGTCCGCGAAAGCCACACTCCCCATCATAACGGCCGAAGCCACCGCCACACCCAGCACCGCCACCTTCACATTAGCCCTGAAGTTGAACTTGAAAAACATCGCGTGCTCTCCTAACTCCTTGCGACTAAGGCCCTTCCGGACCGCATATTCCTTCATCAACCGGCATATCGTGTCTGCCTGACTATATTATGCCGCAAGGGGTAGCTAGAAGCATCACCTAAATCAATTAATTTCTGCACCGATATCTATTAATTCATCAACTCACACGGCTGCACGTCTGATACACCTGGAATCCCTGCCGCCTCCCATACCTCACTCTCGCTGCACAAAGTCCAAGCATCAGGGTGTGGGCTGTACTGTCGGCCACGGTCCGCCGGGAGGAGGGGCAAGGGGTTGCCAGGACGCGCACGTTACAATACCCATACCGATAGGACCCAACACCAGGTTGTGCGGCTCCCTGACGTTACAGTACCTGGTGCTACCCGGAGGTGGACTCTCCGTGATAAGGGGCATGCCAAAGTAGCTAACATGGTCCGCGGTCCTACTACCCACCCCCACATCAAATGACCCGAACCCGACTACTACTGCACTGTTCGTCACCATAAGCGAACCAGACAACAGGCTGCACAGTCCTACCGAGACAATCATCACGACCGCCAGAATCGTAACTGCACGCCTCTTAAGTTCTTCAGAAGACGCAATCATATAGCAGCAAACGCATGAAGCTCCCGATGGTTGCGTACCAAAGCCCACCCTTGTCATTCTGAACGCAGTGAAGAATCTCGTCCTCCACCACTCAAATACCACCTTTCTTTCAGCACCCACCTCGCCCCAAAAGAAACCAACCATCCACCAAACGCAAAGGCAGCACCGCACAAAACGATGCTGCCCCACAAATAACGCCCTCAACAATTCTCCGCGCCCTCCGCATCCTCTGCGTCTCTGCGGTGAATAAGAATACTTCCCTTACCCCTACTCCCCCTTACCGGCACCCCCACTACCGCCCTTCTCCAGCGGCACCATCCCAGCCAGCTTGTTCGCCAGCCGCACGCTATAGTTTTGCCCCCGGTCCTGCGGGTACACCTGGAACATATTCCCCATGTATACGTTCGGCAGCGGTGTCTTCAGCGGCGGGATGTGCTCCTCGTACTCCCGCGTCACCACGGGCTGCGCGAACGGGGCCTTGAAGAACCACCTGTTGGTTATCCAGCTTTCGTCAAATTCAGGGTTCAGCTTCTTCAAGTGGGGCAGGAACTCGGCCAGCGTCTGCTCGTCCGGCTGCTTGAAGTAACGGTGGTCCATTGGCAGATAGTTACCCAGGTACACCAGCACATTGCCCGCGTACTCCTCCTTCGGCATCATGTTGGTGTGCTCCACCGCCACCAGGAATGGGTAGCCCAAATCGTTGATGTTCAGCCAGTAAGCATCCCCCAGCAGCGACTGGTTTAGCTCCAGTATCACCACGTGCGCCCCCAGCGCCGTGCCCCAGTCGTACTTCTCCCGGTAGTTATCCGGCAGCCCTTCCGCCAGCCTCAAAAACAGCTTCGTCGGCAGTGTGGACACCACCGCGTCGAACACGAACGTGCCACCGTTGTCGGTCTCCACCCGCGTCTTGCCCCCCTCCACCGGGGTTATCTTCGTCACCGCCGTACCCAGCCGAATCTCCCCGCCCGCCTTGCGCACTTCTTCTCCCAGCCGCTCGTACAACTGCTGGAACCCGCCCCTCAAATACCCCAGGCTGAAACTCCGCTCGTGCACCCGCGACCAGAACCACGGCAGCGCTATCTTGTCGTAGTGCTCCCCGAACTTCCCGTACAGCAGCGGCTTCCACTGCACCTCGTACGCCTCTTTGCCCATCCACTTCTTTATCCACTCCACAGCCGTCTGGTTGCGCAACCGCTTGTAGTTCCCCTCGAACTTCAAGTACGCGCTCGCCGCCGCCATGCGGAACCTCGACGCGAACGACATCACCCGGTAGGTCAGCAGCAAGTCCTTGGGCGTGACCTTCCACTTCTTGCCGTTGATAAGCGTGGAGGTGTTGACGTTGTGCCACCCCAGCTTATCCCCCAGCCCTAGCTCCTCGATGAGGGCCACTATATCCTTGTCGGTGCGGAACAGGTGGTGGTAGAACTTCTCCAGGTAAGTGCCCTTGTCGCCCACCGGGAAGCCCGCCGCCAGCCCGCCAAGCTCGCGCTCCTTTTCGATGAGCGTCACCTTCGCGCCACGTCGGGCCAGCCGCATCGCCGCCGTCAGCCCCAGCGCTCCACCACCCAGCACCCCAATATGCATCTGCGTCAATCTATTACCTCTCTTACCTATACAATAGGGCGGGTTTGCGGCCCGCCCATGACTCCGTTTCCAATTTGCGGCAAGACTAGTCTTCCGAGTAAATATCGAGCGTCTTGCTGCCCAGCTTCGGGTCGAAACCGGGGAAAGGCTTGCGGGTGTCCCACTGCTTTAAACGCCTGGCCTCGTCCCGAGTATACACGTCCTGCCCCTGCATCGCATACTGGTCGAAAACCGACGAGTAAGCCCCACCAGGCGCGCCGTCGTGCCTCATACCGTCCGAGCCATACGTGCCATAATACACCACGGTCTGCGGGGCCTTCGCCTCGGCAGGGATAACCGTCTCCTGCAACGGCTGCCACATGCCCGAATCGAGCCACTCCTGCTCCTGCCGCCCCCGCACGGTGACCACGCGGAAGACCTTAGTCTTCTTCCCCTTCTTCACCGCATACTTGAGATCGGGGTCGCCCGGCTTAGCCTCAACCCACTGCCCATCACTAACAGGCTTCTTCCTAAACAGCGGCATATCTAACGCCTCCCGGAGAGCGGTCGCTCCCCACTCCCAAATAGCTACTATCTCGCGCAAACCACAATACGTACCAAGCAGGATGATAGCACGCCCCATGCCACTTGTCAAAGCTTTCACAATCAGACGTAGACATAGACGATAGGAGTCGGAGCCGCCCTGGACGCCAAGATTAGCATTGTGGCAAGAACGAACGGGCACAATACATTATGCCCCTACAACCTAGGGTCTATCTGCAAACTTTAGTCCTAGGAGGATAGCAGCGATGGTCAACAAAGCTCGGTAGTTCCCTGCTCGTTTCTCCACTTACTTCAGTTTGCAGATAGACCCTAGCAAGGGCTAGTTCCTTGGTCTGTTAAGCAAATTCAATACATAATGGGACGGAGTGATAGGAGGAAGTGCGAATGGACAGTAGCATGGAACAACTGATGAGCGACCTAGATTTGGAAGATGGAGTATCTCTGGAGGTGGTGGAACGCGTTCAGAAAGAATTAGGTTTCGAGTTACCAAGTGATTACGCAAACTTCGTAACTCTGCATAATGGGGGTCAAGGCTGGGTTGGTAGTTCTTACCTAATGTTGTGGTCTGTGGAGAAAATAGCCGCTGTAACCGAAGAAGCCGGCTTTGCTGAATTTTGTCCAGGTTTCTACATTTTTGGCTCAAATGGAGGCGGGGAAGCTTACGCATTCGACGCAAGATCAGGTGATCTGTCTATTGTTGAAGTACCCTACATTGGCGGCCCGGAGGATGCAATCTATTGTGGTCGTACTTTTCAAGAGTTCTTTGAATTCTTGTACAATCGCCCATCTGATGGAGATACTGACACTTCAGATCTTTGTTTGCACTAACCGGGATAGTGGCCTCTTGAAAACAGCCAGATCAGTATCGCTATAGCTGAAACGGCCTGCGTACCTCCAAGACGGCCAACGGCAGCACGGACCGATGCACCAGGGCAGTTGGGGTAGTCGTCGAAGGACTGCCCCTGCTGTTGCAAGAGGACGACACAAACTACATCTACGGTAGCACTCACAACTCTCAACTCCTATCGTCCATCGTCCCCACACTACCCCCACCGCGTCAAAATCGCCTCCCGCTCAAAGAACCCCACCGCCAGGTTCATCACAATCGCCGCCACCAGCATCAGCCCCGCTGTCCCTACGAGCACCACCAGCGGCCCCAGCACCAGCACCCCGCTCATCTGCGCCACTATCAACCCCATCATCGGCAGTATCAACACCACCGACACCTGTTGCGCGCTCCGAGGATCGTTCGCCTTCGACGATATCAGCACGGTCAACCCCACCGTAATCAGCGACAGCAACGGCGCCCACAACAGCAGCATCAGCACCCACGTAGGCGACACCACCGCCCCATACGCCCGCGCCGACACCGCCGCAGGCACCATCCCCAGTGCGAACAGCCCCGCCGCTCCCCACGTCATTACCATGCTCGGCAGCACCGCCGTGATACTCTTCGCCAGCAAAAACTCCAGCGTAGTCACCGGCGTGGCAAGCACCGGCTCCAGCGTCCTGCTATTCTTCTCCCCCACGATGCTGTACGACGCGATCACGCTGGGCAAAATCATCGGCAGCAGCAAAAACATCAAGCTTATCTGCTGCCCTACCACCGCCTGCCCGAACTCCAGCATATTCATCCCCGCGAACGCCGGGTTGATCTCCAACAACTGGTCGAACTCCCGCATCTCCCCCTCAATATCGCTAAGGTCCGCCCCCCTGATCAGAAACGCGAACACCAGCGGCCCCACCGCGAACAACAAGGGCAGCAGCCCCGTAGTAAGCAGCAACATCTTCTCCTGCCGCAACTCCAACCATTCCTTCCGCAAGATAACCCTTATCTTCTTCACAATCCTATCTCCCAATCAACTACCGACTACCAATTGCCGGGTAGCACGGAGCCAAACCCTCATCCTCTTTGCGCGTTCTTTGCGACCTTTGCGTCTTTGCGTTTTCGTCTCCTAACCTGTTACTCATTACTCACCAGTTGCAAATACACATCCTCCAGCGAGTGCGACGAAGGTTGCACGTACCGCACCCGCGCCCCAGCAGCCACCAGCGCCTGCACCAGCAGCGGGTTCATACTCTCAGGGTCGTCCAGCGCCACCGACAGCGTGCCGTCATTCGCCGTCACTTGCTTCACGAACGGCAGCCCGCGCACCACCGCCGCCCACCTATCCGCCTCGTCCGCCACCGTAACCAGCGTCCCCGTCCCGAACAACCTGCTCCGAAGCTCACGGGGCGACCCCAGTGTCAGCAACCGCGTCCTGAACACCCCGATCAAGTCGCACAGCGCGTCCGCCTCCGACAAATTATGCGTCGTCAGGAAAATAGTCCGTCCCTCAGAACGCAGGTTCCGAATAAAATCGTGCACCGTGCGCGCCGCCTCCGGGTCCAGCCCCGCCGTAGGCTCATCAAAAAACACCACCGCAGGGTCGTGCAGCAACGCACGCGCGATAGCAAGCTTCTGCCGCATACCCTTCGAGAACCCACCTACCTTATCGTCGCGCCGCTCCCACAAGTCCATCAGCTTCAGGTACCGCTCCGCCGCCAGCCTCGCGGCCTGCTCCTCCACCTCGTACAGCCCCGCGAAAAACACCAGGTTCTGCATCGCCGTCAGCTTGTCGTACAGTCCCGGCGTCTCTGTCAAAATCCCTACCGACCGCCTAATCTCGACATTTCCCTCCCCCAGCGCGTGCCCGTTCACCCTCGCGCTACCCTCCGTAGGCGCGATGATAGCCGACAGCATCCTCACCGTCGTAGTCTTCCCAGCCCCGTTCGGCCCCAAAAACCCGAACACCTGCCCGCGCGGAATCGCCAACTCCAGCCCGTCCACCGCCACCCTATCCCCAAACCTGCGCGTCAATCCCTGCGTTTCAATAGCATTCATCTACTCTCTCCAAACTTCCCGCCATTATTTCCACCCACTACATAGTACCCCACTCCCCACCAAGCATCCACACTGCTCCTCCCGACCCCATAGCCCCTTTCCTTCAGCCACCCCTACTAACTCGTAATTAGTAATTAGTAATTCGTAATTACCCCCACATTGACTCTCCACCCCGCACCCTTTACCATACACATAGCGGCCTGAAACATGCTAAACAATACCCACAGACGCATCCTGCCCGAACCCAAAACACAAAACACCTCAGGACAAAAAGCCCACTATGGCATTCGGTCTCATTCTAACGGTAGTACTCGTCCTCGTCACCGCTTTCTTCGTAGCGGCTGAGTTCGCCTTCGTCAGCGTCCGCCGCACCCGCGTGGACCAGCTAGCCTCCGAGGGCAGCCGCCCCGCAAAAGACCTCCAGCGCGCCCTCCACAACCTCAACACCTACCTCGCCGCCGCCCAGATCGGCATCACCATGGCGACGTTGGGCCTCGGTGCCCTGGGCGAACCTGTTGTTGCCGCCGTCATCGTCCCGCCCCTCGAAGCCATCCTGCCCCACGAGTGGGTCGAGCAGTTCGTCTCCATCCACGGTATCGCCTTCGTAATCGCCCTGCTGCTCGTCACCATAGTCGAGCTTATCTACGGCGAGACCGTGCCCAAGATCTTCGGCATTCAGCGCGCGGAAGCGGTCGCCATGGCCGTCATCAGGCCCATGAACCTGATGCTCCTCGTCTTCAAGCCCCTCATCTGGATCATCAACACAGTCAGCAACGCCACCCTGCGCCTCATGGGTCTCCCCCAGGACAAGGGACACGAGACCGTCTACAGCGTCGAAGAACTTGAGATGCTCGTCGTATCCAGCCGCAAAGCAGGCGTGCTCGACCGCGAGGAAGAGGCCATCCTGCGCAACGTCTTCGACTTTGGCGACCTTACCGCCCGCCAGGTCATGCTCCCACGCACCGAGCTAATCGGCCTCCCCGTGGACGCCACCCTTCCGGAAGTGCTGCAAACGATGGTGGAGCACCGCTATAGCCGCTTCCCTGTCTACGAGCACGACCTAGACAGCATCGTCGGCGTCGTCCACGTCCGCGACATGTTCATCCAGCTAGCCGAGGCTACCGGCATCTCCCATGCCCCCTCCGACTCTCGTCCCTCCAACGGCGACGGCAGCGACCAATCGTGGCCCACCCCCACACCCACGCCTGATACCCTGCTCCCCGCCCTCCCAGCCAACGGCCACTTCAGCGTGCGCGACCTGATGCGTCCCATAAACGCCGTGCCTGAAACCATCGACGTTGACGAACTGCTCACCTTCATGCAGAAACAGGGCGTGCAGATAGTCCTGGTCGTGGACGAATACGGCGGCACGGCGGGCATCGTAACGATGGAGGACATTGTAGAGGAGATCGTGGGTGAAGTGCGCGGCGAGTTCGATACGGAGGACCAGCGCTCCGACTTCACGGTCACCCCCGAAGGCATGCTCATAGACGGCCTCGTCCCCATTGACGACGTGAACGAAACGCTCGGCCTCCACATAGAGACCGAGGCCACCACCCTCGGCGGCTACGTATTCGAGCTACTTGGCCGCAAGCCCGAGCTAGGCGACGAGGTTGAAACGGAGGGCACCCTCTTCCGCGTAGAAGAACTCGATGGCCTGCGCATCGCCACCGTCCGCGCTCTACTCCGCAGGCACCCGAACTCCAACTCTAATACCCTCACTCCCCAACCAGCAGGTGTAAACGATGAAGAAGGATAACTGGAAGAACAACCCCAACGACTTGCCCCGTTGGAAACGCCTCTCCCCAGCCGACCCTGACGCCGCCGCTTCGACGCCGCCCGCCCCTCGCGACCCCACCTCCGGCGAGCGCCTACAGAAGATACTCGCCCAGGCCGGTATCGCCTCGCGCCGCGCCGCCGAAGAGCTAATCGCCGCGGGCCGCGTCACCGTCAACGGCGAGGTCGTCAAGGAGATGGGCGTGCGCGCCGACCCCGCCACCGACACGATAGCCCTGGACGGCAAGCCCCTCAAGCTACAAACTGGCTCGGGCCGCGCCCAGAAGTTCGTCTACATCGCGTTGCACAAGCCCCTCGGCGTCGTATCCACAGTCAAAGACCCCGAGGGCAGGCCCACCGTGATGACCCTCCTAGCCGCCGCCAAGCTTGCCGAACAGGGGCTGCGACTCTACCCCGTCGGCAGGCTCGACACCGACTCCACGGGCCTGCTCCTCCTCACCAACGACGGCGACCTCACCTTCCGCCTCACCCACCCCCGTTACGAGGTCGATAAGGAGTACCACGTAATCGTGCGCGGCAGGCCCACTGGCGAGGCCCTCACCAAGCTGCGCGAGGGCGTGATGATCGAGGGTGGCATCACAGCCCCCGCCAAGGTTGACGTGCTCAACCGTAATGAGGGCAACACCAGCCTGCGCATCACCATACGCGAAGGCCGCAAGCGCCAGGTCCGCCTCATGTGCGCCGCCGTCGGCCACCCCGTGCTGGAGCTAACCCGCGTGCGCTTCGGCCCCATTGAGCTAGGCGACCTCCAGCCCGGCAAGTGGCGCAACCTCGCCGTCCACGAGGCCCACGCGCTCCGCAAAGCCGTCAAGCTCAAGTCCGCCTCCTCCAATCAGGTGGCTGCCCCCATCCCGGCACCATCGGCACCCGCCAAAGTGAACGCCAGGACGCGCCCTTCCCGCCGCCCGCAAGTCCCAGGTGCTCCCATTCCCCAACCCGGAGCGCCCGCCCGCACGCGCCCCTCCTTCGGCCCGGCCCGCCCCGGTGGCACTTCCGCACCTAACCGGCGGCCCACACGCGGCGCACCCACAGGCTCATCGCAACCCCCGCGTGCCGACCGCCCCAGGCAGGAAGGCCGAGGCCCAGGCACGGCCCCCAGGCCCGAAACACGGCCCCGCCCAACCGGCGAGGGCAGGACCAGGTACGCCCCAGGTAGACCCACCGGCACCAGGCCTGACACACGCGGCCCACGAACAGAAACAGGCGCGAGGCCCACGAGAGGCACCGGCTCGCCCGCCAGCCAACCTCCACGCCGGTCCGGCCCAGGCGCGCCACTCTCAAGAGGCACGGGCACAAGCACAGGCACAGGCACAGGAGCACCCCAGCGCCGCACGGGAGGCCCCAGGCCGCCAACACAGCAACGCCGCACGGGTTCAGCACCACCACGGCGCGCAGGCTCCTCGCCACCGCGCAACAATAACACCGATAGGAGAGGTAAATGACATCCATACACCCCAACGGCACTAGCGGCCAACAGGGGCTACCCGAAACCATAGCCATCGACGGCCCGGCGGGCGCGGGCAAAAGCACCATAGGTCGCCTGTTAGCCCAGGAGCTAGGCTACCTGTTCCTCGATACCGGCGTCATGTACCGCGCCGTTGCCCTCGAAGCCCTGCGCCGGGGCATCTCCGCCACCAACGAGCCAAGCCTGGCCGAGGTAGCCGAGACCCTCCCCATCCACGTCCGCATGCCCAATGACACCGAGAACGACGGCAGGCTCTCCACCGTCCTTGTTGACGGCGAAGACATCACCTGGGAGATACGCCGCCCCGAAGTAGAGGCCGTCGTATCCGAAATCGCCTCCCACCCCACCGTCCGCCACGCCCTCGTAAAGCAGCAGCGCCGCCTCGCCAAGCGCGGCCCCGTCGTCATGGTGGGCCGTGACATTACCACCGAAGTCCTCCCCGACGCCGACCTCAAAATCTACCTCGACGCGTCCCTCGAAGAACGCGCCCGCCGCCGCTACGAAGAACTACTCGAGCGCGGCCGCAAAGTAACCTACAAGCAAGTAGAAGCCGAAATCGCCCACCGCGACGACCTCGACATGCACCGCGCCGCCGGTGCTCTCCGCCAGGCGGACGACGCCCTCCGCGTCTTCACCGACGGCCACACCGTGGAGCAAACCCTGGCCAAAATCCTGGACATAGTCCGAGACCGAAACGTGAAACGTGAAACTCCCTGAGGTGCACCTGGCGTTTTGCTCGAAATACTCAACCCGCTGCCTTGAGGAGCCTTATTCGAAGCGTGCTCCCTTTTCGGTGCACTCTTTCCTTTGGTAAGCGGTCAGGTTCCTGACATTAGTAAACACCGCATCCTTCAGAGATGCTGCGGCCTCAGGGTTTGCATCGCGCAAGTCAACGTCATTGAACCGTGCTCCGCTAAGGTCTGCTCCCGTAAAGTCCACGCCAGCAAGCACAGTCTCGTTGAAGATAGCCCCCGAAAGGTCAGCACGCCGCAGCTTTGCACCTCCCATTTGCGCCCAACTCAGGTCCACCTCTTTCAGAGAGGAGAAGTTAAGCGTTGTGTTCTGAAGCTTGGCGTGTCGCAAGTCCACGTAGTCCAGAGCTACGTCTTCCAATTCCAGCCCCTGGAGCTGAATACCGACCGCGTCGAAGTTCCTTTTGCGGTACTGCTCAGTCCGGCCATCCTTCAGAGTAATCGAGCGGGTCAAGTATGGCTGCTCGTTGCCGTTTCGCGCCCGCGCGGCCTCGCAAAACAGGTGACCCAGCGCCGACTGCCGGAACTTCAGGTTTTCGTCCTCTGGGTCGTAGCCCAGGCCGCGCAATTGGAAAAAAGCTAACGCGAAAACCCTGTTGTAATACTTCTCGTAACCGGGTTGAAGAAACGTATACAGTGCCTGGGTCGCAGCCATAACTGCGGGGTGGTCGCCCTCAAGGCCCTCAGCGGTGTTCTGGAAGAATTCGTCAGTATGCTTCTGACGTTCGTCCGCCCGTTTCTCGCGATCGGCGGCTCTCTCTTGAAAGAAGCGCCACACTCCAAATGCGCCCACGCCTACTGCGCCAATAGCAGTAACCAGGCTAACAAAATTGACCCACCACCAGTCGGTCTCCTTCTCCAGTTTGGCTACTTCTAAGAATGCCTTTTCTTTCTCCAGAGCCACAATCGTTGGGTCGGGGGTGACTGTTACCTGAGCTACGCCTTGAGCCGACTCTGCCTCGGGCGACTGGGCCGCCGTAAGAAGTGGCGTGCTCAAGGCAACTACCACAATCAGAAGGATGGTTAATAACTGTAAGGCTCTGAGCTTGCTTGTACTCAATTGTTGCACCTCAAAACTGTGGGCACAGCCGTTGTCAGCGCCCCTTGGTTGGTACTAACCCCACCCTTGCCGAGTACAATACCTTCGCCATTTACGTGCTAAGGTATACCCAGGAACTATTATCACCTAGAGTCTACTGCCTGTCTAGCTATAATGGTGGTCACAAAGAGGGTCACAAGAGCACGAGAAATATTTGTCTGGCATCCTGATAACTCCTTGCAAGTCGCCCCTAATCCACCGACCGATACTCCCTCAACGACGGCACTAAATACGCCGTCAACCCCGCCACCACAATCACCGCCGCACCCCCCAACGCAATCGAAGGCCCGAACCCGATCAAAGCCGCCGCGATACCCGCCTCCACCTCCCCCAACTGCGGCCCCCCTATATAGAACAGCATGTTCACCGAAGTCATGCGCCCCCGCAATTCGTCCGGCGTGTTCAACTGCCGTATCGTCTGCCGCATCACCATGCTCACCGTGTCCGCCGCCCCGGTGCCCGCCAGCCCCAGCACCGCCAGCCAGAACGTCCCCGACAGCCCGAACACCACCGTTGCCGCCCCGTACGCCATGACCGACACGATCACCAGCAGCCCCTGCCGATTCACGTTCCCCACCCACGACATCACCAGCCCCGCCACCAGCGCACCCACGGCGGGCGCGGCGTACAACACCCCCCAGTACAGCCTGTCCACCTTCAATACCGTCTCCGCGAAAGGCGGCAACAACACCATCGCGGCTCCGAAGAAGGTGGCGAAGAAGTCCAGTGTCATAGTTGACATAATTATAGGCATCTTGCGTAGGAACCGCAAACCGTCCAGCGCCGCCTTCATGCTGACGTCCCGCTTCACGCCTTTCTCGGCCCTCGCGTGCATCAGCCCCAGCGCTACCATGACCGCACCGAACGACACCGCGTCGATCCAGTAGATGATCACGAACCCCACCGACCCCAGGAACAAAAATACCCCGCCCAGGGTAGGGCCGATGATCGTGGCGACCTGCCACACGATGATGTTCAGCGACAGGGCGTTAGGCAAGTGCCGCCGTTCTACTAGGCTCGGCACGAACGCCGACCGCGCCGGGTTGTCAAATGCCGTAGTCGCCGCGCTCAACGCGCTCACCCCGTAAATGATAGCGGGTGAGATCCACCCGAACTGCGTGCTCACCGCCAGCAACACCGACGTAACCGCGAACACCCCTTGTGTCATCAGCAGCAAGCTGCGCCTGTCAAACGAGTCGGCTATCACCCCGCCGAACAGCGACAGCAACAGCAGCGGCACCAGCTTGAACACCCCCAGCAGCCCCAGCGCGAACGGGTCGTGTGTTAGGTCCCACAACTGCACCCCGATGGCCACGATCCGCATCTGGCTGCCGGTCTGCGACACAAACCCGCCCATCCACAGCAGCCGGAAGTCCCGGTACTTCAGCGCCACCCACGGTGAGCTCCTGCGAGGTGTCTCCTCCAGCACAGGCGGCGTCTCAGCAGTAGCCGCGGCCGCGTTAGGAGCATTCACCCCCATAGAAGGCCCGACCGGCCCCGGCTCAGTGGTGTACTTGTCCCGCTTGCGCGTCGAATCCTGGTCGCTCACTCGAAAAGTGTACAACAAAGAAGCAGCCCAGGTCCAGACACAACCGCGCCTGGCATCTTAACGTCCTGGCGGTTCCATCGTCCATCGTCCATCGTCCATCGTCCCCTGTGCACAACTTTCGCCAATACGGTCATTTGTGCTATAATCTCCGTGCGCATGGGCTATCTGGTTGCCCCGTGCGCCTTGCCTCTATGGACCTACGCGAACGACTCAAAGCAATGGGCGTGCGCCCTCGCGTGCCGGGCGGTGCCTCTCCCGGTATGCCTGAGGGCCAACCATCCGCGCCCGAAACCCCGCAGACGTTACAGACTTCCCAGGTAGCCCCGGCCGCGCCGCTCTCACGGCACAAGCTGAAGATCGAGCACGCCTTGTCCGGCACCTGGCACGACACCACGGAAGGCCCTTGCTTTGTGTTCGAGCGCCGCTACCCGGTGTCTCACGCGCGCGGCCCGGTGGCGCTGGGGAGCGTGATGCACTCGCGGCCCAACGTGCTGTGGGAGGCTGGGCGCGCGGTTTCGCTGCGTGACGTGGACGCTCGCAAGCTGCTGTTCCTCGACACCGAGACGACCGGCCTTTCGGGCGGCACCGGCACCTATGTCTTCCTGGTGGGTGTGGGCTACTTCTCCGACGACGGGCAGGAGATGGTCATCCGCCAGTACTTCCTCACGGACGTGTCCGCCGAGCGTGCCATGCTCCACGCCCTGAATGACCTGTTCGCCAACTTTAGCGCCGTGGTCACCTTCAACGGTAAGAGCTTCGACTGGCCCCTGTTGGAGACGCGCTTCACCTACAGCCGCGTGCGCTGCATCCTGCGCGACCCGCCCCACCTGGACATGCTCGGCCCATCGCGCCGCCTCTGGAAGGACCGCCTGCCCTCCTGCTCGCTGGAAACGCTAGAGCAAATGGTGCTCGGCTTCAACCGGGGTTTCGACGTGCCAGGCTGGCGCATACCTTCCCTCTATTTCCAATACCTGCGGGCGGGACACGCGGGCCACATACTGCCCGTATTCGAGCACAACGAGCACGACTTGCTCACCCTGGTGGCCCTCACCGGGCATGTTGGCCGCATCCTCGACAGCCCCGACGAAGCCGATTTGCAGGCCGCCGAGTGGTTCGGCCTGGGCAAGCTGTACGAAGACCTGGGCCGCTACACCGACAGCCTGCGAGCCTACTCTAAAGGCCTCGATTTCGACCCGTCGCCCGAGCTTCGGGGTGTGGCCTTGCGCCGCCTGAGTTTCCTCTACAAGTACCTCCAGCAGCAGGAAGAAGCGGTCGCCATCTGGAACCGCCTGGCCGCTGAGGGCACGCACCTGATGTTCCCCTACCTGGAACTTGCCAAGCACTACGAGCACCGCGTGAAGGACTACGCCGCCGCCGCCGAGTACACCCTGCTGGCCCAGGTGCGCGCCACCAATGCAGTGGAGCGTGCCGAGTTGCAGCACCGTCTCGACCGGGTGGCGTCCAAGGCCCGCCGCCTGGCCGAGCGGGAAGCCGCCAAACCTGCCACCTCGCAGACCCAGCCCTAGAAAGCGGCCTCGTGGACACTCTCCCAACCGTAACCCTCGTTCTGGCCGCTAACGACCTGCTCCTCATACCTCCTGACGGCATGGCCCCGGAAGAGCTACGCACCGCCCTCAGTTCAGCGGGTTGGCGCGGCCGCACTGTGGTCGACTCGCGCCGCCACGGCCTGCGGGTGCTGCCCATCGACTATCCGGCGATTTGTGAGGCATTAGAGGGCCGCTACTACCTCAAACCTCTCTTCGAGATACGTCCGTCCTTGCCCCGCCCCGTAGAGGTCAAGCAGCAGCCGAGGCCCTACCAGCGCGAGGCGATTGCGGCGTGGCGCGGCGCGAGGCACAGGGGGGTGGTGGTGCTTCCCACCGGCGCGGGCAAGACGCTGGTGGCTCTCCTGGCTATGTCCGAGCTGAACGTCCAGACGCTGGTTTGCGTGCCCACCCTGGACCTGCTCGGCCAATGGAAGAGTTCCATCCTCGGCAACACCAACCTATCTCCGGAAGACGTAGGCACCTGGGGCGGCGGCGACAAGGAGTTGAGGCCGGTGACGGTAATCACCTACGACTCGGCGGCCATCCATATGCGCTCCATCCAGGGCTTCGGTCTGCTGGTGTTCGACGAAGTCCACCACCTGCCCGCCGACACCTACCGCACGATAGCGGAAGGCTCCATAGCCACCGCCCGCCTCGGCCTCAGCGCCACCCCCGACAGGAGCGACCTGCGGCACACCGACCTGGACCAACTGGTGGGGCCGGTGGTTTACGAGCGCTCCCCGTTCCAACTGCGCGAGGGACGGCACATCGCCAATTACCGCACCGAGCAGATTAGCGTAGCCCTCTCCGGCGACGAGCGAGCGTCCTACGAGCGTGCCGCCGAGGTCTACCGGGCGTACCTTCGCAAGCACCGCATCAGCATGCGCTCCGGCAGCGACTACGAGCGTCACCTTATCTGGCGCAGCGGCAACGACCACGCGGCCCGCGAGGCCCTGCTGGCCCACCAGGCCGCCCGCAAGATCGCCCTCAGCGCCTCCGGCAAGCTGCACGTGGTAGCGCAGCTCCTTTCCCGGCATGCGGACGACCGGGTGCTAATCTTCTCCGAGTACAACGCCCTGGTGGACGAAATCGGCAAACGCTTCTGCATACCGACGGTCACCCACAAGACGCCGCCAGGGGAGCGCAAGGCGATACTCGATGGTTTCCGAAGCGGGCGCTTCAGCAAGCTGGCAACGGGGCGGGTGCTCAACGAAGGCGTGGACCTACCCGACGCTAACGTTGCCATCATCCTGAGCGGCAGCGCCACCAAGCGCGAGTTCATCCAGCGTCTGGGCCGCGTGCTCCGCCCCAAAGCCGATGACGCGGTGCTCTACGAAGTCGTCACCGAGGAGACGACGGAGGAAAACATCTCCAGAAGGAGGCAAGGCTAACGAGATTTGGGAATTGGGATTGCGGAATGCGGATTTAGTAGATATCCAACCAAATCCGAAATCCCAAATCCCAATTCCCAAATTCCTCCTCATGCTTTTCTCGCTCACTAATGTAAAAAGGCGCGGCGTGCGCGATGCCGACGGGGAGCTTGCGGTGGTGCCCAAGCTGCTGTACGGGCGCGCGGCCCTCAAGCTGGTGGAGCAGGCGATTGAAGTGTTCGCGGGCTTCGTGGGCCGTCCTCGTGGTGAGTACGATTCGCGCGCGCTTGAGGCGGTGATGGGCGACTACCGCCTGGGCCGCTGCATCGAAGCATGCTTGCTGACCTGCTACTCGTTCGTGCAGCCCTCCATGTCCGATGTACTAACGGCAGCGGAGGCGACGGCTCTACAGGCTCGTGGCCTCGACTCGCCTGGGGCGGTGCGGGTGGCGCTGTGGGATGCGGCCAACCAGGGTGGCGGATTTGTCGCGCCGGAGGAGCGGCAGGCATTCATGTCAGGGATAGCGCGGGAATGGGGCCTCTCTGGACCTGATTGCATTGACGCTCTGGCGACGCTCGACAATGAAGCCTCGGCGGTGCTGGCACCCACCGGGGAGAGACCTACCGCCGCCGAGATGCTGCGCCTCTACAACCGGGGCATGGTCAAGACGCTGCTGGCCCACTCCAACCATGTGCGCTTCAACCTGGGCAGCTTGCCGGGCGACGTGCTACGCAAGGTCTACTTTATGGCAAAGCGCAGTGGAGTGCTGGTGGATATCGAGAGCGATCGCGCAGGCGGCTTCGTGCTCGCGCTGTTCGGGCCGGAGCAGGCGTTCGGCAGCGCGGACAAGTATGGGCGGCGCTTGGCCGACGTGTCGTTGAGCCTCTTGCGTTCACTGCTCGCCCTGTCGCCCACTTCCGGCGTACAGGGTACCGCCTCCCTCATCCTCCACGACCGCCCCTATCGCTTCCACCTGACGCAGGAGGTGCTCGACCACCTCGAATACGGCTCGGAGCCGCAGGAAGGTGCCAGGGGCGGCAGGGGAGGCAGGGTAGCGGAAACGCGTGCCGCTTACTCGGTAGGTTCGGCAGTTGAAGCCGGCGAGTACGACAGCGAAGACGTGGAGCCGACCTTCGACAGCCTGGTGGAGGCGTCACTTTACAAGGGGTTCAGGTCGCTTGAGAAGCAGGGCCACACCCACGGCTGGCTCATTCGCCGCGAACCCGACCCGCTGCTCGCCCCCGGCGTTGTGCTGATACCCGATTTTGCCTTCGAGCGGGGCGGCACCAGGGTTTATATGGAGGTAGCAGGGTTCTGGTCACCCTCCTACAAAGAGCGCAAGGTCGCCAAGCTGCAAGCCCTGGGCACCTCCGATGAGGCGACCGCCCTCATCTTGGCCGTGCCCCACGATGCCGCGCCCGCCTTCGCTGGGCTGCCGTTCCCCATCGTGCCTTACAAGAAAAACATACGCGCCACCGACATGCTCGACCTGCTCGACGCGCAGTACGGGGCACGGGAGGAGAGACTCACCACCGCTCGCTCCCAGTTCGCCGTCTTGCAGCGGGCCGCGCGCGACAGGGGGTTGGTGCCGGAGCGCGAATTGGCCGAAGCGTTGCAGGCTTACTCGCGGTCGGAACTGCTGGCGGTGGCCCCTGGACTGGCTACCGACGACTGCCGCTACGTGCCCGGCGTGGGCCTCTTATCCAACCTGGCCGCAGACCGCGCCCTCGCAGTCCTCCAAGACGCCCTCCAGGCTTCCCCGGAGCACCGGCTCGACCTCGATCACGGTGGGGCACTGGTCTCGGTGTCACTCGACGTATCCTCTATCGACGTTGAGGCGCTGGTCCAACTCTGGCCCCAATTCGCGATAGACCGCCCCTCCCTCTTCGAGGCCTTCCTCAAGTTGACTTAGTCCCTCAGTTGCCTTACTAACCCCCAGGCTCCGCCGTTGAACGTACCGACACTCTCTCGACGTGTCACAATTCGCAGGACCTTGCCTCCCCCTGTCATCCTGAACGCAGTGAAGGATCTCAAGAAGGTGAAGAGGGACGCTGTAGAATTGTGGCAGCCACGCTACTGCATTGTCATTCTGAGCGCAGCGAAGAATCAGCCACCTTTTCTTGATAGTTCCTATCTCAGCACCCAAGCCCCGCCTTTGTCATTCTGAGCGCAGCGAAGAATCTCGTCCTTCAACACCCAAATACCCCCTTCCTTATTGTCACAATGTCCCATAA
>JALZHG010000163.1 GCA_030914045.1 Chloroflexota bacterium | reverse complement strand
TGGCCGGGGCGTGTACGTGGGAGTCACCGTGCGCGTATAGGTTGGTGGCTGGGTCGGTGTGAGCGTCCTCGTCGGGGTCACAGAGCGTGTGGGCGTATGTGTTCGGGTGCTGGTGAGCGTGGGTGTAAAGGTAGGATCGACAGTGGGCGTGCGGGTGGGAGAAGCGGTCTTGGTGCCGGATAGCGCAGTGGTGGTAGGCGTGGCGGTTCTCGTTGGGGTATGAGTGGCCGTACCCGTCATTGAGATGGCCGTGGAAGTACCGGTCAGGGTAGCAGTAGGGGTGCCTGCGGACGGTTCAACGGGCGGTTGCGTGACCGTTGGTATGGGTGTAGGGGTGGAGGTGGAGCTATCGGATACGGTTGGGGTGTCGCTAGCGGTAGCCACAGAGATAGTGGTAGCGGTGATTGTAGCAGTACGAGAGGCCGTGGGAGTTGCGGTGGGTGGTGCAGCCGTCGTCGTAAAGAAGATGGAGGATGACAAGCCCCACCTGTCCGAGTCGTTCTTCCCCCGCACGGTAAGCAAGTGCCGCCCCGGAGCCAGGCCGCTGGTATCTACCTGCGCAGAAACGTTCGCGGTCGCCGCTCCGAAATCTCCGCTCATGGCGAACGTGGGGCCGCTCTCCGGGCTGCCATCCACCGTGTATACGCCTCCGGCCACCGTGCCATAGTTGGCCGAGAGCACGGCGCTCACCTCTACCACCCACGGCGAGTCACCCTGCACGGTCGAGACGTGGGTGACTTGCGGCCCGGAGGCGTGCGAGAGCGTGTCGTCCTTGCTCGTGCCCGTAGCTCCGACGGCATGCAGCAGAGCGGGTCGCTGGGAGGTCCATACCTGTTCCAGGTCGGCACACACGGGTGCCGATACATTGCCGATGTTGAGAGTAAAGGCGGGCACCCCAAACTGGCCGTAGGCCGTGTCGTCGAGGATGCCGCTGATGGGCGAGTTGCCAGGGTTGTGGCGGTGAATGTTGGCGCGGGGGGTGCCGTTCAGCCTGCCCAGACTCCAGGCGAAGGCGTCTAGCTCAGCGGCATCGGTGGGCGGCGTGGAGGTCCAGCCCCAGGGGTAAAGCACCGAGGGTCCCGGTGCTTGCAGAGATACCACGAGATCGGCGGGCCTACCGCTTGCCTGGAAGGCCGCGAGCACATGCTGGCTCTCCGGCTCGGACAGGGCAGAGGGACCGCGGTAGGAGCTATCGCACGGCAGGTTGCTGGTGCCGCCGTTGTTCCACTTGTAGGGGTAGTTGCGGTTGAGGTCGGTGCCCCACTTGAGGGGGTCGCCGCAGCCATTGGTGTTGTTGGTGTTCTTGAACCACGTAGGGCGATTCGCATATGTTATTTCTTTTATAACTCTCAAATGAAACGAGCGTGCGCATTACTAATGCCGCCATAAAATTACTGAAAAAATCCGTTCTAACTCTGAGAAAAGGTCCAAATTCCAGCATAACTGTGAAATCATGTAGGAACATAGCACGAGTAACTAAGGACGCACAGGAGAAAGCGGCACTGGCGCACGTGTTGGGGAATTATTGGTGCTCTAATTTGACACGATTGACGATATATGAGATTATAAGCTCGACTTGAGCCGGAGGTACTACTGAACTATGAGGACTTTCGGCAACGCCCACTTAGCCAGAACTGGCACTATTGCATAGCATGATAACCTGTTAAGCTCATAATGAAGGGCCAGGCTCAAAGGGCAAATACCCGATTCCGGACCCCAGAGGCGACATAGCTAAGAGGACCTTTCCCTTGGAATGCGTGGCTATTACACACGCACAGGTCTCCCTCTTAGCTGCGTCCTTCGTTGGACATCTATTGACAGAAGGTGTATAATTGTTACGATGGCCGTATTTGTTCTTCTAGTTCGATGCTTGTAAACTACACAGTCGAGCAATACGGTTGGCTGGCAATTCACATCTCGATCATCAGCAGGGTCGATGTCGATATTGCCTATACGGCGAATGGCACGGCGCTTGCAACCAGAACAAGTCTGCTTCGTTGTTCCTTGGGTGGAGGCATGCCGGTGCCAGGGGTTTCGCTCGTTTATCCAGAGCCAACAAGAACAAAGATGGAGTTATCCCTATGACTAAGCACATGCACGCCAGTGTCGGAATTGGCACCTTACGCCTTCAAAACAGCCTGCGAACTACACTCGAAACTGCAATCCCCAAGCTTGAGAGCGGGCCAGTGCTTTCCCGTTTTATCAGCGCGTATCAAAAACGCAGGGAATATCCATGGCTCAATGAGGCTCAATTTGGTACTGATGGGTTAGCTCATGCAATAGCAATCGCTTTTGCTATGTACTTAGTACCTGAAGTTGTTGGCCAAGACAAGCAGACGTCTGGGCTAGACGGACTTCCCAGAAATTATGACAACGGCTACGAAAAAGTTACGAAACAGCAAATGGCACAATTAAGAGAAGCGACTGCTAAAGCCGTAGTAGATATTCAAGCCATTGAAGCCTTCGCCAGTGCGCTCTCGCGAGCAGGTATTGACTTGGCTAACATCAACAATGAAGAACTAGAGACACACGTCCTGGGAGCATTGTTCAACTACTATGAAAAGCAGTACAGGGGCCTTTCACAGGATCCTTTGTAGACTCCATTACATGAGCATTTGTGTTCGAGCCTATTTAGGCTCGAAGAATATATTCTCCCCTCTAACCCTTGCATACAGATCAGGCTGCTTGTAGTAGAGTTGTGTTGCGATTGGAATGGGGGTCTGTGGACTGATTGAGGGCACCACGTCAGTAGCGCTGAATAGAGCACGTACCTTAGCAACACATTCTCTAGCAGCAACAGGGGCTGCCGTAAACTTCCCTGGATAGAAGGTTAGAATATTCTTAGGCGCGCCGGGGCCGGGAGCATACTCCAGTACGATGTGGCCCCTGCTGATATTCTTGCCCTGTAAGCTCAACTTTTGGCATACATAGAAATGTGCTGGAATAGGATTCCCAGCACTTTCTTTTTGTCCGACGACCGCTCTTACTCCTCTAAGAGTGTCACCCAGTTTTTTCGCATATAGCTCTCGATGATCTGGAGGAAGGTCTTTGTCAGTATAGCTTTCGATAGGATCATCGACTCTAAGCAAACATACCGTAGCTCCTGCAATGCGTCCATCCTTACCGAAAAACGGTACCAAGCTAGGGCCGCCATGCTCCCCAGGTGTAACTAGCAAGGACTGTGCTATAGGCTCGTGCATAACCAAGACTGGTATCTTGGTGAGGTTGAACGCTGCTGCCCCCTGGACATTGAGCTTGCGCAGTATATCAGGTATATATACTCCAGCAGTCACCACGAGAGCCTTGCAGGTTAGAGTGGCAGCCTCGCTCAATTCTACGTGCCAGTATTCTCCATCCCACACTGGTAAGATTGTGTCAAGGCGGCTCACCTGATGGAATGAAACTCCGAGCTTACTCGCCTCTTCTGCCAGTGCGCTCAATACATGTGTGGTGCTGACCGGGCAGTCCGCAACGTGTGCTGCATAGCCATATCTCGCCCCATCCAAGAGTGGCTCACTCGCTTTTACTCTCTCAATATCATAATCTTGTGCCGGAATGCCCAAATCCCTACACAACCGCAGGGTATCTTCAAGTTGTTCCTTACCTTTTATAAGGTCTCCATCTTCATCTACTGCTTCCTCTCGAAAAAGCAAATAAGAGGGCACATCACTATGAATGGCATCTCTGGCGAAGTTACGGGAGAATTCTTGAAGAGTCTGATAACCATTCCAGCAGTCCATAGCTGCCTGTACGTCTTTGCTATGAGCTATGTAGAACGCCCCACTTTGTAGCCAACCCTGATTAAGTGTGGACGCGTATGCGCTGAAGGGCTTCTCGTCAACTACTGCACAGGAAAGAGGCAATCCGGCTATTTCGTAAGATGTCCAAAGACCTGCGGAACCTCCCCCCAATACAACTACATCTACTTGTTGCTTGGTCTGCGGTGACATTTCGAACTCCAAGTCGGTGATGTTCGTTGTGTTAATACTCTGCTTTCTTTATCTTGTCTTAGCATTCGGGGCGCAAGATTTGAGAATACAGTATAGCATGTATGTCAAGCATAGAGATTGACAAATTGGCACAGTCCTTGTGAAGTTGTGGAAAACTCCGTACAATACCCGCCAGAGCTAGCATGAGCTATGGTCGATTCCAAGGTGAGATGACATTATGCTTCAAATAATCCATCATGTCGCGATCATTTGCTCCAACTATGAACTTTCCAAACATTTCTATACCGAAGTCCTCGGCCTGCACGCTCTTAATGAAACGTTTCGTGAAGATAGAAACTCCTATAAGCTAGATTTACAGGTTGGTGAGAGATATCAAATAGAGCTATTTTCATTCCCTAATCCTCCAGACAGGATATCTAACCCGGAAGCATCTGGCCTACGACACTTAGCGTTTGGAGTAGAGAATGTGGAGCAATTTGCCGCCAAGTTACAACTGAACGGCGTCAGGGTGGAGAAAATACGCATAGATGCGTTGACTGGCAAGAAGTTCACGTTTTTTAGGGATCCGGATGGTCTTCCGCTGGAGTTATATGAAATGTAGCTGCTGTCCCCTGGACGCCGAGCAATCTCTAGTAAAGGTTAGTATTTCTCCTGCGACAACATCAACTAGATAAACTAATGAATAGCAAGTTCGTGCCACGATTTGTTAGAACTTCACCGGAAAAGACAGCCCCAGACTCGCGTATCCTTTGGCTCTCCAGCGGCTTGTCCTACGTGCATACCCTGGAAGGTGAGGACAAAACAGGTTCCCCGTAGCAGTTATGGACACTTCGTTCGGATGCCGAGCAATCCGGAAGTCCAGAAGCCAGAAATCACCGGACGTACCACTATTATGTTGGCTGGTTTGATGTCCCTGTGTACCAGTTGATGCTTATAATGCATCTGTGAGAGGAGGAATCACATGAAAAACCAAAAGGAACAAAAGCAGGCAAGCGCCTCGCAGAACGATCGCTGGGCTGCCGCCCGCCGCTACATGAGCGGTGAGATGACGTTTCAGGAGTTCAGGAATCAGGAGCCTATCTACCAGACTGACATCAAGTCGGCGATGCGCAACCTTGCCAAAAAGGGCTAGGGTCGGGAGCCATAGGCACCCGGAAGCTCAGTCCTCACACCTGTAACACCGTTCTTAGTCATTAACTCCTCGATATTTAGGATAGCCGAACTAATCAAAAGGGCCTCTCAGCCAGAGGCCCTTTTGATTTCCCGCTCTATTATCCAGCCTTCAAGGTTGCAGGAAATCTACATCGACCAGGCACAATGCCGCCAGAGTTCACCCAGCTACATCATATCTCTGAGACTTGAGATACTCATCTTCCGCTTTCCTGCCTCCTACATACCTGCACATGTGCAGAAACTATGTGGACCCCCAAGAGAGTCCACATAGTTTCTGAACGGGCCGTGATTATCAATCCAGGCCTAGTCGTTGGAATACGCGAGGTTCAACCCAATTATTCCAAGCCAAGTTTGCGAGGTAGCCCACAGCAACGACTCCGATTGCCGTGGCCACCACGGGCGCACCCACAATCGCTGCTCCGCCAAGGACTAAGGCCCCAGCAGCAGCACCAAACCCCCATGAACCGAAGCCGCTCACAAGAGTCCGCGCCACTTTGGTATCTGGGGACAAGTCCTGGCGGGGTGCGTCCTTTTCCCACTGTGCCAAGCCATCGAGTACACCTCCGACAACAGGTGCCCATCTTGTTAAAGGCCTCCACAACGCTCCCCCCGGTACGGTTCGTGAATAAGGTGCTACTCGTGTGCCATTCGCGCGTAAGTAGCCTGATACCCGGAGAAGCTTTTCACCTGGTAGCGATAACCCTGGCTGAATTTGGTCAAACAGCTTGCTCAGAGTGCCGAACACGCCTAAGCTCCACCATGCATAGCCAGATGCGTAGCGCCCCCCGCTGCTGATGATGCGCGAACTGGCTAGGCCACTAGGGTCTACACGGCCAACCGGGTTATTTTCAACATAGGTGTAGCGGTTTAGCGAAAGCGGGTTGGCTATCATCCCCGCGAACGGATCCCGCTGAAGGAACCTGCCCATGCTCGGGTCGTAGTATCGCGCGCGCAAATAGTAGAAGCCCGTTTCCTTATCCCGCTCTTCCCCGGCGAATTGGAAGGGTTGGTTACTTGTGCCTTGCCGCTTCACCACCACACCGAAGGCGTCCGTCCGGTAATTCTGCGTGACGTTGCCGTTCGGGTACGTCACCGCTCTCACCGAACCAAGCCCATCGGTATGATACACCTCAAGCGTGCCGTTACCCTCTGCAGCGTAAACCAGGTCCAGGCCCCAGACGTATTTGCGACGGCCATCCTCAAGCAGCACCGGCAGCGACCTGTTCACATCGTACACATGCGTGGTGAGAGGACCTTGCCCGGCATCTGTCGTCACGCGCTGCCCGTCGCCGTTGTAGATGTACTGGGTAGGCTGCGGCATCTTAGACCGCACCAGCCGGTTGGCCTGATCATAGGTGTAGGTCTCCTTCCCCCGTGCCACCATGTTGCCGTTCGCATCGACAATCACGCTGTCGGAGCCAACTTGCGTAAGTCGGTCTGCCCGGTCGTAGGAGTAGGTCACCGAGGTCTGCTTCTTCGTACCGCTCACCATGAGCACGCGGTTCCCCACGGGGTCGTACGTGTACGCCGTGTTCACGTCCGGCCCGCTCTCACTTGTGAGCTGGTACAGGCGGTCGTATCCGTAGATGGTCGTGGCCTGCCGCTTCACATCGTCTGCCTTCACTGCCCCATTCTCGGGCAGGACTTCGTCCACTCGGGTGCGGTTGGCTGCAGCGTCCATGGTGTAGGTGTGCCTGCTAATCGTATTGCCGCCCGACTTGTTCCAAACTTCCTTTAATCTCTGGGCATTGTCGTACGTGTAGTGCTCGCTCGTGCCGTTCGGGTTTGCAACGATACGCAGGCTACCATCGGCAAAGTAGCTGTAGCTCACCAGGCGGTTGGCCCAGTCCTTCAGCGACGCCATCCGGCTGCCTTTGTCGAAGGTGTACACTACCGCGGTGCCGTCGGGATAGATGAGCTTCTCGCGATTGCCGTCAAGGTCGTACCTGTACCCGACCGTTTTCAGTCCGGCGACCGAGGGGCTGGTGACCGAAAGCATCCGGTTCAGCTCGTCGTAGGCGTAAGTAGTGGTGCCCGTGCCGTCCGTCATCGTGAGGCGGTTGCGGTTCAGATCGTAGGCGTACTGCACGTTGGGCGTGACCCCGTCGCTGTACGTCAGGGAGCGGAGGAAATCGCGGGCATCGTACCCGTACGTTGTTATGCGACCCAGCGCGTCTTTGTGAGTGCGCAGGTTGCTGTTGAGGTCGTATGTGTCCTCGGTTACCAGGGCACCCGATGTACTGGGCCATGCAGGGTACTGCACTTCCTTGCGGGTGCGACCAAGGCCATCATAAGCGTAGTCGGTAGCCCGTTCATTGTTAGTATCACCCTTTGCGCGCACCAGACGCGACAGGTTGCCCCTGTGATCGTACTGGTACTCTGTCCGAATTAGCCTGCTGGGCACAACATTCGGGTCGTTCCAGGTATCAGGACTTTCCTGCACCTCTTTGAGGGCGTCCCGCTCGTCGTAGAGGTTCTTAACCAGTTGCCCGTTAGGGTCGATACTTACTTCGAGGTTGCCGACAGCGTCGTATCTTGCTTCGCTCACGAGCGGGGAGCTTCCAATCTGAGGGGCGGGGGCTATGGCGAAGCGCAGACGATCTTCTTTGTCGTAAACGTACCTCCATGTATGCTCTACCGGGTTGGCACCGCTGGCGTTGCCGTTCGGGTCAACCATACTAGTTTGCCGGCCTGCCTCATCGTAGCCGTGGGTAGTGATGCCGCCGTTGGGGTCAGTCTGGCGCTGGAGCATACCGGCCTGGCTGCCGCTGCCGTAGTATTCGAGAGTGGTAGCATAGCTGTAGTCGGGTGTGGGACCAGTGTTACCCCTTGGTGGGACTATCCTGGTAACTCGCCCGGGATTGGCCCCGTCACCGTACTCGTACTTTGTCACGATTGTCGTCGGGCCAGTGTCCGGGTCGGTGTACTTGCGCGTTTCAGAAAGCAACTTTGTCTGAGTGTCGGCGTCGTACTGCCAATCGGTAACGTACGCTGTACTAACTGCTCCCGACAGGTTGGTTGTGCAGTCTACCGTAGAGTTGCTGTTCACACCATTCGGTGATACTGCCTGCACCAGGTTGTTCTTGCCGTCGTACTTGAACAGGGTAACTGCCTTGCGCCCGCCAGGCTCAGCCGCAGGCTCAATCTGCCGGGTCATGTTGCCGAGGCTGTCCGCTACGGTCGCACCGGAGTGGTCGATATCGTAGCAGTACAGGGTGGTGTTGCCCTGCCCATCCTTTATCGCCGTTCTGTTCGACTGCGAGTCCCAGGTGTACTCTGTGGTCACCCACTCTGTGCTGTTCGATGTGGGCTTGGCTACACGTTTAGTGAGCCTACCCTGAGCATCATGAGTATCCTCTTCGCGGTGGTTCCAACTCGGCTCAAGAGAGGTCTGCGGGTAAGTAACCACCGTGGTCTTGGTGCCGTCGGAGTTCGTGTTGTACTGGAACACTGTTTGCTGGCCTGTAACAAGCCCGCGGGCGTCCTTCTGAGTAGCTACGCGGCTCTCGGAGTCGTAGGTGTTGGTTACAGCTACGTGCCCGTTGGCGTCGGTGATGCTCACCAGGCGGTGGCTCGCCCCGTCGTAGCCATATGTGGTGACCTTGCCTTCCCGGTCGGTGACACTCGCCAAACGTCCCTGTGAATCGTAACCGTAAGTTACTGTGCGCGCCGGAGACATCCAGTCTTTGATACTCGCAAGTCGCCCGGACGCCGCATCGTAGGCGAAGGTGAGCTTGCCGCGCCCCGCCGGGTCGCTCACTGAAATGAGCTGCCCCTGGCTGTTGTATTCGAGGAGCGATACGTTCCCGAAGCGGTCCACGATGCGCAGCAGTTTGCCGGTGGCGCTGAATACCCAGGTTGTCTGATCCTTGAATGTGGCGGTGTAGGTGCCTTCGTCGTTCTTCTTGAGGGTGGTATACACGCCCGGCGGTGGTGTGTAGCTGTTGTCTCCGTTGCTGGTATAGCGATCACTTCGTCCTTCCGGTCCCACCAGCACCAAATCAGTAGAATCAGGCGCGGGACTTACCAGTCGTGCGGCATAGTTGTGCATCCAGCCAGGCCCCAGCGGCCCTACGCGCGGGTCGTTGCTGTTGTACGCACGCGTGACTGCAGGACTCGGCCCCCGGCCCGCGACGGCTAGGTCCGTAAACGAGTACGAGTAGCTGCCCGTGAGGGTATTCACCGGGTCATCACTCACTCCCGTGAACAGCCAAGGATAGTTGTACTCTGTACCTGGGGGTGGCGGCTCTACGAGGAGTGTGGGCACGGCGGGCGCTGTGGCGCTAGACACCAGGAAGAAGGGGTGCGAAGAGCCGTACTGCGGCCCCATAAGGTCCAATAGCTCCGCCTTCACGGTGTTGTTGCCGACGCCAAATAGCGCCGTTACATTGGCTGGGGGAAACTCGTGCGTGTAGAAATCGAACTCTACCTGCCGGGAAGTGCCGTCGGAACGGGTGACGGTGAGCTTAAGCCCGTCGTCGGCCACCATGCCGCAGGAGAGGTCTGGGCAGTTAGAGAGGACTACATAGCCGCCGGAGTAGCTGAAACTGGTAGTCTGTGTGTGGTACACCGCGCGTGTGGGCGTATTTGGCGGCAAGCCGTCGCTCTGATCGGGTACCGGGTCAGCAATCTGCACTGCGGTATCGGCAAAGGAGCGAGGCGTGAGGCCAGGTAGCAGCACTTGCACGCCTGTGAACACAAGAAGCGCAACAATTACTATAACTGCACTCACTTTCGCTCGATACGGAATCCTGGACTCTACTGCATTCACCTGATTCCCTCCTTACAATAAGTCAAAGACCTTGTGGCACAGCCCAGGCCGAGGGTTAGGCAAAGTCAACACAGTTTGCTTGGTGAGCGTGAGGGTGAATAGTAGTTGCGAAGGTGCTGTGCTGCCGTGCCGATTGTCTGTACTGAGCTGCTTGAGTTACTACCTGAACACCCAGGGTGTGTCACAGCCAGGGACCAAGTGGCCGCGGCAC
>JALZHG010000377.1 GCA_030914045.1 Chloroflexota bacterium | reverse complement strand
GGTCTGGAGCATCCGGCATAGTTACCCGCCTGGGTTCGACGATCGAGGGCCGCAAGGCGACGGATGGATCCTCGGGATCTCGTCGCTCCCTGTGTTGTCCACGGACCGAAGAGGGGATCGTGCGCATCTCTAGAAAGCAAACGGGTGTCAAGTACGCCCAGTTCTCGCTTGTGGGTATCTCCAACGCGCTGGTAGACGTTGGCGTACTCAACCTGTTCTTGCTCATTGGGCCTAGTCGGAGCCCGGAGCTTCTCGTCTTGTACAACATCGTGGCACTGGGCCTGGCGAACGCCAACAGCTACCTGTGGAACACTTTGTGGACCTTCAGGGACCGAGCCCGACACGACGCCAAGCAGGTGGGTCTGTTCACCGCCCAGGGGCTACTGAACGCCGGGGTAGGCAGTCTGTTGCTCTGGCTGACGGCTCACGGGCTCAGGGCCTACACCGACCTCTCGCCGCTGGTCAGCGGCAACGTGGCCAAGGTGGGCTCTATGGTGGTCGCTTCTACCATGAGCTTCTTGTTCCTCCGGTTTTTCGTGTTTCGGCCGAGAAAGGCCTAAGCTCGAATCTACCTGATCTCGGCGATGAAGGCATGGTGGGTACTCTCGACGATCCTGATCACGCTAATGTTGGCGGTGTTGGTCCTGGCTGGGTCCTTGCCGTTCGTGTTACAGGCGATCTCTATGGTCTTTGTGGCCCTGTGGATGCTAGCGCTTGTCTACGTCGTCGCTAGGCGTTGGTAAGTCGGTGAGTAAGGCACCCGAAGGGTAGGAACTTGAACGCGACGGGGGGGATAGCGATTCTCGCTGTCGGCCTGATCATCAGCATCGTAGCCGCTACCGAGGAGGGCACCATCAGCACCGTGTTGTTCACCAGTGGGTTCTTGCAGATAGTGGGCGGCGTGATGCTGTTGGCTACCGCCCTCAGACGGTAGTATGGATCCGCTACAGGAACCACGGGAAGGAACGGGACTTCTAGATGCCCACCATAACGCTGCAGATCGCAGTCATAGTGTTGCTGAGCCTCCTCAACGGCTTCTTCGCGATGTCGGAGACCGCGCTGGTCTCCTCGCGCAAGGCGCGTCTTAGGCAGCGCGCCGACGAGGGCGATCGGGGGGCGAAGGCGGCGCTGGAGCTGACCAACTCGCCGAACCGCTTTCTCTCCACCGTGCAGGTCGGCATCTCGCTGATCGGGGTGCTGGCCGGCGCTTTCGGTGGAGCTACGCTCGCCGAGCCGCTAGCAGGCGCTTTGCGGTCTGTGCCCGTGCTGGCAACCTACGCCGGGTCCATCGCCTTCGGCACCGTGGTGGTAGCGATCACCTATCTTTCGTTGATCCTCGGTGAGTTGGTGCCCAAGCGTCTCGCGCTCAACGGCGCGGAGGCCATGGCTTCGCGCGTGGCCAGGCCGATGCGCCTGCTCTCAGTGATCACGTCGCCCGCGGTCTGGTTCCTGAGTTTCTCGACCGAGGCGGTGCTACGGTTGCTCGGGGCGCGCCAGCCGGTCGAGTCCCCGGTGACCGAGCAGGAGGTCGAGATTCTCATGGAGGAGGGTGCCCGAGCTGGCGTGTTCGAGGAGGAAGAAAGGGACCTAGTGGCGCGCGCCCTCAGGCTCGACGACCGCCCCGTACGCGATTTGATGACACCGAGGCCCAAGGTGGTGTGGCTCGACGCAGACCTCCAACCGGAGGAGATCCGGCAGCGGGCGGCGCAGAGCCGGCACTCTTACTTCCCGGTCGCTCGCGGGGACCTCGACGACCTGCTGGGTATAGCGTCCGTCAAGGACACTTGGGCCCAGCAAGCCTCCGGGCAAACCGCCGACCTGCTGGATTCGCTGCGGCCGTCGCCCTTTGTCCCGGAGGGTGCACCGGCCACCGATACCCTGGAGGCGTTCAAACGTTCAGGCCTGCCCTTAGCCCTCGTTATCGACGAGCGGGGGCATATCGAGGGCCTAGTCACCCTAGCCGACGTGCTCGAGGCACTGGTCGGCGAGGTACCCGACGAAGATGAGCCCACCGAGGAAGCAATCGTGCGCCGAGAGGACGGTTCTTGGCTGGTGGACGGTCTGCTAGCCGCGGAGGAGCTGAAGGAACACCTCGGGCTTGAGGAGCTGCCCCGCGAGGAGAGGGCGGATTACCAGACGGTGGGCGGCATGGTGATGGACACTCTAGGGCGCGTCCCTGCAGAAGGAGACCGATTCGAGTGGGAGAAATTCTCCTTTGAGGTTCTGGACATGGACGGGCGACGCGTCGATAAGGTGTTGGTGATGCCCACGCGAGATATCGAAGGAGCGCCGTAGGTGAGAGGCGAAGTTCCGAGAGTCCCTTCTCCAGGTAGTTCCCTGAGCACGACACGAGCACTTAACCGCTAGACCAGCGCCACCTCTACCTCCGGCTCCCCACCGCCAAGCGTGGTGGAGAAGCGGATCTTTAGGCCGTGGTAAGATTGACTATCACGGGGGAAGTGCATGCTGCCTACGGCTTGGATTTCCGAGAACGCACAACCCCGAAGGGTGGCTATGCGGAATGGGACGCGGCCTCAGCGAGGCTTCACTCCTCCGACCGCACGGTGATGACCTCGATGCTCTAAGTCTCCGTGGGCTCCCTTGGCGCCGGCTCCCCCGCGTCCTCGCCTTCGGCGGCCTGGCGGTAAACCTCCGAGTTGAGCTCCGCGCCGAACAGCAAGATGGCCGCCGAGATGAAGAAGTAGAACAGCAGCACGATGATCGCAGCGAAGCTGCCGTAAGTGGCGTTGTAACTGGCGAAGTTCGCCACGTACCAGGAGAAGCCTAAAGAGGCGAGAACCCAAACGATCACGGCTAAGACGACCCCCGGCGTGACGATCCTGAACGGCTGGTTAGTGTTGGGGAACAGGTAGTAGACGAGCGCAGCGACGAGCACCAGCAGCACGACCGCCACGGGGATGCGAGCCCAAGTCCACACGGTGGCAAACACCGAACCCAGGCCGACCTGCTCGGCGATCCAAGTGGCCAGCTGTGGGCCGACCAACATCAGTACCGCCGCGGCGAGGATCAGGACCGCGAGCAGCGCCGTGT
>JALZHG010000376.1 GCA_030914045.1 Chloroflexota bacterium | reverse complement strand
GTCCATATCATGCGGCGAACGCCAAGGTGTCCGTTACGTGCTGGAACACCGCACGCGGAATTTCCACCATGTCATCCCGATCAGGCGACATCGAAAAAAGGGTAGATGGCCACAATTGCTGACGAACGAACGCCAAGGTATCCGCAAACGTCGGCGCGCTCTTGTGATACCACGCGGTGCAGCGTACTGGGAGGTCCGCCTGCCCCAAACACGCATGCGCCACCACCGTGACCACAGAAAACAGCGCCAGCACCACTGGGGTCGTGCGCTCAATTGCTCGCTCCGACCACTGCCGTTGCGTCTCAAGCCCCAGATGGGTGCGGCCTTCGTGAAAGGTCACTTCCAACTGCCAGCGCAACACAAACCTCTCCACAATCTGTCGCGCCGTCGCCGCCATGTCAGTGCACAGCAGCGCTTGGTCCTCGAACTCGCCCTGCGGGTCGCGGATCAAGACCCAGCGGATGGGCACGGGCTCCTTGCCACTGTGATACCACATGGCGGTAGCTGTGCTCACCTCCACCTCCCGGCTGTGGCCGCCATACCACCGCACACTGACCATCTCCCAGACAGTCGCCGGAGCCCGCAGGCGCTGCTCCAGTGTCGGCTGCCGCTCGCCTTTGACGCGTGGCCGACCCGTGGCACCCGGGGTCCGGGGCGGAGCAGGGTCGTAGAGCGCCGCATCCAGGCGCAAGCGCGTCACGAGCGTCACAGGCGTGGGCAGGGACCGACAGGCAGCCAGCAGCTCCAACACGGCATACGTCCCGTCGGCTACGACGACCAGCGTCCGGTTGGGCAGCCAGCGCCGCAGTTGGACGATCATCTGACGCCCCCAGTCGATGACCTTCTTGTGGCGCTTGCCGCGCTGGAGATGATAGCGTTCGGAGGGCGCCAAGACCGTGAAGAAGGGCAAGGCCCACACCCGGCCAATCCAGGGAATGGGAGCGAGGAGCTGCATGGAGACCCAGCGCAAGCCGCTGGTCTTGACGAAGTGCTCCTTGCTGGAGCGCACCGGGTCGCGATAGATGCCGCGGGCGGCGATCTTGGGACCGCGTCGGCGCTCAATGGTCTCATCAATGCCGACGACGACCGGAGCATCGTCGGGGACGAAGGCGCGCAGGAGGAGCATGAGGAGGAGTTCGCTCAGACGGCGCGAGGACCAGGAGGCGCGGCTGAGGACACGATGATAGTTCTGGAAGTGGGGCTCGTGGCTGAGGCCCATGATGCGCAGAGCCGCGGTGACGGTCCGCTGACCAGGAGCGAGAATGGCACCGACGAGCAGGACTTGGGCATGTTCCCAGGTGCGTTCGCGGAAGACAGCGGCGAAGGGGTGGAAGACCTTTATAATAGGACGTGGCAGGTGAAGCATTTCTCAATCCTTTGATGACAGCTTGGTTTGAGGAGTCTTTCCCTGCCAATCTCGTGCCGCGCCATATGGACAAAGTCTAGCTAAGGCATGGTTCAAAAACAGGCCAGATAGCTTGACAGTGTGGTCAGGTGCGGTTGCGAACAATGACCCTGAAAGGTATGGTCGATGTGTCAACAATCAGCCACCTTTCAGGGGAACACGATGGTTCAGCAGCATGATAGCACACCAACTGAACGCGCTCAGGTCGTCTGCCAGATGATCGCTCAGGCCGGCGACTATGGTCTCGTCACCCACCTCAGTCGTCGCCTCGGCGTCTCGCGCCAGACGCTCTATGCCTGGCATGAACGCGGGAGCCAGGCCTTGGTGCAGGCTTTCCTGCCCGTTCCTGCGGCACCCACCGTCACCCCGGCGCTCGAACGCGCGATCCTGACGCTGCTGATCGAGGGGCACGCCAGCACGCGCGGGATTCAAGCCTGTCTGCGGGCCACGACCCGCCAGCACGTCAGCCTGGGCACGATCAGCGCTGTGATTACCGACGCCCACCAGCGCGCCCTGACCTGGATGACGACCCATGCGCCGTCCACCTCGCGCGCGCTGGCACTGGACGAAATCTATGGCCGCAAGCGCTGCGGTGCCTATCTCAGTGTCGTCGATCTCGACAGTTGGGCGGTCTGGGCGGCTGAAGGCCCGCTGCCCGTGGACGCCGACACGTGGACCTTGGTCTTGTGGGAGGCGCAGGCGCGCGGGTTGCGCTGGCACGCCACTGTCACGGATGGGGCACCGGCCATGCAGCAGGCCTGTGTCACGGTTGATCCGCACGGGCAGCACGGGCGGGATGTCTGGCATCTGCTGCAGAGCTGTAGCAAGACCCAAGCGCGCGTGGACCGGGTGGCCCACACGCTGGAGGACCAAGCCGCGGCCGGGCAGCGCTACGCGGCCAAGGTGGCGGCGGGGGAGCGACCGCGAGGTCGGCAGCCGCTCGCACTGGACCCGGCCCATGCCACGCAGGTGCACACGGCGCGTGCCACGGCCCAGGCCCTGCGCTACCTGACGGGCGAATTGCACGCCTTGCTGGAGGTGGTCGTGCTGCGCCCAACGGGGGTGCTGGATGCGGCCACCCGACAGACCGAGCTCGATGTGCTGCTGGGCTTGCTGGCTGAGGTGCGGGATGGGGCCGCACCCGGCCAACAGACCCACCTCCGCACGTTGCACACCACCTTGACCCGCGCGCTGCCTCAGGCACTGGCCTTTGTCGCGGGCGTGGAGCGGGTCCAGCAGGACCTGGGCGGCGTGGTCGGGGCGGCTGGGCTGGCCCTGATCGCCTGGGCCTGGCAGCGGCGCGCGATCTTGGGGCCGAGCACGGAGGAGGTAGTGGCCGGGCTGCCGGAAGCCTGGCGGCCCACCGCACGGGTGCTGCTGGCGACGTGGGACGGGGCCGCCCGGGCGAGCAGTGCGGTGGAAGGGTGGCACAGCATCGTGCGCCCGCATCTGGCGGTGCACCGCACGTTGTCGGCAGGCCTGCTGGCGCTGTTGGCGGTCTGGCATAATCATCGCGTGTTTACCCGCGGTGCGCACACCGGCGCCAGTCCCCTCCAGTTGAGCGGCATGCTGGACGCGCCGCGGGACTGGTTGGTCGCCCTCGGCTATCCTCCCGCGAGCGATGCCCCGCATCCTGCGGCAGTGCAT
>JALZHG010000375.1 GCA_030914045.1 Chloroflexota bacterium | reverse complement strand
ATACGGCGCGCATCGCCGTTGGGGGTTTCTCAGTCGGGGCCTCCTACGCGCTCTCACTAGGGATCACCAATGGGGACCTCTTCACGCACGTGCTGGCGTTCTCGCCAGGGTTCGTTGCTCTGGCGGAGCGGGTGGGTTCACCGCGGATCTTCGTCTCCCACGGCACGCGCGACGAAGTCTTGCCGATCGCTCTCTGTAGCCGCAGGATCGTTCCTAGGCTCGAGCACGCTGACTATGATGTGCTCTACCGCGAGTTCGACGGGGGACATGCGATCTCCGGCGAGATCGCGCTTGAGGCCGTGGACTGGTTCATCGGGCAGCAGGCCTGAATGAGACGCACCCTTGGGAACGTAAGGCCTCAAGAACATTGTCTGCTCTCGCGCGACTGCGCATAATTCGGGCGTGAGCCTATTACTTAGCGTGACGACGTGAAGCGGGTTTGGGTCGGCTGCTCGGGCTGGAACTATCCGCACTGGCGGGAGACGGTCTACCCGAAGGGCTTGCCCACCCGCCGCTGGCTTGAGCACTACGCCACCCTCTTCGACACGGTCGAGATCAACAACACCTTCTACCGCCTGCCATCGCGTTCGGCGGTGGCAAACTGGGTGGAGCAGACCCCTCAAGGCTTCCTGTTCAGCGTCAAGGCGAGCCGCTTCCTGACGCACATGAAGCGACTCACCGACATGGGCACTGGTCTCGAGCGCTTCTACGAGCGGATCGAGCCGCTTATCGAATCGTCGAGGCTCGGCCCCGTGCTCTGGCAGCTGCCGGAGAACTTCCGCCGCGACGACGAGCGCCTCGCCTTTGCGCTCGAGTGGCTGCCCCCAGGGCGACATTGCTTCGAGTTCCGCCATCCTAGCTGGTTCGCCCCGGAGGTATACGCCCTCCTGCGAGGGCATAAGGCAGCGCTCGTCATCGGCGACCACCCGGAGCGTCCCTTCCAGTCCCACGAGCTGACGGCGGAGTGGACCTTCGTCCGCTTCCACTACGGCAGCCGGGGCCGGAACGGCAACTACTCCGAGGGCGAGCTCGAGGAGTGGCAGAGGACGATCTCCACGTGGCGCGCCGACGTCGAGGTCTTCGCTTATTTCAACAACGACTGGGAAGGCTTCGCGGTAAGGAACGCCTCGTGGCTGAAACGGCACCTCCCTGCTTCGTGAACGGCTTGTCTTCCATGGCTTGAGGGGGACGATCTTTGTGGATTTCGGGACGGTGGTGAAGAGGCGGCGGATGTGCCGGTCATATTCGGACAGGGACGTGCCCCAGGAGAAGCTCGATCGGATCCTGGACCTAGCCTGCCGCTACCCTTCGGCCGGCCACACAGAACCGCAGGAGTTCGTCGTGGTGCGCGACCGGTGGGTGAAAGAGGCCCTAGCACGGGCCGCGCTCGGGCAGATGTTCGTTGCTCAAGCCCCGCTGGTCATCGTAGTCGTCTCGGATACCAGGCGCTCGGCCAGGCGGTACGGGGCGCGGGGAGTCCACTTTTACAGCATCATCGACGGAGCCTTCGTTGCGATGCTTATCCTGCTAGCGGCGGTGGAGGAGGGTTTAGGGGCGTGTTTTGTTGCGGCTTTCCACGATCGGGAGGTGCAGGAAGTGTTAGGGTTGCCCCCCGATGTTCGCCCTATCGGGCTCGTGCCCGTCGGTTACTGCGTCGAGGGGCCAAGGAGGTTGGCGCGCCGATCCAAGGCGCGGATCGTCCACCATGACCGGTACGGAAGTAAATAGCGTTTCATGTCGAGATCCCTCGGCTTGCTGATCGTTACGGTTATGTTGACGGGCTTGGCGGCCTGCTTCCCAGACACCGAGCAGGGCTCACACCGGACGAGTAAGGACGGTCGGCACAAGAGAGCGCATGGTGAACCGACGAATACGATGGAACGTACTAGCGCTCCCACCCTTCCGGAAGGACGTACGGTCAGGCAAGAAACCACAGCGGTACCCTACTCGCCCGTTTCCTGGGACTACGTGGCCCTCGGCGACTCGCTGACCGTGGGCGTAGGTGCCCACAGGGGCTATGTGGCCCGCTATGCGGCCTACATCACGGCTGATACGGGCGCTCGAATTGATCTGGTAAATCTAGGTCGAAGCGGCCAAACGAGCTCTCAATTGCTCCACACCCTTCGCAACGATCCAGCGCTGCGCAAAACCCTTGGCGCAGCCGAGGTCATAACCTTCAACATCGGCATTAACGACCTTGGAGATGCAGGCGAAGCGTACGAGAACGGAACCTGTGGGGGGAGTGACAACCAGAAGTGTCTGCGCGCAGCCGTGGAGGCGTTCAAGGAGAATTGGGATGCCATCATCGCCGAGCTGTTGAGCTTACGTTCTACCGAAGGCACCATTATTCGCACGGCGGGCATAGGGTACACCCCCCGTGTGGACGAAATCTTCGAGCCGCACGTGGACGAAGTGAACCGCCACATTGCCACGACGGCGGCTAACCACTACATGAAACAAGCGTGTCCCTACCACTTGATCTTCATACCAAGCTCGCCTTCCGCGCCCGCGAACATAGACCCGGCTGCACGCGTGCACCACGTTGCTGTCCCGAGATTACTACCAACGTCATCGATAGTCGCGAACACGACTAAAATCGCCTCCAGACCTTCGCCAACTCTAGATGCGCCGCTCTCCGTCGGTAGAGCACGGAACCCCAGTCTGGGGAACGACGCGTTCCCAGAACCGCTGTGGACGTACTATAGATCCTGGCGTTACCGAAGCACACCTCCGTTTTTCGCCGCTACAACCCGGGTACCAGTGAGTTCGTACGGTCTCCCCATGGAAAGGCTATCCCTGTGCGAGCCATGATCATTCCTGAGTTTGGTGGTCCTGTGGTCCTGACCTCTTTGAACAGAGGAACGTGAAGAGGCCCGAGCCCAGTCCAGGCGAGGTGCTGGTGCGGCAGTACCCTTGCGTGCGGGAGAACGTCGAGGCCGAATAATATTGGTCCATCGGGTAAACCTCTAACTCTGTGGCGGACGGGAAGAGAACGGTACGGTGACGAGGCAATCGTTTGCAGGGAGGGGCATCGGGTGGGCACTCCTGGGTACGG
>JALZHG010000162.1 GCA_030914045.1 Chloroflexota bacterium | reverse complement strand
CTTCGATGGGGCGGGGCATGTAGAACTCGGTGGTCTCCAAATCATATAAGTAGGAGGATACGTACTCGGCGCGGGTGTGGCAGTTCTCGGCCAGCAGGTCCAGCACACGGTCGGTCTGGCTGTCCTCCACGCCCATGAGATAGGTGGCGTTGCGTTCGCGCAGGAAGCCGCCAGTGCTATCTACCGTGGTGAATCGTATGTTGTTCTTGCGCAGGGCGTGGCTCAACCGTGCATTGTCCTCGCCCTGCACCACCGCTACTATCGCCTTCATGTTCGTCTCCAGGGGTCTGTCACTGATGTGCTTATATTGCCACATCTGCGACGGTTATGCTAGTGCCTGGGGCGAGTCTTGTCAAGATATGCCGTGGCGAAGCGCACGAAAGAGCCGCAGACACCCAGGCGGAATATCGGCGGCTCAACTCTTCGTATATAGTTCGGGCTGCTTCCGGCTCCAAAACTCAGTCCTGGCGGAAGATCCTCACCCGGCGGAACGGTTCTTTGCCCCGGCTGATCGAGCCGAGGTTGTAGCGCTCGGCCAGTTGGTGTTGCAGCTTGCGAATCGGGGCCGATTGCGGCGTGAGGTCCACCGGGCGGTCACCCTCCATTACCTGCGTGATGGCGTCCTCGGTCTCTTCGAGGGCCACGGTCACCGGGTCGGCGGGCACCGACACGTCGAACACGCTGGCGATAGCTTGCTGGATTTGCGACAGGGTGTTGCTCTTTAGCACGAACACCGGCACGCCGTCCTGCTCGGCCTGGCGCAACATCTGCGGGCTTTTGCGGTAGTAGTTCTTCAGCGTCATCACGATGTCGGCATTATCCACGTCGCGCACCATCGTGCTGGGCACCCGCAGGTCCTTGATCGCCTGCTCCAGCCTGTTGCGGCTCACCCCGAACGGGTAGATACGCAGCGGCTTGTTGGAGGAGGCGCTGGCCCCGACGCGGGTGGTCCTGCTGGCTTCGCGGGCGGCCTCTCGGTTTACGTCAGGGCTGCCTTCGCCGCGACCTTCCTCTTGCCGCACGTCTACAAGGTCGTTCTCGTCGTAAGCTGCCGGCTGTGTGGAAGCCGTGGGCGCGCCGAACCCTGCGTTCGACGGTGCTGCGTTTCCGGTATCAACGCGCCCACCCTCAAAAGGGCGATTTCTCCCGCCTCCCCCGGCATCCTGGAAGTTGCGGCCCGTCAGCCGCTCCCCCCTCATCGCGCCCGACTGTTGCCCGCCCTGCATCTGCCGCCTGGGTGCGTTCGGCGGGGCCTGGTCGAAGCTGCCGTGTGGGCCGTAGCCGCGCTCGTTGTAGCGGCTGCCCCTCGTCTGCTGCTGTTCGCGGCGCATGGACGGGCTACCCGCACGCTCGCGGTTGGGCGCGATGTGAGCGATCTCGGTGTGGATCGAACCGTCGGCTTTGCGCGTGCGTATCTCCGGCGGGAGCGTGTCACCCCGGAGCAACGCGTCAACCATCTCGGCCACGTCGCGGTACACCGCCACGCGCTCGCGGTCGAGTATTTCCACCATGATGTCGAAGGTGGGCGGGGCCTTGCGCTCCAGGATTGATTTCTGCGTGCCGCGCCGCCTCGCTTCTTCGTCACCGAGCGTCACCGTCTGGATGCCGCCCACGAGGTCCGAGAGCGTTGGGTTGAGCATCAGGTTTTCGAGGCTGGTGCCGTGGGCCGTACCCACTAGCTGCACGCCGCGCTCGGCTATCGTACGGGCGGCCTGGGCCTCAAGCTCGGTGCCGATCTCGTCGATGATGATTACTTCGGGCATGTGGTTCTCCACCGCCTCGATCATCACGGCGTGCTGGCGTTCGGGCAAGGGCACCTGCATCCTGCGCGCCCGCCCGATGGAGGGGTGCGGGATGTCGCCGTCGCCCGCGATTTCGTTGGAGGTATCCACGATCACCACGCGCTTGCGCACCTCGTCCGAGAGCACGCGGGCGCACTCGCGCAGCAGGGTGGTCTTGCCCACGCCGGGAGGCCCCACCATGAGGATGCTCTGGCCCGTTTCGACCAGGTCCTTGATGATGGAGATGGTGCCGTACACCGCGCGGCCTATGCGGCAGGTGAGGCCCACCACTTCGCCCCGGCGGTTGCGGATGCACGAGATGCGGTGCAGGGTGCGCTCGATGCCCGCGCGGTTGTCGCCGCCGAACTCCCCGATACGTTCCGTGACGTAATCGAGGTCGGCGCGGCTGACTTCCGAGGGGCTGAGGGTGCGCTCCTTGTTGCGGTAGCGGGCTTCGGGCACGCGGCCCAGGTCCATCACCACTTCGAGGAGGTTTACGCGGTCGTTATATTCCCTTATGGGCCGGATGATGTGGTCCGGGAGGGCAGCTATGAGGGCTTCGAGGTCGTCGGTGACGACGTGTTCGCCGCCGTCCCGCACTACTTCATTGGGGTTTTCAGTAGTCCTGTGCTGCTCGGCCAACTCCTGCGCGGGGGCCGCGACGGGTGCATGGTCGATCTTGGGCAGGTCTGCTTCGAGACCTTCATAGCTACCACGAGCTAGATTTTCATGCATTGTTAAGAGATCACCCCTTTGGTTACAAACCGGTCCCAAGCGGTCCCGGTGGCGTTCGCTCACTCTATGTGCAAAGTTAGTGCCAAAGTATAGTGCCGAGTTCTGAGTACCGAGTTCCGAGTGGTTTGGTGCCACTCGATTATGGGGCTTATTCGCCCACTGTACATAGTAGCAGGAACTGAGCTACGAGTCGTCGGTCCTGAGAACGTTTTTGTCTCAGCCTTGAGGCGGCTTCACTCGGAACTCGGTACTCGCTTTCGCCGTGGTGACTAACTCGGTGGTATTGCGTGCGAGGAAGGGCGCTAGCACCGGCTGTTTTACTTTGATCGGTTCGGCCAGGTACTTTACGAGTAGGGCTTGCTCGCTGAAGTGATGGAAACCCCTGGCTTCCAATATGCCGCCGACTTCTGTCTGGTAATCTCTGACGCCACAATACACCGGTTTGTGGCCTGACCTCGCGGCTTTCCACAGCACGTAATCGAAGGCCTGGGGGCAGATATCGCGGTTCGCGGCGTCGGGCCGGAACATGGTGGTGAGCCAGTGAGCGCGCGCCCCGGTCACCATGCGCATGTAGCCGCCCAGCGACTGCTTCTGCCCGCTCGCGTCGGGCCAGACGTAGGCTCGCTCCACCAGGCCGGACGAGGGCAGCATGGGACGCGGAAAGTAGCTGCGGCGGAAGTTGCGGCTGCTGAGCGTCTCGGCGCGCTGCACGGCGGGGGGCGTTACGGCTGAGTAGAGTTGCAGCAGGTCCCACGCGTCCGAGTTGCTTTGCTTGCGCACCTGGCCCATAGCCGGCTCGTCGGCGGAGGTGCCCTGCCCGCGCTGGGCGAAGTAGAGGTGCCCCCAGATGTGCTCGTTGGTGTAGTGGGTGAAGCCGAGGCGGCGGAACTGCGGCAGGTCCGATTCGTCGCTGGGCACCTTCACGAACAGGCGGAGCACCCCCGATTCGCCCGCTGCTTGCGACACGGCTTCCAGCAGCGCCTCCGAGACGTAGTAGGGCGCGCGGTCCAGGGTCGCCAGGGTGGTGACCGCCCACTCCTCGTCTCTCCCCCAGCGCGGCCTGGCCTGCACGAAGCCCTGCACGTAACCTTTGTCTACGTACACCAGCACGCAACCCGCGCGGAACTTAAATGGCACCTGGGTGCGCAGTAATTCGGATACGAGGGATTGTGGCTGTATCAGGCTGTATGGCGGGTTGAGGCGCAGAATTCTCTGCCTGCGGCGCGTGGCGACGATACGCAGCAGGTCCAGCGGCGTGGCTTCGCGCACGTAGCCGCCCCTGCCGTTCCGAGTTGTCAGTCCTGAGTCCTGAATTATGGTCACCTCTACCGGCAGTGTAATACATCCATGTGCTAATTCAAAACTACGCCTCTACCAGGTGCGACTCGGCAGGCGCTTTGTCTAGTTGTGCCGCTACCATATCGAGGAAGTAGCGATGGAGGCGCAGGTCGTCGCTCAGTTCCGGGTGGAAGGAGGTAACAAGCATGTGGCCCTCGCGGGCGGCCACGGGCGTACCATCGGGGAGTGCTGCCAACACCTCCACATTCTGGCCCACGCTCGCTATCTTGGGGGCGCGAATGAAGATGGCCGGGAACGGCTCGTCGCCCAGGCAAGGCATGGGCAGACCCGTCTCGAAGCTGTCAATCTGGCGGCCAAAGGCGTTGCGCTCCACCTGCACGTCCATCAGGCCGAGCAGCGGCTGGTCGCGCCCCACGTCCTTCGAGATGAGGATCATGCCCGCGCAGGTGCCGTACACCGGCTTGCCCCTCTGAGCGAACTGCTGTATCGCCTCTTGCAGGCCGTACTTCACCGCCAGCTTGCCTATCGCGGTACTCTCCCCACCTGGGATGATGAGGCCGTCAAGCCCCTCAAGCTGCTCCGGCAGCCGCACCTCGACGGTCTCCGCGCCCAGCTTGCGCAGGGTCTCTATGTGCTCTCTGAACGCCCCCTGGAGGGCCAATACGCCTATTTTCATGGTAGCAAAAAAGAACCACTAGAAAGCTCTACTAACACAGCTGCCGTTATACTCCAGAGCATCCTTAACTCGTAACTGTTGCGTTTCGCTCAGGTCGGACACCTGAAACCAGCCATACTCCGAGTGCTCGGAGCTAAGGCAGAACTGCGCACCTTGTGGCAAACGACAGAGAAAGATACCTACTTGAGCATCAAAACTGCTATGGTAGTAAAACCCCGTGCATGTGACAACCTCAACATCAACTCCTAGTTCCTCTTTACACTCGCGCGAGACAGCTTGATGGATCGTTTCACCGGGTTCCACGCTGCCGCCAGGTAATCCCCACCGTTTGTCGCCATAAGTCTGCTTGATCAATAATACAAGTCCATCCTGATTCTGGATCACTGCATGAACACTAAACCTGTAGAAGTGCTCGAAGCCCATAGGTTCCTCTGCTGTTTGCAGCCCGAGCATGAAGTACGAGGGGCCGCTACCAGCCCCTCACCGAGAGCAGTTCCTCACGGGGCAGCGTGGCGACGTTGATGCCGACCATCGGCTCGCCCAGGTCCATGCTAACTTCCGCCAGGATGTCGGGGTTGTCCCAGTGGGTCACCGCCTGCACGATGGCGCGGGCGCGGCGCTCCGGGTCGCCCGACTTGAAGATGCCGGAGCCGACGAACACGCCGTCAGCGCCCAGTGCCATCATCAGGGCGGCGTCGGCGGGAGTGGCTACACCACCTGCCGCGAAGTTCACCACCGGCAGCTTGCCGTGCTCGGCTACCCATGTTACAAGCTCATATGGCGCGCCTAGCTCCTTGGCCTCGGTCATCATCTCGTCGCGGGACATGTTCTGCAACTTGCGGATGCCCGCCCACACAGAGCGCATGTGGCGCACTGCCTCGACCACGTTGCCCGTGCCTGCCTCGCCCTTGGTGCGTATCATGGCGGCACCCTCACCGATGCGGCGCAGAGCCTCGCCCAGGTCGCGGCAGCCGCACACGAAGGGTACCTTGAAGTCGTGCTTGTTGATGTGGTAGCGGTCGTCCGCGGGTGTGAGGACCTCACTCTCGTCTATGTAATCGATGCCGATAGACTCAAGGATGCGCGCCTCCATGAAGTGGCCGATGCGGCACTTCGCCATCACCGGGATGGTGGTCGAGTCCATGATGCTCTTGACCATGTGGGGGTCCGACATGCGGGCCACGCCACCTTGCGCGCGTATGTCGGCGGGCACGCGCTCCAGCGCCATAACGGCCACGGCCCCTGCTTCTTCGGCTATGCGGGCCTGCTCGGGCGTCACCACGTCCATGATAACCCCGCCCTTGAGCATCTGGGCCAGACCCTTCTTTGTCGTCAATGTTGATGTTTCTACTGCCATTTGGTCCTCCCACCACGTTGAGGGTGCGCCCGCTTGAACTAATCTCAGCACGGCGCTAGAAAGATGCAATTATACCGCACTATAATTGTAACTCTTGTGTGGGAAGGATGGCAAGGAAAAGCCGGAAGTGCGACCGCCCCGGCTGCTGTGCGTGTTGCTACTGTTTGGCGGGCGCGGAGTATGCCGACCCCTTACCAACGGGCTAGCTTATTGATACTAAATGGTCATTTACGTGGCTCCTTAGACGGTGATATACTCGATTCGCTAATCAAATGCAGGGAGGACCGACCTGTCCACCCAACTAAGGGCTGAGTAAATGGCTGTTGCCGAGGGGAACTATAGGACCTGGGCTGTGGGTGTTGATGGCATGGAGCGCACCACCTGGCATCGTGGTTGGCGCGCGCTCGCATGGGCTGGGGGATTTGTCGTTGCCCTGCTGTTGATGCTGGCCTGGGGTGCCACCACAGACCCACACAACGATTTCGCTCAGAATGTATGGCTGCCCGCGCGGCTGGTCCTGGATGGTTCCAATCCCTACTTCCCCGCCCGCACGGAAGTAGACGCCGCTCTTGGGGCTTATAGCTCTCACTTCCCCATTTTTAACAGCGGCAGCCAGTACCATTTCATCTACCCTATGTGGGTGGCCCTGCTCACCGCGCCGTTCGCGCTGCTTCCTCTAGACCTCTCGACCGCCCTGTGGCGCGCGCTGACCCTCGTGCTGCTGGTCTGGGCGTGCGGTTCTATCTTGCGCGCGGGCAACCGAGAACTGCGCAAGTATACGCCTGCCGCCCTGGCCGCGGTGGGGCTTGTGGTGCTGGCATGCATATTCTTCAGGGCGAATGTGCTCAACCTGTACCTGGGGCAGTTCGCGGTCATAGAGCTGGGCTTGCTTGCAGGCGTATGGGGCTGGCTGGCAGCGTCGGGCCAGGGCCGTGCCGGTAGGTGGCCGTGGGGCGATATGCTGGCGGGACTGGGCCTGGCCGTGCTGGCAGTCAAACCGCAAAGCGCCGGGTTGGCCGTGATATTGGTCGGCCTCTGGGCCATCAGTCGCCGCCGGTTCGCCATACCCGTCTCGGCGGTCGTGTCGTTGGCTGCCCTGCTCCTTGTGCCGCTAATAGCCTATCCCGACTCGTTAGGCGACTTCGTGCGTGTCGTGGTAGGCGGGCAGGCCTCCAGCCAGGCATCATACTCTGCGTCGGTGTGGGGTGTGAGTTACGCCGTGCTTGGCGATGGGGGACCGTGGGTAGCCGTATCGCTTGTGTTAAGCTTGCTGGGTGTAGTGTTGCTGCTGCCGCGGTGGTGGCGCGACTTCAAGGACAGCAGTTCGGTGGTGCCTCTCAGCCTGCCCCTCACGTTGTGCGTGAACAGCATTATCAGCCCCTACATGCTCGGCTACGAGCACGTGTTGTTGCTGATGCCCGCCCTGGTGCTGCTTTCGGGTTTGGGGCTGCCCATCAAGGGCTTTGAATCCGCACAGGCTCAGCATACAGGTCGAAAGCTATTTCGCATGAGTATTTTCGTGTGGTTGCTGCTGCTTCCCCTCTGTGTCAGCTTGTTGCACCAGAGCTTTGCGAGAGAGTACCCACTTATAATACAATCGGCTGTGATGCTGGCGATATGCTGGGCCGTTCGCCCGGCCGATATTCAGAGGGTTAGGATCAATCCTGCCAGACGTATGGAGACTTCTCAGTGTTAGGCGTGAACAACCAGCAGGTGACGGGCGAGCAGCCCCGGTCGTTCGACGTACGTGAGTTCACCGAGTTCCTGGTGGAGGCGAAGCGCAAGGCGCTGCCCTCGAAGGACGCGGGCGCGCTAAGCTCATCCATGCCCGACGTGACGGTGCTCGAACACGCGCACGGCGACTATTCCTATAAGAACCTCTACTTCGGCTTCGAGCGATTTTCGGGGCAGGAAACGGTCTTCCACAAAGGCAAGGCTATCTGGGGCATGGGCTATTCAGGCGGCCTGATGCCACATTTCATGTGGGACTTGCAGCCCCAGTGGGTGTACGCGGTGTTGCGCACCGCCCTATCGCAGGTGAGCGAAGATATGCCCTATCGCGGCCCCTCCCAGTACGAGTACTTTGGCTTCGAGTACATCAACCACCCCATAGGCCACCTTGCCGAGTTCATAGGCGAAGAGATCATCAAGTACCGCGATGCGGTGGTATACCACCTGTGGTACGTGGGCGGGTACATCAAGTAGTCACGGGCTACCGCAGGCCGAAAAACAAAATCCGCCCCATGGCGGATTTTGTTTTGTGCAATATTTTCACCCTACAGGATGCTAGTTAGTGGTTAGTGGGGGCTAACCACTAACCACTAACCACTAACCACTAACCACTATTTAGCGACACTCTCCAGCGCTGCCTGGTCGTTAGAGGAAATGAGCGTGACCGTCTTGCCCGAGCGCGTGAGGCTGTAGAAGCGGCCGTCCTGCTCGTAGAGGTCGCCCGTGCGGGTGGCGTTGTCGAACGTCTCTTCGAGGGCGTCGAAGTACTCGTCGGACTCGTTCTGGTCGTCCCAGTCGATTGCGGTATACATCAGACCCAACGCGCGGTCGGGACTCTGGTAAAAGGCGTAGCTGCCGCCACCCCAGCCCGCCGCGGCTTCGTCAGGGTCGGCAGCACTGTTTTCATCCAAGATCACCCGGAGGTCGAACTCACCCAGCGTGCCCCAGTCCACCATAGTCCAGCCCGCGCCCAGGGTGTCGGTGAGGGGCGGCAGAGGTACCTGTATAGGCTCGTCGCGTGGCGAGTCGAAGTACTTGTCGGGGTGCAATATCTGCTCAGTGGAAGCGGGCGGGTCGGCCAGCGCTTCGTCTACCGCCTGGAAGCCGCCCATCATCAGCAACTCGTTCACGAAATCGGCCCCGGCATCGTAGGGGAAGTAGAGGCTCTCGCGCAGGTAAGCGGGGGCGCTGTTCAGCACCGACGTATCGGCGGACGAGCTTTCTTCGAGGAATTCCTCTATCTCCGCCTGCGAGAAATAATCGCGCACGTAGCTCAATCCCGCCATGGTGGCATCGCCCTCGACCACCGCCCTTATCGCCAGCGAGCGGTCGTCATCGTGGCTGTCTTCGGGCAGCAACTTCTCCAGGTCGAAGTGCTGGTCCTGCAAAGCGTGCACGAACTCGTGAGCCAGCGTCTGCTTGGAGCCGGGGCTGAGGTCCGACTGGTTGCGCAGCACGTACATCTCGTCCTTTTCGGGGTCGTAATAACCCAGCACCTGCTCGCCCAACAGGTCAATCTGCAACTGCAACATGTCCAGTTCGGGGTCGTCCACGAGGCGCAGCAGCCATAGCTCCATCGTGTCCTGGTCGGCCTCTTCCTGCGTGTAGTCTTCGCTTATGTCGCGCAACAGGTTGCCTTTCATCTGCGATTGGGTGAGGAAGGTCTCAGGCACGTCGCCTTTGGGCTCAAGGCCCCTGACGGCAGAGGTATCCTCCTCGACCTGGCGCACCTCTCGATCCAACTCGGGGTCGATGGCCTGCGCGGTAGGCTGCGGGCCGGCGTCCTCAGTGGGTTCCGCCGTGGCGACTTCGGTAGGCTCTTCAGTGGGTTGAGCGCCACGAGGGGTCCTGGTGGGCCGGGTCTGGTTGCGGGGGGTTGCCGTGGGCAGGCTTGCCAACGACTCAGCGGTGGGGGTTGCCGCCGACTCGTTGCCCGACTGAGGCGTGTTGGTGGGCGCTACGGGGAGGCCGGTGCCATTGCAGGCAGTCACGAGCAGCAGACTTGCCGCGATGAGAAAAGCGCGCGTTTTGTGGCGCATGATTACTCCAATCTGAGGGGAAGCTACGAAGGTAAGAAGCCCCGACAAACGACAATTAAGGTCGTTCGAGAGAATAATGGCGGGAAGGGCACACCCGGTATCGATCTGTATCAGGTATACCGTCGCACCCAGGGAAAGGTTTTTGGGCTTCTACCTGCAACGAGCGCCGCGGACGCCCTTGCACTTTGAAGTATAGATAGTGGGGGAGGCGTAGTCAAGGCGGGACGATGGACGATGGACGATGGACGATGATAGGAGACGAAAACGCAAAGACGCAAAGAACACAAAGGACGCGCAAAGATTATGGTTGTTGGGAAAAACGTAGGGGCACGGTGCACCGTGCCCCCTACAACATATTATCTACTCAGTCCTCAGTCCTCATCACTCCCATCGTCCATCGTCCATCGTCCATCGTCCATCGTCTACTTCTCCACAACCGCCGCTCCCCAGGCCGCTTCGACGGCTATGCGGTCGGTGGAGGCGAAGTAGAAGAGGTCTCGGCCTTCGCGCTTGAGGGCGAAGTAGCGGCCGCCCTCGGTCCAGACGCTGCCGTCCTTGGTGTATC
>JALZHG010000161.1 GCA_030914045.1 Chloroflexota bacterium | reverse complement strand
GAGTGAAAAAGGGTCTAATTTGTGTGAGGGGGACTTTGATAATTGGTCAAAACAAGGAGTATCGAGCACGTGAACGTATGGCCGGGTAAGCCGTACCCATTGGGTGCTACCTGGGACGGCAAGGGAGTAAACTTCGCCATATTCAGCGAGAACGCTACAGGCGTGGAACTCTGCCTCTTCGACACGATGCAAGACGAGGTCGAGCGCATGCGCATCCGCATGACCGAGCAGACCGACTACGTGTGGCACGTCTACATCCCCAATCTGAGGCCGGGGCAAATCTACGGCTACCGCGTGTACGGTCCCTACGAGCCTTCACAGGGGCATCGCTTCAACCCGTCGAAGTTGCTGCTCGACCCCTACGCCAAGGCTATTACGGGGCGCATCAACTGGAGCGATGCCATCTTCGGCTACCCGATGAGCAGCGAAGACCCCGACCGCGACCTGGAGATCGACACGCAGGACAGCGCGCCAGGCATGAACCGCTCGGTGGTGATCGATCCCTCCTTCGATTGGGGCGACGACAGGTCGCCCAACATACCCCTGCACGAGTCGATTATCTACGAGGTGCATGTAAAAGGCTTTACCAAGTTGCACCCCGAGATCGATGCGCACCTGCGCGGCACTTACGCGGGGCTGGCAACGCCCCAGGCTATCGACTACCTCCAAAAGCTGGGTGTAACAGCGGTGGAGCTGCTGCCCGTGCACCATTTCGTCAACGACAAGACGCTGGTGGATAAGGGGTTGAGCAACTACTGGGGCTACAACAGCATCGGCTTTTTCGCGCCCTACTCCGAGTACTCAAGCTCGGGCAGGCTGGGCGAGCAGGTCCGCGAGTTCAAGGCGATGGTCAAGACCCTGCACGCGGCGGGGATAGAGGTCATCTTGGACGTGGTGTACAACCACACCGCCGAGGGCAACCACTTCGGCCCGCACCTCAGCTTCAAGGGCATCGACAACGTGTCGTTTTACCGCCTGGTGGCCGATGAGCGTCGCTACTACATGGACTACACCGGCACCGGCAACACGCTCAACATGCTCCACCCGCGCACGCTGCAAATGGTGATGGACAGCCTCCGCTACTGGGTGACGGAGATGCACGTCGATGGCTTCCGCTTCGACCTTGCTTCCACCCTCGCCCGCGGCCTGCACGAAGTGGGCAAGCTGTCGAGCTTCCTTGACATAATCCATCAGGACCCGGTGATCTCGCAGGTGAAGCTGATTGCTGAGCCGTGGGACATCGGGGAGGGCGGTTACCAGGTGGGTAACTTCCCGGTGAACTGGTCGGAGTGGAACGGCAAATACCGCGATACGGTGCGCAGCTTCTGGCGGGGCGACGAGGCCCAGGTGGCCGAGCTTGCATATCGCCTCAGCGGTTCCAGCGACCTCTACCAGCACAACGGCCGCGCCCCTTACGCTAGCATCAACTTCATCACGGCGCACGACGGCTTTACCCTCAACGACCTCGTGAGCTACAACGAGAAGCACAACGAGGCGAACGGCGAGAACAACATGGACGGGGAGAGCCACAACCGCAGTATGAACTTTGGCGTGGAAGGCCCCACCGACGACCCTGAGATCGTCGCCTCCCGCGAGAGGCAGAAGCGAAACTTCCTGGCGACCCTGCTGCTCAGCCAGGGCGTGCCTATGCTCTGTGGAGGCGATGAGTTCGGCAGGACGCAGCATGGCAACAACAATGCCTACTGCCAGGACAACGAGATTAGCTGGTTCAACTGGGTGTGGGACGACAAGAACGAGGACCTGTTTGAGTTCACACGCAAGCTGATCCAGATACGCAAGGACTTCCCGGTGCTGCACCGTCGCAAGTTCTTCCAGGGCCGCCGCATACGCGGCACCGACATTCGCGACATCCGCTGGGTGCGCCCCGACGGTATGGACATGACGGAGGAGGAGTGGAACAACTCGTTGGTGCGCGTGCTCGGCATGCTGCTCAACGGCAGCGTGATGGACGAGTACAACGAGCGCGGCGAGCGCATCAGGGACGACGTGGTGCTCCTCATGATTAACGGCTACTGGGAGGACGTGGAGTTCTGCGTGCCCGGCAAGCCCGGCGAACCCGACTGGGAAGTGCTGATAGACACCGACGACCCGGAGGGCAGACAGTCGCGCACGTACCGTTGCGGCGAGGTCTACCGCCTGACGGGCCGCTCCCTGGCCCTACTTCGCCAGCCGCTTGAGGAAGTGGTCAAGATAACTGGGTAGACGATGGACGATGGGCGATAGGAGACGGAAACGCCAAGACGCAAAGACGCCAAGGACGCGCCAAGACTATGAACGGTTTGGATTGTGTGTCCTCTACTCAGTCCTCAGTCCTCAGTCCTCAGTCCTCATCACTCCTATCGTCTATCGACTATCGTCCATCGTCCCGCTAGAGAGGAATTGGTATGAACTGGCAACTGCCCGTTGGGGCGCAAGTGCGGGAGACTGGCGTGCGCTTCCGTGTGTGGGCTGAAGATGTCGAGCGCTTGGAAGTGGCGATAATGGGGGCGGAAGGTAAGGAAGAGCGCGCGCACGAACTCGCACGTGACCCGGAAGGCTATTTTGAGGGCTTTGTGGAAGGTATAGGGGCGGGCACCCGGTACATGTACCGTCTGAACGGTGATACGCTACGGCCCGACCCGGCCAGCCGCTACCAGCCGGAAGGGGTGCATGGCCCCAGCGAGGTTGTGGACCCCGCATTCCAATGGAGTGGCGGCGCGTGGCGTGGCATCCCGTTGGACGAGATGGTTATTTACGAGGTGCATATAGGCACGGCCACGCCGGAGGGCACCTTCGAGGCGTTCATCGAGAAGCTGCCTTACCTGGAGTCGCTGGGGGTCAACACGATTGAGATAATGCCCGTGGCCGATTTCCCCGGCGAGCGCAACTGGGGCTATGATGGGGTGGACCTGTTCGCTCCCTCCAACGCATATGGTGGCCCGGAGGGGCTAAAGAGGCTGGTGGATGCCGCCCACTCACGAGGTATCGCGGTGCTCCAGGACGTGGTCTACAACCACCTCGGCCCCGACGGTAACTACCTGCGCGACTTCAGCCGCTCCTACTTCACCGAAGCGCACAAGACCCCTTGGGGTGACGCTCTGAACTACGCCAACCCCCAGGTGCGCGAATTCTTTCTGTCGAACGCTATCTACTGGGCGCAAGAGTATAACATGGACGGGCTACGCCTGGACGCCACCCACGCCATACTGGACGACAGCGACCCCCATATCCTCAAAGAGATTCCCGCCAGGATCAGAGAAACGCTCCCATCGGGCCGCCACTTCGTCGTCACCGCTGAGGACGAGCGCAACGACGTTTCACTAATCACCCCCACTGAGCAGGGCGGCGCGGGCATAGATGCCGTGTGGGCCGACGACTTCCACCACGAAGTACGCTCCGCCGTGGCGGGTGACAACGAGGGCTACTACATCGACTACACAGGCGACGCTGCCGACATCGCCGCGACCCTCAACCAGGGCTGGTTCTATACCGGACAGAAATCGCGGTTCTCCGGCCATAAGCGTGGCACCGACGCAAGCAGTGTGGACCCTCCGCACTTCGTTTACTGCATCCAGAACCACGACCAGATAGGCAACCGGCCCCTGGGCGACCGCCTGACCGAAAGCACCGGCCTCGCTGCCTACCGTGCGGCCTCCGCGCTGCTGTTGCTCGCGCCCTACACGCCGTTGCTTTTCCAGGGGCAGGAGTGGGCGGCCAGCACGCCCTTCCTCTACTTCACGCACCACAACCCCGAACTGGGGAAGCTGGTCACCGAAGGCAGGCGCTCGGAGTTTGCCTCGTTCAAAGGCTTCCACGGCGAGGAAGTGCCCGACCCGCAGGCGGCCAGTACCTTCATGGCGTCCAAGCTCAACTGGCACGAGGTCGAGGAAGGGGAGCACGCACAAACCCTCGCCCTTTACCGCGAGCTGCTCCGGCTGCGATCCACCCTGCCCGCCTTCAAGGGGCGTCGGCGAGCTAACTTCCGCAGTCGACCGATGGGCACTGAGACGCTCGCAATGCGCTATCTCAACTCTGCGGGAGGTGACGACCTGTTAATTCTGGTCAGGTTGGGCTACACGCCCAACGTGGACTTCACAGATGAGGAGTTCCTAAGCGCGCCCGAAGGTCGTCGCTGGCGCTTGGTTTTATCCACCGAGGAGAGTCGCTTTGGGGGATCTGAGGACTTGGAAGAACTGGACAGCGAACGTGTAAGAGCTAGCGGCCCCTTTGCACATGTGTATCGGGCGCTTAGCTGGCCGCCGCAAGACATGCAGGGGGCATGATGCATCATGCCCCACGCTCGTTTTACCCATCTGAAGCTGATGCTTCGTGCTGTCCGTATCTCTCGAAATGCACCAACTCATCGAACGGCTGGCGGCCTCCTGGTCTACTGGCGGGTTCCAGTGCCGCCGGGTCGGCAGGGTAGCCGAAGGCCACCAGCATAGTCAGGTGGAGGTCGTCGGGGTAGCCCAGCAACTCCCTGGAGCCTTCCGGACGGTGCAGAGTCACGATACACGAGCCGACCCCTAGCTCTACCGCCGCCAGCTGCATGTATGCCGCTGCCTGTCCCGCGTCGAACATCACCCAGTAGTAGGCCTTCGGGTCGGGGGTCAGGATGGCAACGGCGAGCGCGGCTGATGGCAAATGCCTGGCGTAGTCGCCAAACTGGGATAGCGCAGTCAGACTCTCAGGGTCGCGTATCGCGATGAACCGCCACGGCTGTGAGTTCTTCGAGGACTGCGACCTGCGCCCCGCGTACAGTATCTGATTGACCACTTCCTCAGGCAAGGGCGTTGGCGCGTAACCTCGTACCGCCCGCTTGCGTCGGATCGCTTCTATAACTTCCATTGTGCTATCTCCTTCTTCTATATTTTTGTCTCTGTCAGCCCACCGCTGACCCTACGGGTACCGCTCATCATATATCGCTCCAATATAGCATCTCGCTACGGTACCACGCACCCTGCTCCCCCTTGTCATTCTGAACGCAGTGAAGAATCTCGTCCCTCAGCACCCAAATGACTCCTTTCTTTGAGCAGCCCTCTCTCATAGGAAAAGGGCCCTACCTGCATAGAGGAGGAGATTCTTCACTGCGTTCAGAATGACAAGGGCGGGGCTTGGATCCCACTATCCTACCTGTGGCACAGCCGCAGAAGTCAAATGTTCACGCCACCAGGGCTTGCGACCACTTTAGGCAGGCTTCTTGCATGGTCCATGCACGCGGTGTATTTGCCGCGCAATATCATAGGGGAGACGGTTACTTATGAGCGAAGTTGAGCATGTACTTGACGTGCAGCACAGGTTGGGCGAAGGCCCCAGGTGGAACGCGGACGAGCAGGCGCTCTACTGGGTGGACACCGAGAACGATTCCTTTTATAGGTATTATCCCGGCGACGGCACATTCGAGGGGTTCGGGGTGGGAATGCCTGTTGGCGCGCTGGCCTTCAGGGAGGCGGGCGGCCTGGTGCTGGCGGTGCGGGACGGCCTCGCACTCTGGGACTTCAACAAGTCGCGCCTCGATTTTGTGGCCGACACCGAGTTGGAGAAGAAAGAGTCGCGCTTCAACGATGGCGCGGTGGACCCCGAAGGTCGCTTCTGGGCGGGCACCATGACCCACAACGGCAGCGCCAGCAGCAGCCTTTACCGCCTCGACCCCGACTACTCGGTGCATACAATGGCTACCGGCCTCACCATCTCCAACGGCATAGGCTGGAGTCCCGACGGCAAGACGATGTACCACACCGACACCGGGAAGCAGGTGATCTATGCCTACGACTTCGATCTCGCCACGCGCAACATCGAGAACCGCCGCGACTTCGTCCGCACGTCTGAGGAAGAGGGCTTCCCCGACGGCCTCACGGTGGACGCGGAGGGCTTTGTCTGGAGCGCCTTCTATGGCGGCTGGCGGGTAGTTCGCTACGCCCCGGACGGTAAGCGGGAGCGCGAGGTTCGGCTGCCCGTGGCTAACGTCACCGCCTGCACCTTCGGCGGCCCCGATCTTACCGACCTCTACATCACCACTGCACGTAGCGGTCTCAACGACGAGCACCGCAGGGAGCAGCCCCTGGCGGGCGACCTATTCATGGTGAGCACCGACACCAAGGGCCAGCCGCAGGTGAAGTTCCGGGGTTAATGCAACTTCCGTGCTTGCCCATTTCTTGGTACTGGAACCGAACACCCAGTCACGAACGACAGGGGAGGGGATGGCCCCGACATTTAACGCTGGCACAGCCCCGATATTACAGGTGGCATTTCTTTTGCAGGGAGTATGGGTTATCTCTGAGAGCCAGGCATTGGAAGTGGGGGCGCGAGAGCTATGACATCACCTTTCGACAACAGACGGGACGCGGGCCGCCAGCTTGCCGGGGTATTACAGCATTATGCCAATCGTCCCGACGTGCTGGTGCTCGCTCTGCCCAGGGGTGGCGTGCCGGTGGCCTTCGAGGTGGCCCAGGCGCTTGGCGCGCCGCTCGGCGTTTTCATGGTGCGCAAGCTGGGGGTGCCGGGGCACGAGGAGCTTGCTATGGGCGCAATCGCCACGGGCGGCCTGATTGTGCTCAACGACAGCGTGGTGCAGGCCCTACAAATCAGCCGCCAGGAGCTAGACCGCGTGGCCGCCGCCGAGAAGGAGGAACTCGCCCGCCGAGAGCGTGAGTACAGGGGCGATCGCCCGCCCCCGGAGGTCCAGGGCCGCACCGTGATCTTGATAGACGATGGCCTGGCAACCGGCTCCACCATGCGCGCCGCCGCCTCCGCCCTCCGCCAGCAGGGTCCCTCCCGCATCGTGATCGCCGTGCCCGTATCCTCCCCGCAGACCTGCCGAGAGCTTGGGGCCGAGGTAGACGAGATCGTCTGCCTGCTTACCCCCGAAATGTTCTACGCGGTGGGCATGTGGTACATAGATTTCTCCCCCACCACGGACGAAGAAGTGCGCACCCTCCTTCGACAAAGCGACACCGGCTCGAACAATCGTCCCACGTCCCCCGGCACAACCTTCAACGCCGCCAACTGAGACTCGCTTCTCCGAAGGCATCACGCCAAGATGTTGAAGATATTTGGCCTGCTGACGTGCTGCCTTATGCCTTGAAGGCCCCTGCGAGCATACTTCAACATTCAGGACCAACCCCCACCCTGTCATCCTGAGCGTAGCGAAGGATCAGGTGGGTAGGTGAGAGTCCTCAACTTACAGGATGTCGTTGGCAGTAGGAACACTGGTGCATCACACCAAGAGTCAAGAGCGAGCAATTGATCCTTCGCTACGCTCAGGATGACAGGGGGGGAGTGTGGTTCTGTACGTCCGAATCGGGTGCTGTTGGAATAGAAAAGGGCATGCTACATCGTGCCGCTGTACTCTCGGTGTTTATATGACTGCCCGAACGATAAGCCAATGGTTACTGTCGGTAGACAAGTCTAAAGGTGCGTGGATTCACGTGTGGAAAGCCCCCGGCGCGCCTACGCGATGCGGTATAGTTAACATAATAGATTACGTGATACATGCATAAGAATGAAAAAGCGAGAATATCAGAAACATGCAATTAGAAGAACGACTGTCATTAGAAGAGATACTATCCGGCCCATCTCTGTGCCCGCTCTGCGGCACACCCACGAACGAAAACGACCTTGCCGAGGCTTCATGGCTGTCTCCGGTAGCCGTGGCCGTGCTCGAAGAGCGTCATCCGCTCTGGGAGCTTGCGCATGGTGCCTGCCCGGCTTGCGTGCAGCGCGTTATGTGTGAGGTACTGCTGACCAAGGGAGAGCAGAAGCTGGAGGAGGCGTTCTTCACAGAGCTTTCCGTTGCCCGCGAATTGGCCTTCGGCGTGCTGCCGACCCATATGCGCCTGCATGTGGACGAGCGTTATCAGGGCCGTGGCGTCACGTTGGCGCTGGTCGACTCCGGCTTCTACCCCCACCCCGACCTCACCACGCCGCGTAACCGCATCCGGGCCTGGGTGAACGCCACCACCGACCCCGTCAGCGCCCTCTTTTTTGACGAAGACGACCAGCCTGAGTGGCCGGGCTGGAACAGCGCCTCCGGCTCGCAGTGGCACGGCACCATGACCAGCGTGGTGGCCGCGGGCAACGGCTACCTGAGCCACGGCCTATACAGGGGGTTGGCCCCTGAGGCCCAGGTGGTGCTGGTGCAGGCTCGCGGCAAAGACGGCTGTATCAGCAACGAGACGATTACCCGCGCCCTCCGCTGGCTGGAGGAACACGGCCCCGAACTCGGCGTGCGCATCGTGAGCCTCTCGGTCGCAGGTGAGCCTGTCCGGTGGCTGGCGGGCAACCCGGTGGACGAATCTATAGCCGCCCTGGTGAAGCAAGGCGTCACAGTCGTCAGCGCGGCAGGCAACGCGGGCACTCGTGACCTTGTGCCGCCGGCTACCTCGCCTGACGCCCTCACCGTAGGCGGGCTGGACGACCACAACAACTTCGACCCCGAAGAGATAGACTTGTGGCACAGCAACTACGGTAAGACCGTCACGGGGCGCATGAAGCCGGAGCTAGTCGCACCTAGTATCTGGGTGGCGGCACCCGTGCTGCCCGGCTCCACGGTGGACGAAGACGCGCGGGAACTCTTCGCCAGGCGGCACCTGCGCGAGCCTGAGACCGAGTCCCGGATTGCCGCGCACAAGCTGATCACTCCGCACTACCAGCACGTAGACGGCACCAGCTTTGCCGCGCCCATCGTGTCGAGCGTGGTGGCCTGCCTGCTGGAAGCCAACCTCGACCTCACGCCCCAGCAGATACGCAGGATACTTACTTCCACCGCGCAGCCCATTGCTGGAGTAGCCCTGGAGCGGCAGGGAGCGGGGGCGCTCAACTCTACGCTAGCTCTCGCCGCCGCCGTGAGGGTGGAGGGTGCCCCACTCGCCGGCTATCATCTGTCGCCGCAGGTAAGCCCCTACGGCGTTACCTTCTACCTGTACGACCGGCACACCCACTCGGTGCACGTGCAGGGTAGCTGGGACGACTGGGAGGGGCCGGGTGTGGAGGCGCAGCAGATATTGCCTAACATCTGGCGCGCTCACATAGACAATCTCCAGCCGGGACGCTACACCTACAGGTTCCTCCTGGGCGGCGTTTACTGGCTGGCTGACCCCGACAACCCCGTGCGATCTCCCAATAAGTACTGCGGCTTCGACAGCGTGCTTGACATACCGGAGCAACCGGCCGCCCCCAACCTTGTTGTAGCCAAGGCCCAAAGCACCAAGCCCTCCGGACGCAAGGGCCGCACCAAGAAAGCTAAGGCTTAACAAGCCAAAGGACCAGGGTATCCATGTTGTACCCCCGTCCTTTTTGTCGCCTCTCAACTTTCACCATCTTGGCGTGGTTCTTGGCGTCTCCGCGTCTTGGCGTTTAGAAAGTCCCCCCGATTCAGGACCAATAACCGGGCAGGGTAGGACCGAACTACCCCTTATCGTTATAGACTAACTGCTTCGCCTTGTGTTATAATCGGCTGAGTGGTAGTCGGCTCAAAGGGCGTTGCCGGCAGGGACGTGCGGCAACCGCACCGCCCGAAAGTCCCCACTTGGACCTCTTCCCACACTCGCACGCAACAGCAGAGGCGGTAGGCACTTTACATGGTACGAACTGATATGGCCGAGGACTCTTCCCAGGACATAGTGGAGTACCCCCTGCTCCCGCTCAAGAACGTAGTCGTCTTTCCGCGTACCATCGTCAACCTGACGATTGGGCGCACCCGCTCGGTACAGGCCCTCAACATGGCGATGAGCGGCAACCGCTGCCTCATCGTGGACGCCCAGCGCGAAATCGAGACGGACGAGCCGGACCCTGAGCACCTCTACGACGTTGGCACCCTGGTGGAAGTGCGCCAGGTGCGCCGCCAGGCCGACGCGACCTTGCAGGTGGAGGTGGAGGCGCTGCGCCGCGTGCGCATCGAAACCATCTTGCAGGAAGAGCCTTGCTTCACCGCCTCGGTAGAGTTCATCACCGAGAAGCCCTCTTCGGGCCGTGACACCGAGACGTTGATGCAGCAGTTGGTCGAGTTGTTCGACAAGTACTCCTCGCTCAACAACAAGGTGCCCGCCGACGCGCTGGAGCATATCCGAGCCGCCAAACAGCCCGGCTACATGGCCGACTTGCTGGCCGCCCACCTGATCTCGGACGTGCACGACCGCCAGAAGGTGCTAGAAATGGCCGACCAGGGCGTGCGCCTGCACCACATGGCCGGGGTGCTCATCAACTCGATTGACATAATCGAAACCGAGCAGCGGGTGCGCGACAAGGTGCGGGCCTCCCTCGACAAGAACCAGCGCGAGTTCTACCTGCGCGAGCAACTCAAGGCGATCCACGACGAGCTGTCCAGCGAGGGCGG
>JALZHG010000374.1 GCA_030914045.1 Chloroflexota bacterium | reverse complement strand
CGCAAGAAGCCATCGTCGGAGATCCAGACGGCTCCTCGCGAGTTTTTCAACACGCTGGGAAATTCTCGGAAGTTTGCTGCTTGCTAGAGAGCATAGAGAAGGACGCCTCACGGGCATAGTGGGCGCAGCAGGGGGCGGATGCGACGGCCAGCTACAATGACATGTTCGGCCAGTTGCGCTAGCGACTGAGACAAGAAGGAGTGAGATGAAGGTCGCAGTGATCGGCAGGGGCAACGTCGGTGGCGGGCTCGCAGACCTCTGGGAGAGGGCGGGCCACGAGGTTAGGAGGATCGGGCGAGAGGGCGGTGACGTCTCGGATGCCGAGGCCGTGCTCGTGGCGGTACCTGGTGGCGCGATCGCCGAGGCCCTCGACAACGTACAGGGCATCGAGGGTAAGACGGTTATAGACGCGACGAACCTCTGGGGCGGGGACCCCCCGGCGGGCTTCTCCTCGAACGCCGAATTCGTGAAGTCGAAGACGAACGGTCCGACGGCCAAGTCGTTCAACATCAACTTCGCAGCGCTCTACGACCGGCTTCGCGAGGCGGGCTCGACGCCGAGCAATATGTGGTGCGGCGACGAGGAGGCGCGCCAGGTTGTCGAGCAGCTCAACCGAGATGCGGGCTACGAGCCGGTCTACACAGGTCCTCTGGAGAACGCCGCAACGCAGGAGGACTTCCTCAAGCTTGTGGTCGCGATCAGCCAGGGCAGTATGGGTCCCTTCTTCTATCGGATAGCGCCTCCTGAACGATTCTGAGCCTACAACCGAGGAGGATAGTAGGGTATCGGATGAGCACGACGATCTCGTCGGGTAGATGCCCTATTCACCAACGTCGTGGAAGTGGAATTCTGCGAACTTCGGCTTAAGGGGGTTCTAGGAAGTGCGCCACACGCTAGCAACCTTAAGCAACAGCAAAAATACGCTGTTTGGGCGATGTGCCATACCTTACGATTTTGGTACGCTACCTTCCAAGAGCGAGCAGAAGCCCAGAACCGCGTCCCGCCGAAGGTGGGCACCTAGGGGCGTGTGGAGCTAGTGGTGCAACCGGCTGCTTTCGCTATCTCCCGGAGAGATACGGGGAGGAAGGGGTTGTGGTCGGTATGCGCTTTTCGCCACCTACCTGACGCACCCACCACAGAACCAACGGTCGAATACGCAAAAGAGGAAGGATAGACGATGAGACGAGCTATATTGCTCGTAACCATGATGGCTGTGAGCCTGGTGGTGGCCAGCGGGGTGGCGCTAGCGGTCACCAAGATAGGCACCGACGGTCCGGATATCTTGCAGGGTACCAACAAGGCCGACAACCTCTCGGGTAAAGGCGGCAACGATGGGCTCTTCGGGAAGGGTGGAAGTGACAACCTGCTGGGCCAGGAGGGCAAGGATTGGGTCCTCGGTGGCAACGAACGTGGCCTCCAAGGAGGCGATAAGAACCTGGTGGGCGGCCCGGGCAACGACGGGGTCGTGGGCGGCAAGGGCTCGGACAACCTGGGGGGCGGTTCGGGCAACGACTACCTCTTCGGCTTCACTGGCTCAGACACCTTGGTGGGCGGAGAAGGCAGGGAAGAAATCGACGGTTGGACTGGCTCGGACCGCATGCTGGGCGGTGGGGGTGGCGACCAGATCGTCGACGGTGAGATAGACGAGTCTTCGAGAGACGACGTCCTCTCGGGCGGAGGCGGCAACGACATCCTTATCGCCGACCACGTGCCCGCGGTAAAGGACATCGTGTCGTGCGGTAGCGGCTTCGACCGGGTTCTGGCCGACAGGAAAGACGTGGTCGCAGACGACTGCGAGAAGGTGCTCGTCGTCCGCGGTTCAGAGGAAGAGGTTCTGGAGCAAGAAGAAGCGTTCTTCGAGTCCCTCCCGCCAGCATATGGAGAGTTCTTCGACACCTTCGTCCCGGAGCAACTGGCACCTTTCCCCAACGTATAGCGGCTAGCCCTTAGACGCCCAAGCAGTTGAGGGTTGGAAGGGCCGTGGCGAGTCGACTACGGCCCTTCTTCGTGGCCTTATGCACCCGAGTGCGTGGAAGGGGTCAGCGTGTTGAAAAACTCCTTCGCGCTCTCTTCAGCCTCTGAACCAGGGACTGAAAACGACGTTCTTGTAGTGTTTTGGCCTTGGTTCGGGCCCCTTTTGGACCGCCGACCGGGCCGACATCGACTTTTTCAACAGCCTGGTAAATTCTCGGAACTCCGCATAGCCCCGGTCCAGAAGGAGATCGGACTACAACGCAACACTCTACTAGATATAATATGGTCCCGCACGCTCGAAGCGGACAACTTCCCGTGCAGCGCCTCTCCCCCTCTGTCCGGTTCGATCACGGCGTAGACCTTCTCGAACCCCTCCAGGTAAGTGGCCCACTCTTCCCTCCACACACTCGCACCCGGTACGCCCAACGCGGGCACGCCGTGCTGCCAGAGCGTGTGGCAATCCGACTCTCCTTCGACCAGCACCGCGTACTTGGCCTTCTTCATCCGATCTAACAGCCACAACCCGTAGAGGGTTGGCTTGTCGCCACTCCTCCACCTGAAGCGGTCGCCCTCAGATTTATCCAGTGCCATCCTGAAGTGGACCGCGACCTCCTCGTCATCGGTGTTCTTGTAGGGGATGCGCACCGCAGGTCGGCCTTGATAGTGTATGTCCGACAGTCCCAGCTTCTTTAGGTGCTCCACCCTCAGCTGCTTAGCGTAGGCGTATGCCTGCAAGGTGCAGGGTTGCGCGGTTGCAGGGTTGTCCGGAGGGACCAAAGCCCCCCTACCCCCGCCGCCATTACGATGGTGCTGGAAGAGGTCGCTCATCCGCAGGCCGAGGCCAGAGACCACATCCTCAGTGCCCAATGGTGAAACTAGGGATGCATTTCTGCGCAAGCAGCTGGTATGCGAAGGTGCGCCCGATACCCAGATAATCGGCAAGCTGCTCCGGGCTGAACACCTGCTCATCCCCGTTCGCTTTTAGATTCGTTCCATTCCGCGTCTTCGTATCCATCACCTTTACTCCTTCTTAGAGCTTGCGCGGATAGGCGGGTAGCGAATGTGTCAATGGGCGATGGGGAGCCGATTTAATAGCTCG
>JALZHG010000373.1 GCA_030914045.1 Chloroflexota bacterium | reverse complement strand
GCGCAGACCGCCTCCTCGCCGGGTCGCTGCACCCACAGGCTGCACGCCCGCACGTACGGCTCGACGTCCATCGGGTAGAACTTGTCCCCTTTGGTCGAGCGGATGACGGGCTCGAAGCGCCGGAGCAAGGCCGTGGCTGCCTCAGGATGCTCGGCCTTCACACGACGCCTCCACGGCCCTGCTTCGCCGCATCCCGCTTGAGGTGGAACACCACCCGCACGTCCTGGGAGTTGAGGTAAAGGATCATCAAGACGCAGTAGGTCATGATCGGGTAGACGTAGATCGGCTGAAACATGGAATAGAGCCACAGGCTCACCGCCACGCTCAAGCCCTGCGCGATCGCAGCCAGGAGCCACCCCCTGCGGCGCAGGAGGAGGAAGCTAAGGGCAGACAGTAGCGTCAAGACCGCCGGCGGAGCAAACAGGACGAAGGCCAAGACTTCGACCACCTGCTGTGAGGGCTCCTCCTCGAAGCGGACCCGCTGCCAGTCGACCTGCAAGAACTCGAACGCGCCGAGGCCCACCAGCCCGATCACCTCCAGGATCAATAACAGGCCGATCACCCTTACCGGTCGGTAGGATGTCTTGCCCGGCTCCATCACGCCTTCAGGATTCGTCCTTTCCACCTCAAGCGCCCATTCTACAAGCCGCCACGATCTTTATCTTGGCCACGAAGTGCAAGCTCCCCGAGCTCTTGGGTTCCGTGTCTGCAACTTTGTCCAGAGTAGAGAACGATTTGGAGCTGACGCCGCTCCAACCGACATTGGAGACAACTCCTTCATCTACGTTGATAGTGACACTTCCCCGCACCTCAGAGATCGAGGATTGCACATCCTAATGCAAAGCCGCTGGAGGTTGTGTTCAACCTTCTCCAACGATCGGATATACAAGCGCCATAAAGGGCGCCGTCCGTTCAATATCCTGCATACGGGCTCCGAAAAATTCTATCCTTCTAGGTTGCAGGTGAAGAAGAGCAAGAAGAAGGGCCGAGCACAACCCCGGCCCACAAAGAAACTGCAGGTACCGTGCTTTGCTTTAGCGCACTCGCTCCTGGAGCCCCTGGTTTATCGTCTGTATCCGCTCAAGCATAGAACTCATAGATATCAAAGGCTTTACGTCGACCTTTACCAATCCCCAGTGAGGCAAGCTAGTTACTAGCTGGTCTACCTCTTCGATTGAGTCGGCCTCAGTAACAAAAACGCTACCTCTCGCACCGGTGAAGCCACCGCCGTGAATCCTTCCTTCTTGTTCCCACTGAGCGAGCCTCTCTACGCCAGGAACAACCATTTGCTCCCGTATTTGGGCGATCCGCTCTGGGGGCATCCCTACTCCGACATTGGAGCCATCTATAGTGACCAGAAACCGCATACTCCTGCTCCTCCTTTCTCCCGCTTTCTGAAGGCGGGTGGTAAACCTTTCCACCATAAGCACTATGCCAGTAAGACCTGCGCCGCAAGGTAATCGCGGGGTAGTCGAGGCCATCGAGCGGGGATGTTTGACGCTCCGGGTGCCCGTATGTTCGGTATGAGTCTGTCCTGTGCCACTCGCTTATCTCACTGACGTCCGCTTTTCGCTCCTCTCCCGCAATAAGGAGAAGAAGCAGTAGGCCAGAACGAGAGCAGCGATCATCGAAGGCAGGTGGAAGAGGTAGTCGACGTAGATTAGCCCCTGCAGGTTATCCGGGCCGTTGTGGACGTGCATGTTGATGTGCGGCCACCAGGAGACCATCAGGTAGGCGATAGAGAGGTACATAGCCCACGCCCTCACCTTAGAGTCAGGGGAGATCCCACGCATCACGGATAGGCCGAAGGCGAGGAAGGAGACCCCCAACCCCAGGACCGTGGCCTGCACCAGATTGAGGAAGAGCAGGAAGGGAATCTGGGCGGTGGTGGGCGATGGGCTACCCTCGGCGGGAGGCCAGATGATGGGACCGAGTATAAAGGCCGGGATCGCGATGAGGACGGTAACCAACAACGCTTTGACCCAGGTCATTCGAGTATGCGTTTCGTTTATCGCTTTAACCGACATACGTGCTCTCCTTTCTCCAGACTGCACCTCTCCCACGTTAGCTCCCTTTTCGAGGGTTGCATATTCCAGAAATCTGTAATTTTCACGTTTGAGCGGACCACAAAAGAGATGTACGATACAAGGATACAAGGCAAGACAAGGTCAGGAGTGCCAACCCCACATGGAAACGTAGAGCCATGAGTCCGGGCGCTGCTGTTGAGGAGCGGATCTTCAGCGAGATCAGACGTCTAAGTCTCTCTGGTCTCGACGAAGCTACCCTCCTCAGGGAGGTGATCGCGCGTCTAAGGCACGCGGTACCAATCGATACCTATCGGGCTCTAAAGTTCGATCCTTTGAGTGGACTGCCCACGGGTTCGTTCACCGACGAACCGTACCAGCCGGCCAGAGCGCGCTACTTTCTCGAGCACATCTACTTCGAGGACGACGTGCTCGAGTTCAACTGGATGGCGAGAAATCGACACCCGGTGGCCCTGCTCTCCGAAGCCACCGGGGGTAACCTCGAGCGTTCTCTGCATTGGCGGGAGTTACTCGGTCCTGAGGGCTTTGGGCATGAGGCGCGCGGGGTGTTCACCGTAGGCCAGGAGCTCTGGGGCGCCCACTGCGCGATACGGGAGAGAGGTCGCCCCGACTTTAGCCCTCACGAGGTCGCACTCATGCGTCGGATCGCTCCGCACCTGGGCGCTGGTCTGAAGGCAGGCGTGCTCCGTTCTCGGGCCTCTCCTGAGGACAATGGCGACAGTACGCCTGGAGTACTTGTCCTCGACCAGCGCGGTAGGGTCTTGCACTACACGGCAGCCGCCGAACGCTGGTTGAGGAACCTGGCAGACCTGGGTCCTGGGTGGCGGGAAGGCGAGGGCCTCCCGGTGGCGATATGGTCGGCGGTGGGGGCGTTGCGCCGGGCACTAAGACCGCAGAAGGAGCGAGATCGAGCCAGCGTCCCACGCGTCTGTGTGCGGGCGCGATCCGGCCGGTGGCTAACGCTGCACGCTTCCATGAGCGAGCCGCGGCAACTCGGCAGCCCGGGCGAGATAGTGATCGTCATCGAGCCG
>JALZHG010000160.1 GCA_030914045.1 Chloroflexota bacterium | reverse complement strand
CCGTCGAAGGCATCTCCAACATGGCCGACACGATGCGCGAGATGAGCCTCAACATGCAGGACCAGGGAGCCGTGGCCGAGTACATGGACCGGGCCGCCTGGCAGCTACAGCGTGTCTCCGACTACTTGCAGGAGAAAGACCTGCGCGACATAGCGATTGAGGTGGAGCACTTCGCTCGCCGCCAGCCGACCATGTTCCTAGCCGGTGGGTTCCTGCTCGGTCTGATCGGCGCGCGCTTCATAAAAAGCTCGGCCCGCCAGCTACAGGCGCAGGGTGCCACAGGTACGCAGGGTGGAACCGCCCGCCCGGAGATAGCCCACTTCACCACCCGCGGCGATTACACGGTAGAAGGCCGGTCGGGTGAGGGGCTCGAGGCGATGGGCGCGGGATCGGATGACGAAGAGACGTTCCGGTCCACCCATGTGTTCACGCCCCGGAACGGCGGCAATGGCGGCGCGGAGGGCTAAACGATGCAAGTAAACCAAGACGACCGCTCGCTAGGAGAGCTTTTCGCCGACCTCGCCAAGGAATCGAGCGTGCTGGTCCGCCAGGAGGTAGCGCTCGCTAAGGCGGAGATGACCCAGAAGGCGGGGCAGGTCGGCAAGGACATCGGCTTCCTTGCCGTCGGGGGCCTTGTGCTCTACGCCGGGCTGCTTGCCATCATCGCGGCAATTATCATCGTGCTCGGTACAGTAGGCGTGCCTTGGTGGCTGGCGGCCCTTGTCGTGGGCGTGATAGTGGCAGGCGTGGGCTACTTCCTGGTGCAGAGGGGCTTGCAGGCCCTAAAGAAAGAAAGTCTCGCCCCCAAGCAGACTATTGAGACCCTGAAGGAAGACGCCGAGTGGGCGAAGGAGCAGGTGCGATGAGACCATACGGAGCTTATGAGGATGACGACAACCGCGATGCTACGCAGCAAAGTGGTCGGGAGGACTCCAGCGTAGTGGTCTACAGGCCCTACGCCCCGGACGACCAGCCTGCCACCACGTACGGCGGGACAGACGCAACTTCCGGTGCGGGCATGCCGGACACGACTTACAGCGCGCAGGCGGAAACACAGCCCTGGCAGCAGATGCAGGACATGCCGGACCCGGTGCTGGAAGCAGACGAAGCTATTGTGACCGACGTGGACTCGGGCCGCGACCTGGGGCAAGATACAGGCGACGACTGGATAGCGCGAGTGCCGGTGAACCCACCAACGCCCGTGGTGCCTGTCGCTCCGGTGGTGCCGGTGCCGCATATCGCGCCGGTAACGTCGGTCGCCCAGGTGCTCGGTGCTGACGATTCGACTTTCACAGCGGACGCGGAAGCGGGTGCGTCGGCAAGCGACGACGTGATCATCCCGGACGACCCGGACGCGATCAGGGCTGGGATCGAGCAGACCCGCGCCGAAATGAGCAGCACGATCAACGCCATCCAGGAGAAGCTGAATCCCCAGGTGTTGATGGACCAGGCCAAGGACACGTTACAGGACGCCGCGTCCAATATCATCAGCACGGCCAAGGACAGCGTTCGAGAAGCTACAGTTGGGAGGGTTGAACACATGGTAAGCGACATTACGGACACTGCGAAGGATACCGGGGGTAACTTCGTCCAGATGGTGAAGGACAACCCCATTCCGGCGGCCCTGGTAGGCCTCGGGTTGGGCTGGCTCCTCACAAGGAACAGCGGTTCCTCATCGAACAGGGGTCAAAATTACGGCTATTACCCCGATTACCCCGACTACGACCGGGGCTACCGCGGTAGCGGAGGCTACCAGCCCCAGAGCTACGGCAGGCAGGGCTATTCATACGGCACCTCCGGCCAGGGATCAAGCGGCATCGTAGAGGGTGTAACGGACCGCATCAAGCAGAACCCGGTCCCGGCGGCGCTCGCGGGCGCGGGCATCGGTTGGCTGCTCATGGGCGGCGGTGGCGGTGGCAACCAGCCTTCGGGTGGCCGCTCTTACTCGCAGTACGGGGGCAACTACGGCTCCCAGGGCAGCCGCGGCGGAGGCATCGGTGACGCCGTGGGCCAGGTCCAGAGTAAGGTGGGTGACGCAGCCGACGAGGCGCGCTACCGGGCTCAAGAGGCAGCCGGCACGGTAACAGACACCGCGGGCGATGTCGTCAACAGAGTTGGTGAGGTCGCCGGGCAGGTGCGCGATACCGCGGGCAGCGTGGCGGGCCAGGTCCGCGACACGGCGGGCGATGTAGCGGGCACGGTGGCTCACACCGCCGGCGACGTTGCGGGGCAGACCGGCGACGTGGTAGGCCGCTTCCTCAGAACGCTCTCGGACAACCCGGTACCTGCGACGCTGGCAGGGCTGAGCCTCGCGTGGCTTTACATGCAGAGCAACAGCCAGGGCCGCTACAGGCTGAACGAGGCCAGGCACGTCGCTGGCGACGTCGCATCCCAGGCAGGCGACACGGTAGGGCGTTTGGCCGAGACCGCCGGTGAAACGGTGGGCGGCGTGGCCGAAGGCGTCAAGTACCAGGCTTCCGAGACGCAGAGCCAGTTCCAGCGCATGCTGATGGAGAACCCGCTGGCCGTGGGCGCGGTAGCCGTAGCCATCGGCGCTGCGGTTGGCCTCGCGGTGCCCGAAACGCCCCAGGAGCACCAGTTAATGGGTGCGGCCCGCGACAAGCTGGTGGACAGGGCGCAGTCGGTGGCGCAGGATACCATCCAGAGGGTCCAGGAAGCCACTGGCGAAGCAATGCAGCGCGTAGAGGAAGTAGCGGGCGACGTGCAGAGCACCGTCGAGGACCGCGCCTCGCAGATCGGCCAGGCGTAGGCACAATCGAACGTTACGCCAACTAGATAGCGAAGTCCAACAAGCCCCGTCCGTAATATGGCGGGGCTTGTTGGTGTCTGCGCAATGTGATACGCTCCAATCACGACGGTCCGGAGATGGAGAGCAAATGATAGGGTTCAATAGGTCATCAGCGCCGCGAGGTAAGTCTATAGCTAGCCTTGTTTGCCTCGTGTTCTGCTTGCCTCTGCTTGCGAGCGCGGGAGCCTCGCGTGCGGACATGGCTCCACTACAAGCCCCACCGGACGGCTTCGCGCACGCCGCTATCAGGCAGACTTGGGAGCGAGACGATGCGGCGGTGGCTTCCGGCAGAGTGACAAGGCCCTGGATGTGGGGTCCAGGCCCCTTCTACACCAATTACGAGCCTTACGCCGGGATCCCTGGGGCCAGCCACCTGGTACAGTATTTCGACAAGGGACGCCTCGAGGTGAACGACCCGAATGCAGACCCGCGCTCCCCCTGGTTTGTCACGAGCGGACGCCTGGTGAGCGAGATGGTGGCGGGCGAAACCGAAGTTGGGGGCGGGCGGATGTACATGCTCGGCCCCGCGAACGTGGCGGTGGCGGGTGATGGCAGCAACGCTCAAGCTGCTACCTACGCGAGCTTCCGGGGCTTGCTGGCGGGGGTGCCTGCGGCAGAGGGCAGGGTTGTAGATACGCTGCTCGACGCGTCCGGCAAGGTTGCTACCCTGGGTGCTCCCCCGGCGAAGGTTGCGCTCGCCCGGCGTGAGGCGGCTACAGGGCACCACTGGGCCGACGTCTTCTGGCGATTCGCCAACTCCCCCGACCGCCCCGCCCGCTTCGACTGGCTCTATACCCTCGGCTACCCCATCACGGAGCCATATTGGGCGCAGGTGCCGGTATCGGGCAAGTCGCAAATGGTGCTGGTGCAGCTATTCGAGCGGCGCAGCCTGACGTTTAACCCCGCCAACCCTGCCGCGCTACAGGTGGAGATGGGCAACGTGGGGCGGCACTACTTCCAGTGGCGCTACTCACAGCTTGCTGCCGCCGACCTCGATACCAGCTACCAGGTCCGCATTGAGGTTGGCCCAAAGCCGGGACGCATTACCCGCGTGCAGGAGCGCATAGAACTGGTGAACACTACTGGCGGAACGCTCACAAATGTGGTCCTGCACGCGCCCTGGAACCACTGGGAAGATGCGTTTCGCCTGCTGTCCATTGCCGCTGATGATCAGGCCCTGGAGAACACATGGCGCGAGGAGATCAACCTTGACGTACGGCTTCCGGCACCTGTCGCACCCGGCGGGCGGGTTGCACTTGACCTCAACATAGAACTGCACCCTCGGCCCGTAGGTGGCCGCACCGGGTATGACACCGCCAACGACATCCTGGGCTTGGGAGATATGTTGCCCACCGTGGTGCCGTGGGAGAACGGCGGCTGGTCTATATACCCGTACTCGGAGCTTGGCGACCTCGGCTACTACACCCACAGCGACTACAAGGTGGAGATTAGCTCGGCGGGCGAGGAGAAGTTGGTGGCCGGGGGCACGGGTGACACCGTTGCTTACGACGAGCAGTCGAATACCTGGCGGTTCGAGGCCCCTGATGTGCGCGACGTGGCATACGTGGTGTCGCCCCGCTTCATCAACCCGCTGTCTGATAGCAGCCTGCGGAGGCAGGTGGGCAACACCAGGGTGCTGGCGTACTTCCTGCCAGAGTACCGGGAGCAGGCCCGCCAGCAGCTAAACATCGTCGCTCCCGCGCTTGAATGGCTGAACAAGACCCTGGGTGATTATCCGTTCAGCACCTACACGGTGGGCCAGATGGGCGTGCCCAAGCTGCGGAGCGACAACTACGCGCAGGAGTACCCGACCAGCTATTTCATACCCACTAACTGGTTGAGCCTGGGCACGACGCCCGGCACCTGGCCCTGGTACACCCCCGTGCACGAGGTGGCCCACCAGTGGTTCTACTCCACCATCGCCAACAACCAGCTTGCCGACCCCTGGCTGGACGAGGCGCTCGCCACCTACATAACCACCGAGTACGTACGGGCGAACCACCCCAGCTACTACAGCGCATCTTATTCTTCCATGACCCGCAATGCCACGCGCGCCCTCCCCGTTTCCGCGGGCATATTCAGCGGCTTCGCTAACGAGGCGCAATACTCAGCCACGATCTACGACAGCGGCACGCTGATGCTGCACCGAGTACGAGGCGCAATGGGCGACGGGCCGTTCTACGCCGCCCTTCGTGAGTACTATGACATCTACCGCTTCAGGAAGGCCAAGCCCACGGACCTGCTGGCGCTGTTCCAGAAGCACTCCAAAGCAGACCTGCGCCCGATATGGGACGAGTACCTCACGTACTACTGAACCGATCCCAGTTCGGGATAGAGTTTGTAGCTGCAGCTAGATTGGATTGCGACGCGAAACGCCACCCTTACCATTCCGATTGTAGAGCTACGTTCCAGGTAAGTTCCGTCAAGGGTGCGGTGGCAGGGGTCTCGGTGGCAGAGGGCAAGCCAGGGCTGAGTTGAGCCGCAATAGACGGATATCAAACGGTGGCAAATGCCACAACCCCCGGCCGCGAGTTCAATCTGCCTCCACCCGCAATGAGCGCCGGTGAGTGCCAGTCGCCGCCACTATGCGCTTTCCAGTACAAACGATCATCTTCTCCGCGGAAAAACACCGCATAGCGGTTCCCCGCCCAGTTCGTAACTACCGCTGGGGCCGATCTCATCCGGGTCCGGGTCGGATGGTGTTCGTTGAAGACCTCTTCTCCATGCCAGATGCCGCCGCTGTAGGCTCGCCAGGCCAGCCAGTCACCTTCGGTGCGATAGAAGACACCCAGGTCGTCGATTCCCAATCTTACCACGACCGGATCGGAAGTTAGTCTGCCGCCACCCTCGATCGGAGCATCACCATGCCACTGGCCGCCATGGTGTGCCTTCCAACGCAGGCGGTCGTCCTCTCCTCGGTAGAAGACAGCATAGAGATGCCCGGTCCAATAGGCAACAGCCGCAGGGGCCGATCTCATCCGAGTGCGGTGTTCGTGCCTATCGTTGAAGACCTCTTCTCCATGCCAGGTGCCGCCACTGTAGGTTCGCCATGCCAACCAATCGCCGTCGGTACGATAGAACACCCCCAGGTCTGTTTGCCCGCTTCGCACCACAGCCGGGTCGGAAGTGAGGGTGCCCCCGCCCTCTATCAGCGCATTACGATGCCACTCGCCCCCATTATGCGCCTTCCAATGCAGGCGATTATCCTGGCCTCGGAAGAATACGGCCAGATGATTACCATTCCAGCCTGCGATGGCTGCCGGTGCAGCCTCCGTCCCCCCAAGGATATCAGGGCCTCCCCCCATTCTAGTCACTTGAGGATGGTGTTCGTTGAAGACCTCTTCTCCATGCCAGGTGCCGCCGCTGTAGGCTCGCCAGGCCAACCAGTCACCTCCGGTACGATAGAAGACACCCAGGTCGCTCAGCATGGCGGGGCGCTGCTGGATGCGCACGGTAGCCCGCGAACCTGCTGCGTCAATAGTCACCACCTCAGCCCGAACGTACGCTTCCTGGTGCCTGGCTGGGTCACCGACCTGGAATGCATCCCCCTGGACCAGGTCCCACTGGTCCGAGACGCTCTTCATTATGTAGGAGTGGTTCCCCTCGAACCTATGAACAAGTACGGCGGGCCGCGGTATCGCCTGGTCCCAGCCTGCCTGCGTGCGAAATTCTACCAGGTACCCGCCTGGCAATTCCGCCGCCAGCCAGCCAGGCAGGTCCCGCCGCACGAGAGGGCGCAGCTCGATTTGCATGTCTACGCCTGCCGGGTCCCCGCGCCACACACGTGTCTCATCGAGCCAGTTGCGGCCCCTCATGTTCCAGGCGTTCAAGATAGGACCGATGTTTGTGAACTCGGTGTGGCTAGCATGGTACGTGTTGGCCGCGCTCATAACGTCCCACCTGTCCTGGTACTCCTCGGCTATGCCATCTGCCTTGGAGTGATCGAGTCCATAGCCGTGCCCCATCTCCTGGCCGATTATCGTCTGGTTGAAGGTAGTGGCACCGCATACGGCATAACGAGGCCCGCCAAAAAGATCGCCGATCTGGTTCATGCACACGACCACACCAAAGTAGTCGTTCAGGTTAACACCTGCGTCTTGAGCTGCCCGTCGGGCCGCGGTCACGAGCTGGGTGCGCCCCGCGTCTCGGTTGCGCCGGGTGCTTGCGTCATATTGCGCCTGGGTGAATCCCAGCGTATACCAGCCGAAGACTTGCGACCCGCTGAGGTCCAGGTTGCCGTGCGAAACGTCACGAAAGTAATCAAGCATGTTGGATGCGCCCGCGCCGGTTGTTGTAAATAGGCGTTCGTAAGCGCGGCGTGTGAAAGGTTCGCTGTTATTGTCGTTGAATTTGCATAGCAAAATCGCCCAGGGGGTTTCCATTTTCGATCCTTTCCTGCAAGCTTTCTTGCAGAAACTACCTGAGGTCCCGTCGATGGGTTACTGACGGCGTCAGGAGTTGGGATTGAGAACGTTTCAGCTACGACTCGCCGGGTGACGAATATTATACTACCGTCGCAACTGATTTGGATAGGTAGTAATTAAGCATTAGCCTTATGGTTTAGGGGCTGGTGTGCAAGGGTTCGGCAACGGTACCAGTTGCGCTCTGAGTTGGCACGCAATTTCCAAGCTAGGCAATCTCGACCGGGCCGTAGACCTGAGAGCTTAACCACCTCTCGCCCTTCAGCCTCATTGCAGCCTGCCGCCTGATTGACAAAGCCAGGTACCTCCGGTACAGTCTACTGGTGAAGCAGTTGAGTGGCGCGGCTGGGGATGTGCTGAGTTCGGGGCGCGTGCGTAGAGTGGCGCAGGTGCTGCTCGCGCTCGTAGTGGTCGTATTCTTCGCGCGGGCGGTCTACGATCTCTTGCCACAGGTGCTCGACTACGACTGGGTGCTCGACCCGGTATATATTGCCATCGCTACCGTGCTGTTATTGGTGCGCGGACCCGTGCCCGTATACGCATGGGCGAAAGTGCTGGAGAAGCTGGGGCACGTTCTGCCCTGGCGGGTGAGCACGCAGGCGGTCTACTACTCGGGGCTGGCCGGGTTCGTGCCTGGTTCCGTGTGGCACGCCGTGAGCCGCGTGATGCTCGTGGAGCGCCAGGGGGTGCCCAGGCTGGTGTCGGCCATCAGCGTAGCCGTAGAGAGCGTGCTGGTGCTGCTGGGGGCCGCCATCGTATCCTCGCTGACCCTCTTCGCCTGGCGTGACGCTCCAACCTGGGTGGGTGTGGCGCTAATCGTTGGCCTCTTGCTGCTGATTACGCAGCCCGGCCTGCTGTTCCGGCTGCTTAACTGGGTGCTGGCACGGCTGAAGCGCAGGCCCATCGAAGTCAGACTCACGGCTCGTGACATGCTGTTGCTCCTGGTGCCGTACCTATTCAACTGGCTCATCTTCGCGGCCATTTCCTTCGCGCTGGTAGCCGCCCTGTACCCGGACCTCCCTCTCTCATCGGCCCCGGTGGTCGGGGGGATATTCGCGGCTTCCTGGGTGGCGGGCTACCTGGCCGTGTTCGTGCCGCAGGGGCTTGTCGTGCGCGAGTTCTTTATTGTAAGCTTGCTCACCGCGCTGGTCGGGGTGCCCGCGCCCATAGCCGCCGCCGCCGCGCTCCTTTCGCGGGCGTGGTCGATGCTCGGCATAGTGCTCTGGGCCGGGATAGCCAGCAGGCTCTAACCTTTGTCGGGGCGTACCTGCAAGTATGCGCATACTGCACGTCATATATGACGATATCGGGAACCCCTGGGTCGGCGGCGGGGGAGCCTACCGCACGCTCGAAATCTACGGGCGCATAGTCCGGGGCGGCGAGCGCATACAGGTGGTGTGCGGCATGTACCCCGGCGCTGAGATTAGCGAGAACCGGGTCGGGGTGCAATACCGGAGGGTCGGCAGCAAGCGGTCCTACGTACTCAGCAGGCTCACTTATACCCTGGCCGCCGCTCGCTTGATAAAGCGTGGGGGCTATGATATAGTCATCGAGGATGTCTCCCCGTTCTCGCCGGTCGGCGCGCCGCTGTGGTGCGGACGCACCCCCTCGGTGGCGAGCGTGCAGAACGTGTACGGGGAGCACGCCAGCAAGAAGTATGGCCTCGCCGGGTGGGGCCCGCGCCTGGTGGAGCAGCCGCTGCTCTCGCGCTTCAAGAACTTTGTGGCGACCTCCATCCAGGTGGGGGAGCAGCTAAGGGAGCTAAAGGGACCGCAGGCGAACATCAGGGTGATACGCTACGCCGCAAGCCCCGTCTTCTTCAGCGCGGGGCAGATGCCGGGCGGTCCCAGGCCGGAAGACCCGTACATCCTGTCCATTGGCCGCATCGACGTGTACCAGAAGGGCCTCGACAGGTTGGTGGCGGCCTTTGACGAACTGGCGAGCAGGGTGCCCACCGTGCGCTTGCTGATCGCGGGTGGCGGTTCCGGTGCCCAGACGTTTGCGCTGGACAACCTGGTGGCCCGTGCCCGCTACCGCAACCGCATTCGTTTCGTAGGCCAGGTAGACTCCGTGCGGGCGGCAGAATTGATGAAGCACGCGTTGCTGGTCGCCATACCGTCGAGGTACGAGACCGGCCCGATCACGGCACTGGAGGCAGGCGCGGCAGGCGCGCCGGTGGTCGGCACGAACATCGCCGGTCTGCGCGACAACGCGCCGCCTTACCCCACGGGGCACGGGGTGCTGGTGCCCGAAGACGACCCGCAGGCGCTGGCGGACGCGATGCGCCGGGTAGCCACAGATTTGGACCTGCGGGAGAAACTGGGAGAAGCAGGCAAGAGTTGGGCAGCCCAGTTCACCTGGGACGCCATTGCCCGCGAGCAACTCGATTTCTACAAGGAGCTGGTGCTGAAACGTGAAACGTGAAACGTGATGGTGCTCATGCACCAGTGTGGCTCTGAACACCTACCCTGTTCCTTAAGCCGCATCACGTTTCACGTTTCACGTTTCAGCAGCCCCACCGTATGATCTTATTCATCACGCGCAAGCACCCGCCCTCCGTGGGGGGCATGCAACGCCTGAGCCAGAGCCTGACCAAGGAAGTCGGGAGGCTCACACCCACGCGCACTATCTACTGGGGCGGCTCGACTCTCTTTGTGCCCTTTTTCGTTGTGTACGCCTTCCTGCGGGCGGTGCTCACCGTTTCGCGATCCAACCACGTCAAGCTCATTCACCTCTCCGACGCCCTGCTGACACCCCTCGGCCTCGCGCTACGCACGCTGTTGCGGGTGCCTGTCGTGGTCACCGTGCACGGTCTCGACGTGACCTACTCTAACCGCCTGTACCAGTGGGTAATCCCCAGGTGCCTGCGCCGCATGGACAAGGTGATTTGCGTCAGCAGCTACACCAGGCACCAGTGCATCAAGCGTGGCGTGCCTTCCGCGTTGTGCGAAGTGGTACCCAACGGTGTGAACATGCTGGAGTTCGCCGACCAATTTACGACGCAGGCAATGCGCAACCTGCAAATGGCCGCAGGGAAGAGGCTGCGAGACCGTAAGGTGCTGCTCACGGTGGGCCGCCTGATCGAGCGCAAGGGCGTGGTGCACTTCCTCACGGAGGTGATGCCGCGCATCATCGCCCAGCGACAGGATATTTGCTACCTCATCGTCGGTGAAGGCCCGCAACGCGAACTGATAGAGACGCGCATCGCCTCGCTGCACCTTGAAGACTACGTGGTGCTCGTGGGGCGGGTGGACGACGATACGCTCCGCGCGGCTTATCACCTGTGCGACCTGTTCATCAT
>JALZHG010000372.1 GCA_030914045.1 Chloroflexota bacterium | reverse complement strand
GTAGAAGGTAGAGTCAAGCTCCTCTCTGAAGACGTGGAGGGAGCAGATTGCTTCACTGCTGATCGGGCGGCGCGATGGAGGATGATAGGCGGTCAGAAAACTCCACAGTCACACCACAGGGCGCCAGGGTGCTCGCGCCAACCAGGTTAGGCGGTATACCACAAGATTTCTAGCCTCGGCTTCACACTGTGCGAAGCCGAGGCTAGGGGACTATCAACGGTCGTTTCTAGGATCCTATCCGATTAGTCTCACCAGCGCTTATATTGTCTCCACGTCCGTCAATCGGTCGCCAGCCCAATCGGCTCTTGCTGAGGATGCTGGTTGAAGAACCGTACCATCTCCACGGAGGCGTCAGGTCCCTTGGGGTCGGTGTACGAGCCGGAGGAGCTACCACCCGACCACGCGTGTCCGAGCCCATGGACCATCCACCGCTCCATGATGGCACGCCCTCCGGCGTCGCGGTAGGTGGCGCGGGTGTAGGCGTGCCCGCCGGGGACCTGTCCCTGACGCACCGTCCCGCGCGGCGTCGATCTGCCAGCCTCGTCTCGTCTATCGGTGGTCTTGTCGGTGCAATAGTGCTCGAGCAAGTGATCGGCGTTGCGCGGGTGAACCGTCTTGTCGCAATCCCCGTGGAACACGATCGCCGGCACTATCCGGGCGGACTGTCCCGTGGCCGTCGCGAAGGTAACATCCCGCCGCGGGGTGGCCGGCCCCCCTTGGCGCATCGCGGCGAAGGCTGAGGGCATGTCGTGGGCCGCGCCGGGGGCGAGACCCGAATGGACGCCGACCGCGGCGTAGAGGTCGGGGTAGGCCTCGGCCATGATCGCCGCCATCGCCCCACCGGACGACATTCCGGCCACGTACACCCGGCCATCGGCGACGTTGAACTCGTCGATGATCTGGCGCGTGATGCCCGCGACCAGCGAAGGCTCGCCGCGCCCGTGCTCCTGGTCCGAAGCCTTGAACCAGTTCCAACACTTGTTCATGTTGGCACCCTGTGCCTGCGCGGGGTAGGCCACGAGGAAGATCTGCTCCTCGGCGAGCGCGTTCAATCGGGTTCCGGCAGCGATGTCGTTAGGGCTCTGGGTACAGCCGTGGAGCATCACTACCAAGGGCACTTCCTGGCCTATGTAGCCGCTCGGGATGTACAGCTTGTAAGAACGGGTCCCGGCCTGATTGGTGTAGGAGCGCTCGACAAACTGGCCCCCTGTCGGAACAACAGCCGGATCGGTCTCTCCTTCTTTCGGGCTGGGCATAGCGCCGGGCAGCCCGGGCAACCCTTCTGGTATGGTCAAGGGCATGCTGCCAGGCGTGGTTAAGGGGAGCCCGTCGGGCATGGTTAAGGGCACGCTGCCGAATAACAGGGGTAAAGCGGCGGGTCGTGAGGCTGCGGCCGGTTCACCACCTGCGGCAGGCCGACTAGCCGCCTTAGGGTGCGGGGCTTCCTCCACGACGCTACTTTCCACTTCGATCGGCTCGTCGGCACCGCTGGGGGCGTCCAGCGAAGCCACCGGGGCGAATCCGCTCCCGAGGGAGCTACCACCGAGCACACGTTGGATGACGGCCGTTGCCTCGGCCAGCTCGCCCTCCTGCATGAGACGCATCGCCTCCGCCATGCCACCCTGCATCTGATCACTCATAGTCATGTTCTCCTCTCTTTGGCATCCATGCACCATCTGCATACCATCCACATAGATGGTAGATTACACCCTGAGAGGTTCCTGTCAAGCAGCCAGCCCCAGATTCAGCGGTATTTGCCCGTGGGCTTCGATCTAGGGAGGACGAGATCAGGCGTCACCGCGTGGTCGCCGAGGGAGATCTCAGGGGCATCTATCGACGCTGGTCCGCTACGTTCGAAACACCGAAGTCCCCTACAACTGAAGGAGCGCGTGGCACGAACAGAGCGAGGATCGATAAGATTATGAGGCATTAGAACGTGACCAAAGGTCTGGTGAGGCCGGTGCTTTTGCGGCTCAACCTGTGGCGATGCTTATGTTATGTAGCGTCGTGCCGAATACACCCTTGGTCTACTTACGTTGGGAAGGGAACGAAAAGGGTTACGCCGGTCTCAAAGGTAGACGTCTTTCCTTCCTCAGAGTGCACCCCCTCGCACAGCGTTCGTCTGCGAGGTGCGCGACCGTAGGGTGGGCCTGTTACTGGTATGGGAACAAAGAGTTTATCTAATGCTGGAGCGTGAGGGTCAAGCGGTGATCGCCACTCGACGGTACTGCGTCCATATTCCGCGTTACGTAGACCGAATCCGCCCTGCTAGAGCCGCTTTGACGTCTGGACTCGCCCGGAATGCTCCCAGAACGTCGATGGAATCAATAGTCTCAAGCGCAAGCTCCGGTGGGACGTCGTCGGCGATGCTTGCTAGGCCCAGCACCCTTATCTCCAGCGTCTCGCCGGCATCGCGGACCGCCTCCAGGTCAGGGCGGGCGTAGTGCTGGAGGCCGAGCACCAGCTCCTTGCGGGCTACCGTATGCTTGACCGCTTCGGCGTGCGCGTTAAGCTGGTTGCGAATCGCCGTGCGAATAAAGTCGGTACGGTTCTGGTAGAAGCCCTCCTGCACCAGCAGGTCGATCTGCCCGAGGTCCACCAAGCCTAGATTGATCGTGATCTTCTCTGTCTCGCTCAATTTGTCAGCTCCTTGCCGTCCACGTGGATGGTAACGTAGACTTGCTGCATTCGCTGCCACTTAGGTTAAAGTGGCAGGTGTCCGAGAAGGTCTTCTCATGGCCTCGATTGCCGAGCACCTACACCTCTGCGCACCTCTAGAAAGAGGAGAAAACTTCTCCCTCGGCGTGAGGTTGTTCACCAAGACGCAGTATCCGGGGCTTTCGCAGAGTGCAAGTTGCGTATATGTGTGTAATGAACATAGCAGCACGGACCTACTACGATGGAGGAATGCCGGTGGCCACCACGAACTTAGACAAGATGACGCGTACTGCCCGGGAGATGACCGAGGCTCAGCGCGACTCCTGGGAGGCGCTAACGGAGAACCTTGCGGCTGCTCAGAGGCGCGGCGTCGGGCTTGCTCAGGACGGGATGGAGTTCTTGAGGCTCCAGGAGCAGAACGC
>JALZHG010000371.1 GCA_030914045.1 Chloroflexota bacterium | reverse complement strand
CCGTCACGGCAGCTTTCTTGGAACCACGCCGGCCTCTGAGGCGGGCGTAGTGCGCCGCAAGGTAGGTCCCCTTGGAGCGTGCCGCAGCGCGAGCCGACTCGGTCAGCGCGCTACGTAGCCACTTCGACCCCTTACGGGTCTTTCCCATCAAGGCTCCCCTGCGTACTAAGCTGGAGCGCTACGACGGCACCATGGATGAAGCCTCTATGACAGCCGAGTCGCTGTCATAGAGATTTGTCCACCCTTGCCGACGCGATGGCAACGCCTGTGCTAATCGCGCAACCGGCATTCGGGCCGGTAAAATAGAGCCGTGTTAGTTCTTCGGCATCCGCATTGCGAACATCGCGGAAGCCGCGCCGGGTAAGAAACGGCTCAATCTGGCCTTCATCAATCCCGAAAATCAACCTCTCGCCTATTGCCCGTGTTATCCGCCGCGTGGTCTTCATCTTCATGTCGCGCAAGGTTTCGTTGTAGAAATAGTCAAAGATCACCGGGCTGTCCGGCCCAGAATGATTGGTAATGAAAGCCAGTGTGCTGTCGATCCCTTTCGGAGTAAGGTACATGGTCACACCCTGCCAGATGAACAGCGTCTTTCCTTGTTCGTTGTAGCTGCTGGCGAGTAGGCGCTCGGCGAGCGTATTGGTATCGAAGTCCACCGGGATGAAGGTGACGTGATCGGGCAGGGGTCGATGACTTTCTTTAACCGCTTCAGCTTGACTTCCTGGGTCGTAGGGTGATCGACTTCGAACACCCGTGTCTGCTCGATTCCCGCGACGCGGTACGCTCGCGTATCGAACCCCGCGCCCAGGATGACGACCTGGTCGAGCTCTTCGCTCAGGCAGGCTTTGAGGAAGTCATCGATGTACCGCTCCCGGGCGGTAATGAATTCTATCGCCCCCACCCCCGGAGCGAAGAATCGGTCGTAAATGCCGGAATCAATCACCAGCTTGCTGACGAAAACCATAATAGGGTTTACCAGTGCGCGGGCGATTGGATCATAGCAAATCCGCTTGTCCGGCGGTCTTGACGCCTCGATGGCGCGCACCAGGGCCATGCCCTCTGCTGTAGTACTGAATTGTTTTTGTTTCATAGATTCATCTTACTTTAGAGCTTACGCGAATAGGCGACCAGCTTACGTGTCAAGGGCCAGTCAGAAGGCTGTGCAATCCTTCTAAAGGTTGGCGTGTGCGCGAAGTTGCCCGCCTATTGGCGCGCCCTCTTATTCACCGAACCTCGTAGAAGGAAAATTCTGCGAACTTCGCCTTGACGGAGTTCTAAGAAGTTCGTCTTCTGCGTGTTCTCCGAAGTTCGCCACTTGCGAAGCAGGACTATATGCTAAGGACAGTCAAGCCAACAGACGTAGGAGGAGGAGATCGAGATGAGGAAAGTGGTTGCTGCGGAGTTTCTGTCGCTGGACGGCGTGATGGAGTCCCCGGACAAGTGGCACTTCCCCTACTTCAATGAGGAGATGGGCCAGGCGGTAGGGGAGGGCTTTGCCGCCGCGGACGCTATGCTGATGGGAAGGGTGAACTACGAGGAGTGGGCCGCCTTCTGGCCCGAGCAGGATCCTGAGGAGAATCCGATGGCCGCTCAGATGAACGCCATGAAAAAGTACGTCGTCTCGACGACCCTCGAGGAGCCGCTTGGGTGGCAGAACTCCACGCTCATCAGCGAGAACGTTGCTGATGAGTTAGCGAACCTCAAGCAGGGGGAGGGCAGGGACATCGTAATCTCCGGCAGCGGCGCGCTCGTCCGCTCGCTTCTGCGCTACGGCTTGCTCGATGAGCTGAAGTTGATGATCCATCCGATATTGGTGGGAAGCGGCAAGCGCCTTTTTGAGGAAGGAGAGGAACAGACGAAGCTAGAGTTGGTGGACTCGAAGACCTTCTCCACGGGCGTCCTCTACCTCACCTACCGGCCGGCGCAAGGCTGAATCTATTAGAGGGCCGGGGCTATTAGCAGTTTCGGCCTTTCCTCTTGCCCTTATTCACCGAACGTCCTAGAAGGTGAATTCTCGGAAGTCCGAATGCAGGATGGTGCAAATCCTCCACCCCTGCTCACTCTAGACCTGCGCCAGGTCGCCTCGATCCCTTCAGACCCACCACGACACCTAGCGCTGCATAATAAACATACATCGCAGCGCATACGAACAAAGGGATTCTGCATGTCCGCCTCTACGTTGCGAATGAAGGTAACGGGCAGGCTGCACTGCATCGCTAAGCCCTCGTTACTTCTAATCGTGGCGTGCGTCCTTCCGAGAGCCGAGCGTGGGAACGTAGCTCGGAGCTGTTTGTATTTTGTAGCATACGTAACAGTTTATGCCCTCGGAAACGACACGTTGACCTCGAACATCCTGCGCCAGCCTTCGGGCTTCCCTTCCGCGATGGAGCCGTAGAGCGCGAGCCCGGCGTTGGCGACGAGGATATCCACGGAGCCGAAATTCTTGACCGCGCGTGAGACGAGATCCTCGCAGGCTGCGGGGTCGGTAACGTCGGTAGGGACGGCGAGCACCCCTTCACCGAGCTCTGCGGCGAGGCTGTTCAGGCGGTCTTCGCGACGCGCGGCGAGGGCGACATTACATTTCTGCTGTGCGAGCAGGCGCGCCGTGGCCTCCTCGATGCCGCTCGAACCTCCCGTTACGAGCGCCGTCTTGCCGGTCAGAGTCAAGGCTCCCCCTTCAGCGCTTCTAGCTGTTCGAGGCGGATGATTTGGCCGCTAAGGCGTTGCGCGGCTGGGGTGCAGAGGTAGCTTATGAGTTCCGCCGGCTCTTCTGGAGGGCGGAGTATCCCGAAATCTCTGTAGCCCTGGAACATGCGGTGGAGTTGTTTGCCGATAAGGTCCTCACCGAAGCCTCGCGACTCCTCCTGCATCCTGGTGTCCACAACACCAGGATAGACGCCCGTTACGGCGATGCCGTAAGGGTCGCCTTCGAGGGCCAGAACGCGGGTGAGCTGGTCGAGGGCCGCCTTCGAGGCGCCGTAGGCGGCCATCCCTGCGACCGGGTGCCTGGCGGCGGCGCTGGAGACGTTCACAATGCGTCCCCAGTTCGCTGAGATCATGCCAGGTAGCGCCTCTCTAGCGC
>JALZHG010000370.1 GCA_030914045.1 Chloroflexota bacterium | reverse complement strand
CGCTATAAGACCCAGGCCGCATAGATGGATAGCAACCGTGGGCTATAAATCTGTTGGGCTAATTTTGCGTGACTACTCGCATAAGGATAGTATTCGTGATATATTGGGGGTCATCAAACTTTCTGCCACTGATATTGTAAGAGCACTCTTGCTGGAGGTGACTTATGAGTTTTGAGGAACAAAAGGACACGCCTCTGGACTGGCTCAAACGACAAACATGGCTCCTGATTACCATATATTTGGCGATAACCTATTTCGGGGCCATGATGTTTACAGGGGGTCCGCTCCAACCACCGGTAGCCGCCGAGTTAGTGGGCATATTCAGTCCACTACCGCTCTCTGCCAGCGTGTTGTTCAGTAGTCTCTTCACCTCCGGGATGGTTCTATTTGCGCTAGCGGTAGCGGCGCGGCGGCTCACAAACCGCGGTCCCCTGACGCTCCAGATGCTCGGAGGTATTCTGGCGATATCTCTTGCCATATCAGTGCTACTCGCAGTTGATGCTACCGTGCGACTGCCGACTGCTGGTTCCCAGCGGATAGAGTCCTTGTGGAGTTTGCTGTATCAGCTACTTACACAGCGCCAGGGTCTGCTGATTCTGACGCTGTTCACGTTAGTAGGCGTTGTAATTGCTGGCTACTACATATTCCGGTCCCTTTTCTCCATTCGTTACGAAGGTGCAGGAGTCCAAATACGCTTGCCTGGGCAGACGGTGTATTACGTCCCAATTTATCCACAATGTAGCTGGCAGGATACAAGGATAGAACTGCGGAAAGGAGAGAAGGTAAGTATTGATATCTCAGGCTATGTTTCGCCGGGTGCGCTCGGTGACCTTAGGGCGCTTCAGGATCAAAAGAAAGCTGTTGAGAAGTGGATGCGCGAGGGTCAAGATCCGGCAAAATTTCCAGGAATCATCCAAGAGGTAGCTTGGCCCTACACTGACGCGGCTGGCTACCCAGAAGCATGGTATCAGAAAGGAACAATGAAGGAGATCCTGAAGAAGAACCCAATTTATAGGGAACCCGAATACTATAAAAAGGACAGGGCTCTGACGATCATGGGCCTGCCCCACAATCGGGTCGTAGGAATGATCGTGGCTCCAGGCGAAAACCCGCCACGTACAGCCACAGGGGAGGGTCCTGGTTACGACTGGCAGAATGACGCTGACAAAGCACGCTTGCTGAATCTTTCCAGGCAGAACTATCCTTTTGACATGGAGGTGCCATCATCGGGCAACTTGTGGGTAGTGATCAATGATGTCGACAGCATTCGTTGGGACAACGGTGGATTGTTCTTTCTAGTCGTCACCCGCCATGGTATCATCTGATTAGGCTTCTGAGTAAGGTTGTTCGCTCGTCAGATGAGCCAGCGCCCGTTCTCCTGCACCAGTTCGCCATCGCAATAAATCCGCCCGCCCTGCCGCAGGTCCTTCACCATGTCCCAGTGCACCGCGCTCACGTTCCGGCCGCCGATGAACGGGAAACCGTTGCCGAGCGCCAGGTGGACCGTCCCGTCGATCTTCTCGTCGTACAGAGTATTACCCATGAAACGGTTTATCGCCGGGTTGCAGCCTATCCCCAACTCCCCCAGCACGCGCACCCCAGCGTCGGCGTCGAGAACCCTGTTCAAGAAGTCCTGACCCTGCGCCGCGGTAGCTTCCACCACCCTGCCCTCTTTGAAGACCAGCCGGATGCCCCCTACCATGTTGCCTGCGTACACCGCCGGGAACTCCGCGAATGTAACCACACCCTCCGTCCCATCTTCCACCGGGCTGTAGAAGAACTCCCCGCCGGGCATGTTCTTGTGTCCCGCGTCCACCATACCCACGCGCCCCTTCAAGCTGAGCGTCAGGTCGGTGCCGCTGGCGACGATCCGCACGGTGTCTGCCCGGTCGAACCTGTCGGCGTAATGTTGCATGCGCGCGGCTTCCGCGTCCCAATCGAGCAAGCAGGCATTGTAAAGGAAGTCCTCGAAGACCGAAGTAGGCATGCCCGCCTCCTGCGCAATCGCGGGGGTAGGAAACTGGCACAAAACCCAGGGAAACGTCTCGTCTGCCATGCGTTCCCGGTGGGACTTGTTGGACCTGCTCAACAGCGCGAACCGGGCCAGGCCTATCTCGGTGCCCTCGTGGGTGTTCTCGGGCGCAACGATGACGATGATGGCGTCCATGTTCTCCGCTTCGTAGCGGCTAATAGGAGGAAGCGTAGCGACGAGTTCCTCCGGGGCCTCCCCCTCCCAGGTGCGCGTGCCGAACGACAGCCGAAGCAGCGCGTAAGCGCCCCTCCTAGCTATTTGCCGCATTACTTCCTCTACAAGCGGGCGGGCCAGCGGGCTAGACTGCACCACTACCTGCCAGCCGGGCTGCACGTCCAAGCACCGCTCGACCAGCAAACGGGCATATTGTTCCACACGAGGGTCGGGCATGCTGTTATCACCTCTACATATAAGTGTGCTGACCCACGGCCACGTTACTGTGTCCTGTGCGAGTAGCCCAACCAGTATACAGTAGCGATGAAAATCTGCGTCCGTGCCCCGGAAGCAGAAAACAATCACTTAAATGGAAAACTCCCGGCTTCCGGTTAGCAGGAAGCTAGGAGCTATAGACGGCGGCGTTAAAAAGAAAGAAGGAGAAGCCCCGCGATGGCCTACTCTCCCACAGCCTTGCGGCTGTAGTACCATCAGCGCTGCAGCGTTTCACTTCCAGGTTCGGGATGGGTCTGGGTGGGTCCGCTGCGCTCTTATCACGGAACAACTCCCTCTCACTTACTAAGTTAGAGGTGAGAATAATTGCAAATCTCACTAGCAGCAAAGCGGGAATTCGAAGAAAACCGAACATGCTTGCGATGTGCTTGAGATTTCTAACTCTCGCTTCTCGATCTTCGACCGTTGAACGGCACCCCGCCCCATATTCAGGGGAGGGAGGCACGAACGCAACGGAATAGGAAGAGAAGAGAGAGGGCGAAAACAAGCCCTCGACCATGAGGAACAGCTAGGCTCGGCCATTGCTGACCATACACCTGCGAACTCACAACCTGGTGTTCTTCCAGGGGTCTTACCTCCTCCCCTTGCGGGGGGAGTGAGAAG
>JALZHG010000369.1 GCA_030914045.1 Chloroflexota bacterium | reverse complement strand
CCTCAGTGCCTCAGCGATACCCCCGCCGAGCGGCACACCGGCGTTGGCCAAAGCGAAGAGCGGCATGATCGCAAATACCACCCAAGGGTGCAGGGCGTGCTCGAGCTCGTGCAGGGGCGGCTCGAGCTCGTAAGTGGCGTGGTTGAGCGCGTGCAGGGCGGCCTGGCGCTCCTCGTTTGTTAGCACGTGCTCGCCTTTATCGCCGGCTTTCTCGAAGCGGTCAAGGATGTATCTGCTGCGCTCGAGGAATGCGCTGGCGTTGATGAAAGAGCTGGCCGGCACGGTCATCGCCAGGAGTACCCCCGCTATGGTGGCGTGGATCCCAGACAACAGGAAGGCCAGCCACAGCCCAACTCCTAGAAGGGCGTAGACCAGCGTCTTGCCCACGCCGATCAGGTTGGCCACGACTAGCGCTACCAGAAAGAGTCCACCAACTGCGAGGGCGCCCCAGGAGATCTCTGAGGTGTAGAACACGGCGATCACAAGCACCGCTACTATGTCGTCCACGATGGCAAGGGCCGTCAAGAATACCTTGAGCCCTACGGGTGCCCTCTCTCCCAGCAACGCAAGCACTCCTAGGGCGAAGGCTATGTCGGTGGCCATCGGTATTCCCCAACCGGCTGCCCCCTCGGTCCCGGCATTGATGGCAATGTAGATCAGTGCGGGTACCACAGCCCCGCCCAGGGCGGCGGCTACGGGCAGCGCCGCGCTCCGTACGGACGAGAGCTCACCTACCAGAACCTCGCGCTTGATCTCGAGGCCCACGACCAGGAAGAAGACCGCCATGAGCCCGTCGTTGATCCAATGCGTCAGGTCCTTCGAAAGGGTGAAGTCGCCCACGCCGACGGTCAACTTCGAATCCCACAATGCAGCATAGCTGTCGCTCCATGGCGAGTTAGCCCACACTAGGGCCACCGCGGTGACAAAGACCAGGATGATGCCACCGGAGGACTGCTTGTGGGCGAAGTCCTGGAAGGGGCGTACGATCCTCTCCACGGGCCGCTGCTGTGCCGCACTCACGCAGCTATTTATGCCCTACAGGGTCCCGAAAGAACCGTGTGCCAACGCTTATCATCCAACTGCGAAGGAGTACTCCCCGAAGGGTACGCCTCCTGGAGATCAGCGCCGGAGTCGTTCTCGGTACAGGGAAGAAGCACTAACCTGATCCCGGTGGAGCCCGGCGTGGCGGTTGGAGAGGGGCGAGTGACCATCGAGTCAGGCAGAAGAGAGAAAGTCCTGCGAGGAATCGGCCTCCTGGTGACCTGATTCTGGTGGGAGGTCCGTACCGAAGGGGGAAGCACTACGGAGAGAACCACCATCAAAAGGGCGAGGGTTAGCGTCACCCATGCCACTGTATGCGTTACCCATCTGTTCTCACCGGGGGCGGCGTGTGGTTGAATGGCCCTAACACCGCTGTCTCACTTTCTTCGTCTTCTGGGTGAGTCCACTACTGCGTACCCGTTCGGGAGGAGCTTCGGGGCGCGTCTCGTGCGCGTGGGTGCCGAGGAGCCTGCGATCCTGCTCCCACGCATTACTCTCGCTGCCCTCAGGGTACCATCGGGCGTAGGCTCTGAGTAGCCTTGGTGCCTGCTCCCTCTCAGCGTGATACCCTCACTTTGGCAGCTGCTTGACTACGGCTGCGGCTATCCCCCGACCCACACTCAGCACCACTCCCAGCCAGGCCGCGTCGCCCACAGCACGAACACGACCCACCAGTACAGGGCTGCTCCCTCAAGGATTTGTTCCTCCAAGGCCCTCACCACTCCTTCTGACCCTTGCATCCCGACAGAGGCTCGCGGTCAAGAACCTGCAAACCCAGGTAAGGGTATCGCGTCTATCACCAACGGCTCAGGTTCCCCCAGAATACGGATCTCGAGGAGCACCGATACGAGTGGGGTCGGTATGGCCGTAGTGGTTGTAGACGTTGCGCTTATGAGAAGCGGTCAGGGGCACCACCGTAGTATCAAAGGGTGGAGATCCCGTTGTCTTCTCCCGACCTGGTTCAATGACAATCCGAACCTCGTCGACCTCCGTGACGGACTCCACCGGGACCAGCAAGTGCTCCTCTCCTATTCCGAGGAAACCTCCCGTACCTACCTCCAGGAAGCGCACCTTACGCTCTAGCCCGTCGACGTAGAGATCATCTACGCTGCCTATTTGCTCTCCGTTTACGTCGTAGACGTCTTTGCCGCGGATATCCTGTGCAGGGTTCTCGAACATAAGGTTGGAGTTGCTAAACTTGACGAAACCGATGTCTGTGCTGGTTCTTTGCGTCATGGCGTGAAACCTCCTCTCGAGTGCGCCAGTAGTGCTCGGCCGTCAGACGGTTCGGTGTTCTCCTCTGGTGCTCGGCAATGTGCGTCCTTCCCCTCGCGAGTCTTCGGACCCTTTCGGCTACTTTATAGGCCATCTACGTTTGATCTTCCTTTGAATTACGTTAGAAACCACAAAGGATTGGTACGAAGGTCTCGATGGCGTGGCCGGCTGCGTGGTAGGCGGTTATCTCCTTTTTCATCTACGAGATCAGGCGCGCCTTTCGCTCAGGACCGGCGGTTAGCGGGGATCGGGCCGACCTCGCCTTCCCGGACAGCCCGCTTGTTGACGTTGCCAAGCTGGGTATCCTGGTCGCCTCGCTAATCGCGGGGGTGGTGGGTTGGCTGACACTCAGGGGAGCCGTCCTCCCCGCGCTAGCCGAGAAGCCTAGCAAATTCTCGAGAACACCTGTTCTACGTAGGTCAGTGAATATGGGGGCACGAGGCGACTAGTACCAGCGGAAGCGAATCAGTAGTCTGCTTCCGCCTCAGGGGGCACCATCGGCACCTTGCCCGGGGTTACCTCCGACATTCCCGTCGGCACGGAGTACCTCTCGAGCAGCTCCGCCGCCCGCTCTGGGGTTGGTACACGGCGTGCGTAGGCCTTCATATCGAGTTCCTCGTCGCACAGCTCGAAGACGATCTCATTGCCCAAAACCTTCTCGTCGGTGCGGATCGTGTACCTGCCGAATTCGCCGACGACGTCTCCCGAGGAAACCTCCCTTATCGCCTAGCCAGTCCTCTCGAAAGTCTCCTTCACCTCTGCGCCGGTCATGTGA
>JALZHG010000159.1 GCA_030914045.1 Chloroflexota bacterium | reverse complement strand
GTGCGGGCCTGCACCTTCTCCTGCAACTTGAGCACGCCGTAGAAGATCGCTTCGGGGTTGGGCGGGCAGCCTGGGATGTAGATGTCTACCGGCACCACCTCATCGATGCCCTGCACCACCGCATATGTGGGAAATGGGCCGCCGGAGGAGGCGCAGTTGCCCACCGCGATGCACCACTTCGGCTCGGCCATCTGGTCCCACACGGTGCGCATGACCGGGGCGAACTTCTTGGTGACCGTGCCGCACACCATCATCACGTCGCTCTGGCGGGGCGAGAAGCGGTACAGCATGCCGAAGCGCTCTAGCATGTCGAACCGCGAGATGCCCACGGCCATCATCTCGATAGCGCAGCAGGCCGTACCCAATATGAGGGGCCACATGGAATACCTGTGCGCCCAGTTGAACAGGAAGTCGGCGGTCGTCGTGACCACGCTGGGGCGGAATCTGTTTACTAAGAGACCCAATCGAGTGCTCCTTTTCTCCAGGCGTAAACGTACGCCACAAGCAGGAGAGCTATAAATAGGACCATTTCAATGAACCCGTACCAGCCAATCGCATTGAAGGCCACGGCCCACGGGTAGAAGAACACGGCTTCTATATCGAATATCACGAAAAGCATCGCGATGACGTAGTAGCGGACGGTGTAACGCTGCTGGGCCTCGCCAATGGGGGGCATACCCGACTCGTAGGCGATGCCTTTGATCGGGTTGGGGTTGTTGGGGCGGAAGAGCATGGGGATGAACATCATGCTCACGGCGAGGCCGATGATTAGCTGGAAGAAGATGAGGATAATCAGCCAGTTGGCCTGGTTGTCCCGTACGGCGGTTTCGGTTACCGCCTGGGCTGTGGGGGTAGCTTGAGCCAACAAGTCCAAGAACACCATACCGTCTCCTCCTGGCCTCTGCGTCCGCGTCCACTTCCACGTTCGCTTCCATTGCGCTGCTCTATTGTAATTTATATCACAATCTCGTCTACCCGGCAAGGTGTCCGTGCATAAAGACTTTGAGCAAAATCAGCCGGGCTGCCAACATGGCACGTCAGCGCATACCTTGACGCGCCGCGAATATCTGCAAGGTTCGGGCCAACGTACCTTGTTGACGCAGCGTTGGCCCTATCTCGTGGTATACGTCTGTAAAGAGAAGCGAAACCAGAACAAACGGTACGTCAAAAAGAGATATGAGCACCCAAAGCGGTACCTTGTCATACTGAACGCAGTGAAGAATCTCGTCCTTAACCGGGATGTTACCTTCTTCTTGTTAGAATATGCTGGCTGAAGGAAAGGGGCAACTTGGGTGGTGAGGGACGAGATTCTTCACTGCGTTCAGTATGACAAGGGCAGCAAGGTACTACGGTTCTATCTAACCACTAACCACTAACCACTAACCACTAACCACTAACCACTCGTCACTCGCCACCCCCAAGCATCGCAAGCACCCTGGCACGGACCATCTCTACCGAGACACCAAGGCGCGCCAGCGCACCAGCCGCCATATCCTCGCCCTCTCGCAGCAAGCCGAGCAGAATGTGCTCCGGCCCCACGGCTTTGTGCTGTAGATGCGCGGCCTCGTCTACAGCAAGCATGAGGGCGTGCGTAGCACCGGGCGTGAGGGTAATTCCGTCGGTGACCGCCGCATCACCTTTGCCGACAACTTCCTCCACCGCAGCACGTAGCTGGTCTGCCACCAGGTCAAGCTCGCCCAGTACGTGGGGCAGGAGACCCTCCTCGTCTAAGAGCAGCGCCAGCAGCAGATGCTCCGTCCCTACATAGCTATGTTGCAGGCGTTGGGCCTCGGCGGTTGCCAGCCGCAGTACATCCCACGCCCCTCGCGCGAAGTGGGAGAAGTGGGAAAGCGCCGAGTCCGATCTTGCAAAGCCGGCAGGTTGGTCAATATCCCACGTTAGAACGTCATCACGATTGCTGAAATGAACGTGTATCTCGCCTTCACCGGCCCTACCCCCGGAGATGCGACCGCTAGCACCCGGCGGCACCAGAAGCGACTCAAGCACCTCCGCACGCACGGTGTCGGGATGGACCCTAAAGCGGGAGAGCACGCCCGTGACCGCGCTTCGCCCCAGGCGCAAGATGCCCAGCAGCAACAACTCGCTGCCAATCTCGACGCGTCCAAATTTGCGGCTCAAATCAGCGGCCAACTGAACGGCTTGCCTGGTTTGGGGTGTGAAGTCGATTTCTCCTGTTACCTCCTGTTCGCCCTTGCCTGCTATAGCTTCTAAGGCGTTCCTGCTCTGCACTAGCTCCAGGCCAAGACGATTGAGGATAGACCGGGTAGTATTGAGGCCGAGTAAGGCGAGAAACACGTGCTCCACACCTACATAGTTGTGGTTGAGACGCCGGGCCTCCTCCTGGGCGATACGTAGCACCGCCTGCGCGTGCTGGTTGATTGCCAGTTCTACGTTCTGCTGAGGGTGCTGAGGGTGCTGAGGGGCGGTCTGCGACGCTGCATGGGAGGTATCCAATGGAGTGCTAGAGTGGCCTGATGAAATCTTGAGCACGGCAATAACCTGGGTACGTACCTTCTCCAGGGACACACCCAGGCTCTCTAGCACACCTGCGGCTATGCCCTCTCCTTCTCTAACCACTCCCAGCAACAGGTGCTCGGTGCCAATGTAATGGTGGTTGAGGCGGCGTGCCTCGTCCACTGCAAGCTCTATCACTCGCTTGGCACGAGGGGTAAGGCCGATCTCTCCGATCACCATGCGGTCTCCACGCCCGATGATGAACTCCACCGCGGAGCGTACCTTGTGCAGGTCTACGCCCAGGTTCCACAACACCTGCGCCGCTACTCCGCCACCTTCTCGGACCAGGCCAAGCAGAATGTGTTCGGTTCCTATGTAGTTGTGGTTGAGCCGCTCCGCTTCTTCCTGGGACAGTTGCAGGACTTTGCGGGCGCGCTCCGTGAACTTGTCGAAGCGCACCCCTTGTGACTGGTCGGGTCTCGTGTACCCTGTCGAGGCTTGCAACACCTCATAAGCGCGTAGGAGAAGCTCTTCAAGGGAGAACCCCAGTTCGGCCAATGTGCGTGCTGCGGCACCGTCTACGCGCACCAGGCCGTAGAGCAGGTGCTCGGTCCCAATGTATTCATGCCCGAGAGAAAAGGCTACTTCGACAGCATGTTCAATGGCTTGCTTGGAGTCTGGTGCCAGCCCCAGTTCACCCCTGGGCGGGGCCTTATTCACAGTCTCTGCCGGAGCAATTTTGCCGCGCACGTCAGCGCGGTTGACACCAGTTCTCGCCAGTACGCCGGCAGCAATACCACCCCGCTCGGTAAGGAGACCAAGTAGCAGGTGCGCTGTGTCTATAGCGGGGTGGTTGAGGAGCCTGGCTTCTCTCTGAGCCAGACCCAGCACATTACGGGCACCCTCGGTGAACTTATCGAACCTGCCGTGCGGCTCCCTCCGAAATGGGTTCCTTGGCATGCTGCCCCTCCTTTGAGGTGGCCTCGGTCACGCTGCCGCCGTCCTGTACGGCAGTTGCCCCTACCTGCATGTGCCCGCCCGCGACATGCGCTGTCCCGTTCGCGGGGCTGCCCAGGTGCTCCACGCCGTCCGCATGGTCTGCATGGTTCACCAGCATCTGACCGCGCTCCCGCAGCTCCGATAGCTCAAGTTCGATGCGCCTGGTGCGGTAGAGCACTTCCTCTGTGATGCGGCGGCCCGCTGCCATCAGGTCGGCCAGCAGACCAATCAGCCAAATCTGGAAGCCGAACACCAGCGCGATGAGGGTGACCACGGTGGTGGGAGCATGGCGGTCGAACGTCTGACGGAAGTTCCAACCCTCCTGGAAGAAGTAGTGGTACAGGATCTTCGACACGCCAAAGGCGGCGATGCCCAGCAATATCAGGCCGATGTAGAAGAAGACCTTCAGCGGCTCGTACAAGGCGTAGATTCGCACGATGGTCGCGCCCGACCGCTTCACGTAGTCGAACACACCACGCACCAGCCTCGACGGGCGGGTGACCTTGTTGGTGCGCACCGGCACGCTGGTGATCTTGATGTTCTTCTTGCCCGCCTGCACTATCGTTTCCAGCGTGTAGGTGTACTTGGTGATGACGGTGATGCGCAGTGCGGCCTCGCGGGAGAGGGCACGGAAGCCGCTAGGGGCGTCGGGTACGGCGGTGCCGGAGGCCTGGCGCACCACCCAGCTACCCATTACCTGCAACACCTTCTTGACGGGCGAAAAGTGCTCTATCTGGCGCACCTGGCGGTCGCCTATCACCATGTCGGCCTCGCCACGCAGGATAGGAGCGAGCAGGTCGGGGATCATCTGGTTGGGGTACTGGTTGTCGCCGTCGGTGTTGACGATTATGTCGGCGCCCAGGCGCAGGCACGCATCGAGGCCGGTCTGGAATGCCGCCGCCAGACCCTTGTTGCCGTTGTGCCGCACGACGTGGTGCACCCCCAGGCTGCGGGCCACCTCCACCGTGCGGTCGGTCGAGCCGTCGTCAATTACGAGCGTCTCAATAACGTCCACGCCGGGGATCGACCTGGGGATGTCGCGCAGCACCTCAGGCAGTGTCGCCTCTTCGTTCAGGCAGGGTATCTGGACAATGACCTTCATGGGGACTTCACTCCACTTCGGCAGGCATTGTACCCCCATACAGACACAGGGGTCAACTTTGGCGGCTGGTGTCGCTCCTATCCCTATTGTAAACGAAGCAGGCGGCGCTGGGGCGCATAAGGCACACCAAGCATTTATAATGTAGCCACTTAGTTGCTGATGAGTGTCACTCAGGGTAAGGACCGCCCCAGCAAGCATCATCGTGAAACAGGGAGACCAAAGGTAGACCTTGTCATTCTGAACGCAGTGAAGAATCTCGTCCTCCACAACGATGTTGCCCCTTTCCTACGGCCACAGAGTACCGTAGGAAAGGTGGTATTTGGGTGCTGAGGGACGAGATTCTTCACTGCGTTCAGAATGACAAGGTCTACCTTTTACTCTGCCAGTTCAACACCGTACAGCCACAGACCATGATAGAGTTAGGTGAGGATGCGAGCGCAACACGTACAACCGAGCAAATGGCGCACCCTCCTGCTGCTGGCGCTGGCGGAACTGCTCGGCATGGCGGTCTGGTTCTCGGCGTCGGCGGTGGTGCCCGCCCTGGCAACCGAGTGGCACCTGGACGACTGGGGCCGGGCCTTGCTCACCATTTCGGTGCAGGGTGGCTTCGTCGTAGGGGCCTTCGGCTCGGCGGTGCTGAACCTGTCCGACCGCCTCTCGACACGCTGGCTGTTCGCCACGTCGGCCTGGCTGGCGGCGATAGCGACGGCCCTTATTCCCCTGACGGCCAACAGCCTCGACCTCGCCCTGGTGTTCCGCTTCCTTACGGGCTTGCTCCTGGCGGGCGTCTACCCGGTGGGCATGAAGATCATGGCTACCTGGACGCGAGAGGACCGGGGCCTGGGCATAGGGCTGCTGGTTGGCGCGCTCACGCTCGGTTCGGCGGCCCCGCACCTCATCAACGCCTTCGGGGGCGCGGGCGACTGGAAGGTAGTGCTGTACGGGGCGGCCGCATTGGCCGCGCTCGGCGGGCTGATAGCCGCCATGTTCGTTGATGAAGGGCCGTACCGGACTCCCTCACCTCCCTTCAACTGGCGGTACGTAGGCCAGATACTGCGGCAGCGCGAGGTAGTGCTGGCGAACGTGGGCTACCTGGGGCACATGTGGGAGCTATACGCCATGTGGGCCTGGGTGCCTGTCTTCCTGCTCGCCAGCTTCCGGGCGGCTGGCGTGGGTGCGGAGTGGGCCAGCCTCTCGGCCTTTGCGGTAATCGGGGTCGGGGGCCTGAGCAGCCTGCTCGCCGGGAAGATGGCCGACCGCATAGGCCGCACCACCATCACCATCGCGTCCCTGCTGGTAAGCGGAGCGTGCGCCCTGCTCGTGGGCCTGTTCTACGGCGGCAACCCTACCTGGCTGGTGCTGATATGCCTCGTATGGGGCTTCGCGGTAATAGCGGACTCGGCGCAGTTTTCGGCCTGCGTCAGCGAGCTATCCGACCGAGAGTACATCGGCACTGCCCTGGCCCTGCAAACCAGCCTGGGCTTCCTGCTCACCACGATCACCATCCGACTCATCCCCTCGCTGGAGCAGTGGTTCGGCTGGCAATGGGCGTTCGCGTTCCTGGCGATTGGCCCGGCGGTTGGCATCTGGGCGATGTCGGCTCTCAGGCGGCTACCGGCGGCCCGACGACTCGCGGGAGGCAGGGGCTAGCCGTCGGCCTCGGCGGTATCGAACTCCATTATCGAGACCGTTCGACCTTCGTAATGCTCGCTTTCGAGAAACCGCCACCCTAACTTCTCGTAAAACACTCGCGCGCCGCCGGTATAAAGATAGAGCTTCTTAATCCCCATCTCAGCAGCCTTGCGCGCGACGTGGCGCATGAGAGCGCTGCCCACCCCCTGCCCGCGCCGCTCCGGCTTGACGTACACCCCCGCCACCCACGGTGAGAGGTCGGGCCGGGTGCTCATGTCGTTGTCCACCAGCGTTGCCGAGCCGACGAGCTCTTCACCATCGAGAGCCACATAGGTGGTGGGCACGCGGTCGCGATTGGTGCGCTCCCGCAAGCCTTCCGCCCAGGACTCGGCTGAACCACCAGGGTCGTGGTGGCCCCATTCGTCCCAGTGCCACCGGGCGATTGTATCGATGAGGTGGGGGTGGTCTGCGATGCTTTCAACGCGCATGTGCTTGTCTCTAACGCTCAGCTAAAGCATGGCAGTAATGCCATTGCGGCTGTATCAGAGTAGGACTATACAATCCCGCCCCACCTTGTCATCCTGAACGCAGTGAAGGATCTCAAGAAGCTGAATAGGGATGCTATGGAACGTCCGGCACTAGGTTGGTAAAGGTTCATCACGGCGGCAAGGGCCACATCTGAGATCCTTCACTGCGTTCAGGATGACAGGGGGAGTAGGGTCGCCGTCATGATGAAATACCATTTTGGCGCAACACCACTTAGGACTCGTACGTGCTACCTCCCGTTGTACTTCTGCTTGTACTGGTAGGTACCCAACTGCGACAGGAGCACGTCATACGGCGGTTGGTTCTCCGGGTGGTACTCCATCACCGCCCGCTCGAAGTATTGCACCAGGTAGGTCTTGCCGTTGAGGGGGCTTACCTCGGTGAACTCCTCCGAAATGGGGAAGCCTTGCAGGGCCACCCCGCCGTGCGAGCGCCAGTATTCCACGAACTTGCCACCGACTGCCTTGCCCGTCTCTGGGAAGCGTACAACCTGCCCGACACTCGATGCCTGCTGGTTGGGCGCGCCGTTGGGGTACTTCTTCTTGTACTGGTACGTGCCTAATTGCGACAGCAAAACGTTGTATGGAGGCTGGTTCTCCGGGTGGTATTCCAGCACGGCCCGCTCGAAGTACTGCACCGTATAAGGCTCACCGTTCAACTCCGACACTTCACCCATAACCTCCGAGATCGGGTAGCCTATCTGGGCCAGGCCGCCGTTCCTGTTCCAGTAGTCGAGGAAGATACCGGTCACGGTCTTGCCGGTCTCGGGGAACTTGTAGCTACCGGTACCGGGTACCGGCTCCACGGGTACGGGTGTCGGCGTGGGCAGGGGCTGCATGCCGGTCATGGTCGCCAGGCTGGCTACTATAGCCCTCGTCAGGTCGGCTGCCATCTCCAGGTCCATGTGGTCCCAGGTGTCGCAACAGATTACGCTGTGGTAGTAGGGGTTGGGGTCGCCGTTGAAGACGTTCTCAGCGACCGTTACGGCGGGGTAATTGTTGGCCCAAAAAGAAGCGTGATCGCTGCGGTCGGTCGAGTCGCTGGTATAGACGTTGGGCACCAGGTCCAGGTTTAACGTGTCGATGTTGGACACCAGCAGGTCGGCAATCGCCTGGGAATCGGGTCGCACCCCAGCGTGTATCTCCACATCCCTAACGCCGTTGCCATCGTACGCGATCATATCGGCGTTGATTACGCCCCGTATGTCCTCGCCCCTGGCGCTGGCTTCCGAAGCGTACCTTCTGCTGCCGCACAGCCCGCTCTCCTCGCCCGTGAAAGCTACGAAGCGCACCGTGTAGTCGGGCCTGTACTTGCTGAATATCCTGGCGGCCAGCATCAGCGCCGAGGTGCCGCTGGCGTTATCGTCAGCGCCGGGAGCCTTCATCGTGTCTGGGGCCGTGCTGTCGAGGTGGCCGCCGAATATGTAGATGCGGCCCGGCTCCTTGCTGCCCGGTATCTCGCCTATTACGTTGCGCCCGTTGATAGTAGCACAACCAAAGGGTCCGCCCGACCAGGCGTGGTAGCTGCTGACGAGGCCCAGCGCCTGGAAATACTCGTAGACGTATTGCTCGGAGAGGGTGCCATGCTCGGAGGGGGTGTAGCGGGTCTGGAAGGTAACTTCCTTGCCGCCAACCACTGCGGGCAAGGCCCCACTCAGACGCTTCACCAGGTCGAGCAACTCGTCGTTCGACACCTGCCCGACCACCGACTGCACTAGCTGCGCCTGAGTCTGCTGGCTGGCCCTCTGGCTGACGACGTGGGAGGCTAGCCCTGAATCACCGTTGAAAGTGCCCAACAATATGAGCACGACAAGGAAGAATAAAGCGGCGAAACGCTGCTTCAAATGCATTATTCGCTCCTGACTACGCAAAAGGAGATTTGAAAACCGAGGACTGGGGATTATTGCACGCGGTAATCCATTATACCATCAGAGGACGATGGGCGATGGGAGAATGAACCGCTAAGACGCCAAGCGCGCCAAGGTTATGATTGCTAGGTACTAGCCGAGCACTAGAAGCTATCCCAAGAATAACAGTATCGGGTATGAGCACCAGAGTCCCCACTATGTCATTTTCGAACGGAGTGAGAAATCTCGTCCCTTTCCACCCAAACAACACCTTTCCTATTTCCTATAACGTGGAGTCTCGTAAGAAAAGAGTCACACCTGCATTGAGGACGAGATTTCTCACTCCGTTCGAAAATGACATAGTGGGGCCATGTGCCGATGTTCGACAATGGTGTTCTTGAGATAGCATCTAACCACTAACAACGAACAACTAACCACGCGCCCCCTCGGAACAGAACTTGCACAGTAAGCGTTGCCCCTTCCCTTCACGATAGACAGGAGAACATACAAGAGTGAGATCAAGAATGCTATTGGGCCTTGCCCTGTCCGGCCTCATCTTTTTGAGCGCATGCGACCAGGGACCGGCAACTCCCACCCCTACCTTGACTATGCCAGCGACAGGTGCCGAGACACCTGCTGCCACCCAACCCACTCCGGCAGCGGAGCCGACCAACCCACCCACCGACGCGCCCACCGAGGAGCCGACGCAGGCACCCAGCCCGACTGTAGAGCCGTCACCCACAACGCAAGCCGGGCCTGATGGGCCGCTGGAACTTGCGCCCGTGACGGTGGAGACCAACGACACAACCCGGCAGGGTGCCCTCGCGCAGGAGCGCAGTATCAACCTGCCACCGGGCTTCCATATCAAGGTGTACGCTGCCGGGCTGTCAGGCGTGCGCTGGCTCGGGCTGTCGCCGGAGGGGGTGGTGTACGCCACGGTGAGGCGTGCGGGTCAGGTGGTTACGCTGCCGGACGCCGACAAAGATGGCGTGGCCGACGAGGTCAAGGTGTTCGCGGACAACCTGCCCGGCGTGCACGGCATCGAATTCCAGGACGGCGCGGTGTACGTGGCTACCGAGACGGAGATTATCCGCCTGCAGGACGGCGACCGCGACGGTGTGGCTGACGACCGCCAGGTGCTTGCCAGCGACCTGCCGTCCGGTGGCGGGCACGCTACCCGCACCCTCGCCTTCGGACCCGATGGGCAACTGTACGTGTCGGCTGGCTCATCGTGCAACGTCTGCGTGGAAGACGACCCGAAGCGCGCGGCCATCCTCCGCTACTCGGCTGAGGGACAGTTCGAGAAGGTGTACGCTAAGGGCTTGCGCAATGCGGTGGGCCTGGAGTTCCACCCCAGCACAGGAGAGCTTTGGGCCACCAACAACGGGCGCGACAGCCTGGGCGACGACGTGCCGCCGGAGACGATCTACAACGTGAAAGAGGACACCGACTACGGCTGGCCCTACTGCTACGGCGAGCGCATACCCGACGAGAGCCAGAACCCACCCGCGGGTTACTGCGAAAAGACCGGGGTGCCCGCCGTGCAAATGCAGGCCCACTCGGCACCCCTGGGCCTGGCCTTCTACACGGGCGAAAGCTTCCCCGAGCAGTTCCGGGGCGACATGTTCGTGGCCTTCCACGGTAGCTGGAACCGCACCGTGCCCACCGGCTACAAGATTGTGCGCATCCAGATGAAGGACGGCCAGCCCGACACCACGACTGGCGACCAGATGGTGCAGGACTTCGCCACCGGCTGGTTCCTGGGTGAGGACGCCTTTGGCCGCCCCGTGGACGTGATGACCGCCCCCGATGGCTCCCTACTTGTCACCGACGACGCGGCCAACGCAATCTACAGCATCTACTACGCCGAGAACGCAGGACCGTAGAGAAGTAGCGACCAAGGAGAGACGAAAACGCAAAGACGCAAAGGACGCAAAGAACGCGCAAAGAGTAGTTAAGGTTTGGAGAGTACAAAGAGGACCAGGGTACAACACATGTACCCTGGTCCTCCTGCTTGAATAACATCTCTTAATCTC